>NZ_CP100350.1:0-329500 GCF_024204685.1 Gilvimarinus sp. DA14
CACTTTCCCGTTGCGGCACTTGTGGGGCTGGTGGCCAGCGATACCGGTTTTATTATTACTGCCGATGCTTTCTGGGCCCGCGCCAGCTTGTGGCTGGCCGGTGTCGGCGCACTGTGCGGCTGGGGTGCGGGTTTGATCGGCTTGATTGACCTGCTCTCGGTGCGGCAAATCCGCCGCCTGATTACCGCCTGGAGTCACGCTCTGGTCGCGGTGATGGGGTTGTCCGTGGTCACCCTTAACTGGCTGTTGCGACTTAACGATATGCAGGCCTGGGTAATGCCCTGGGGCATTAGTCTGTCTGTGCTTACCGCGGTGCTGATTGCTCTTGCCGGTATTCTCGGTGGCCAGTTGGTCTACGAGCATGGAGTGGGCGTGGATACAGAATCGGAGTGAGTACTGAGCTGGTTTCATCTTAATGGCCTAGCAATGGTTTGGCCAACACCAACCAAAAAATGGCCGTAATCGCGCAAAAAATAAAACAAAATTGCAGGTAGCAGTAAATCTTTGCTGGCTCTAGCGCGTTGTTGCTAACCCGCGCAACCAGCCAGCCCGTCAACAGGTGTAGCACCACCAGTAAGCTCACCAGCACGAGCTTGATTATTAACCAGCTATCCAAAATGTCGTGCACGGCAAAAACCAGGGTGCCCAAAATCACCGCTGCCAGCGCCGCTGGTGTAGCGACATGGGTGTAAATAAACCGCGCCAGCGTTATGCGGTTGGCACTGGTGGTGTGTTGTGTGGCTAACAGTACCGGCAGGTAAAGTAGGGCACCACACCAGCACAGCAAAGCGGCAATATGGAAAGTGAGCAACCAGGGCATGACAAATCCTTGTGGCTTGGCAAGCCCGATGGGGCCGAGTGACTGTAAATCACAGATGAATTTGCACCCACTGCTTTCAGTGGTTCGCCTCGCAGTGTCATGTTTTTTGTGTCCGAGTACAAGATCGCAGGCGTTTGTGTAAGGGATAAATTCGCTGGCTGTGAGCGGATTATCGGGCTGATAACAGATTTCCGGCGGGCCTTCTCTAAAATCAGGGTCAAAAATCTAAATGATAATGACTTGCAATAAGTTTTGCGGTTTTGTACATTAGCGCTCCTGTCATTCCGGCCCTTGGGGGGCCACTAGTCCGGAGATGCTCATGACCTGTTTTGTACGCAAAGCGCTTGCTGTGGCAATCGCGCTTTCCAGTAGTGCCGTATACGCTCAAAATGCGGCAGACACTGATAATAATTCGGGCGAAGGAGATGCCGAAAACATCGAATCTATTGTGATTTATGGTGAGCCAGGGGAGACAAAGTCGGCGACCAAATTGAATCTGTCGGTGTTTGAAACCCCGCAAATGGTATCGGTGATTTCGCGCGATCAAATTGACGACTTTGCCTTGCGTGAAGTGAACTCTCTGCTGTCGTACGTGCCCGGTGTCACCGTAGAACAGGTTGAGACTGACCGTACTTACTACACCGCCCGCGGCTTTGATATCGTCAACTTTCAGTACGATGGCGTGGGTGTGCCTTTTTCCTACGGCCTGACTCAAGGTCACGACGATACCGCTATTTACGAGCAGGTTGAAGTGGTCAAAGGCGCAACGGGTCTCACTACCGGTCTGGCGAATCCGTCTGCCACCATTAACTATGTGCGCAAGCGTCCTACCGATGAATTTCAAGCGTCAGTATCGGCGGCCGCCGGCAGCTGGGATTACTACCGTCTGGATGGCGATGTGTCCGGCCAGATTGTGGGCGACAAATTAAAAGGTCGTTTGGTGGTGGCGCAGCAAGACAGCGAATCGTATCTGGATCGCTACGGCAAAGAGTTGAGCATTTTTTACGGGGTGTTGAGCGGCGATATCACCGACTCTACCCGCTGGACCATCGGCCACAGTATTAACGACAACCATAACGATGGTATGTCATCGGGTGCCTTGCCGCTGTTTTACAACGACGGCTCGCTAACCGATTACGATGAGTCTACCAACACCGCGCCTGAGTGGGCCTACCAGGATGTAACGCAAAACCGCACTTTTATCGAGTTAGAGCAAGACCTGGGCGATAAGTGGATGGCCAAGTTTATCTACACGCATAATGATCAAGACAAAGAGTGGGAAAACTTTTACCTCTCTGGTGCGCCAGACCCGGTAACCGAAGAGGGGCTAGTGGGCGTTGCCAGCCGTTACGAGGCAAACGATAAAGAAGATATTATCGACGTGTTCGTCAGCGGCTCTTTTTCACTGTTCGGTCAAGAGCACGAGTTAGTCGCCGGTGTAAACTTGGCGGACATTAAACTTACCGGTCGTTCCATCTACTCCAGCGCCTGGGGCGGTTACGACGACCCGGTGGGCGGTGACTGGGCCGAGGGCAGTACGCCGTATCCGCCCATGGATATCGACAATCCGGAAAGCTCATCTACGGATATCGACCAAACGCAAAACTCGTTTTACGTATCTACCCGGTTAAACGTAACCGACAAGTTATCGCTGTTACTGGGCGCGCGTAACGTTGATATTGAGCAAGAAGGTGTCAGCTACTCGGCGCCGCAAAACGCCGATGACCAAGAGACGGTACCCTACGCCGGTATCACCTTTGAGGTAACCGACGGTACCATGCTATACGCCAGCTACAGCGAAGTGTTTAAAGCCCAAACCTGGGTGGACGCCGATTTAGCGCCACTGGGTCCGGTACAGGGCGAGGGCACTGAAGTGGGCGTTAAGCAGGAAATTTTTGGCGCCAATGCGGTGCTGACCGCGGCTTGGTTTGAATCCCGCCAGGATAACTTTGGTGAGTGGGTCACCCGCGATATTGAAACAGGGTTAAACATTTACCGCGGTGTTGAATTTACCAGCGAAGGTTTTGAGGTGGAGATATCCGGTGAAATTTTTACCGGTATGAACATCAGCGCCGGCTACACACAAGTTGAGGTTGAAGACGAGCAGGGCAATGACACGCGCCGCTTTATTCCCACACAGCAGTTCAAAGTGGCCGCCGCGTATCAAATACCCGCATTGCCCGATTTACGCCTGGGAGCCGGGGTAAATTGGCAGAATGAAATTTACTACGCCGACACCGAGGTACAAGGTGGCTACGCGCTGGTGGACTTGTTCGCCCAATACAACCTAACCTCGAATCTGGCGTTAGGCTTAAACCTGGATAATGTCACCGATGAAAAATACCGCTTAAGCCCACAGTGGGGGCAGGCCAACTTCGGTGCCCCGCGCAGTGTCAGCGCATCCATCAGCTGGACCTATTGATTCCAGTAGAAATCTTCCTTTGGTTTTGTGATATATCGCGAAACGCTTGGCAGACACGGTGCAAATCGTGTCTGCTTTTTTATGTGAAGCTATCTGGCTGACACTTTGGCAAGTTTTAACGCTAGCGGCAAAGGTTTGTAATATGATAGGCGCACTGTGATGTTTCGACTCGATCAAAGGTCAATTTATGTATATGAAGTTAAAGGTTTGCTTGGTGGCACTGGGTTTGTTGATATCAGCGGGTTTGCCGCAGGTGGTAAAAGCCGAACAGTGGCAGCCGCTGCTGGATGCAGAGCTGAGCCAATGGCGAACCTACCTGGGGTTTCCTAACGCAGAAACCCCTGTATCTGGGCTGGCAAAAGACGAGAGCGGTGATTATATCGAGCCCGTCGGTTATGACCGAGATGAATGGAATGTATTCAGTGTCAGCACTGACACCGGAGAACCCGTGTTGCGTATCTCGGGCGAAATATACGGCGGCATTTTCACGCGACGCGAGTTTGAAAATTACCATTTGCGTTTGCAGGTAAAGTGGGGCGAGAAGAAGTGGCCGCCCCGTGAAAATTTGCCTTTGGATACCGGCATCTTATACCACGGTACCGGTGAGCATGGGGTCGATTACTGGCGCGCCTGGCCCTTATCGCAAGAGTTTCAGATAGTCGAGCAGGGGGTGGATGGTCTTACCGGCGACTGGTGGAAAATTGCCTATTCGCAAATTGATATTCGCTGCGCTAAAAACGCTGAAGACGAAACCTATCGCTACAGCCCGAAAGCTCCGTTAAAAACTTTTGGCGGGAATGACGGGCCTATTACTTGTGGCGCCAGCCACAATAACGAAAAACCATCCGGCGAGTGGAATACCCTGGAGTTAATCACCTATCAAGGTAAAAGCCTGCATATTGTCAACGGTGAAGTCGTTATGGCTCTTAGCGCATCAGCGTACCCCACCAACTCTGGCACCAAGCCCCTAACCCGGGGCCAAATTGTCTTGCAGAGCGAAGCGGGGGAAGTCTACTTCCGGCGAATAGAGCTAAAACCCATTAACGCGATCGCCGATTCCTACCGTCACTATTTTCAGTAATACAACAGCGCTGCCCGGGCCTTAGGCGCTAGTGCTTGAGGCAGCGTCAATTTCAGCTCTGATTTTTTCAGCCTGTTCGGTGAGCAGCGAGTAGGTTTTGATATCGCCCCTGCGCTGTGCGTGCATCGCTTTTTCCAGTGTGGCCTCGTAGTCTTTTTGGAGTTTTTTACTGGGGTTTTTTCTTAACCAAGAAAACATAGTTCACCCATAGTCTATGGAATATTGTTTGAGCCAAGTACTACGTCAGAATTTTCCCTTTGGATTAATCAGGCGGCTGGCAGAAATCACCGGATAGGCGCCTGTGGTGTAGGCCCAATAGCGCTTCCGCACACTGGGTTATAAATATTGGCTGGCCCGCGAAACTGTTACTTGGTAATTAGGTCGTATTGAAGGTGACAAATACGGGTGCGGCCGCAAGGTTTTGCCGTATCTTACCGGCTTTAGGCTCCACATGACTTCAGGGATTTGTATGAACGCATCTTCTATTTTAAATCAACTGATGAAACAGGCCGGCGGTAGCTCATCTACCGGCAGTTCAACCGGCGGCATGGACTTAAATAAAATGCTGCAGGGAGTTTCTTCGCAGTTTTCAGGTGGCAAAGGCTCAGGCAGTGGTATCGATTTAAAAAGCCTGCTGGGCGGCGGCGCCCTGGGTATGATGATCGGCTCCAAGCGCGGTCGCAAAATGGGCGGTAAAGCCTTGAAGTATGGCGCCATTGCCGGGGTAGGTTACCTGGCGTGGAAGGCCTACCAAAATTCACAGGCGGGGAACGCCGCAAATCCCGTACAGCCGAACGCCCAGCAGGGCCAGCCACTGGAAGAACTGCAGGGCCAGGCGCATGAACGTCGCGGTCAGGAAATTCTACAGGCCATGATCATGGCCGCCCGCGCCGATGGCCACATCGACGCCAACGAGCGCGCCATGCTCACCCAGGAAATCGAAACCCTGGGGCCAGACGACGAACTCCACGCCTGGATTCAACGCCAGTTCGACGCGCCGCTGGATGCCCAGGCGCTGGCGCAAACCGCTGACTCGCCCCAGGCAGGGCGCGAAATCTATTTGGTTAGCGCCATTATTGTCGACGAGCAAAATCCCATGGAGCGCGCCTGGCTGGATCAGCTGGCTGGTGCCTTGGGGTTACCGGCTGAGGTGGTCGGGGAGTTGGATCGGCAGGTGGAGGAGCAGGCTAGGGGGTAGTTTGGTTTTTTGTATGCCCGGGTCGCCGGGCGTTGCGAGTTACTTTTTTCGGCAAAAAGTAACCAAAAACCTCGCCCAACAACTGGCCCCTACGGTCGCTAGGCGTCCGGCCAGCAAGCACAGCTTGCTGTCGTTCGGCTACGCACAAAGCGCCGCTTTGCAAACGCTAGGCCTCACCCCTCGCTCCAGCTAATTTTAGCGGTCGGTCTAAACCGCACACAGCCCAGGCTGGCCTCTCTGTTGCTTTGCAACATTCACCTTCTCCATGTGCGCTTAGACCTTTCGCGCTCGCAGCCCAGGCTGGCTTCTCTGCTACTGCGTAGCATTCACCTTCTCCAGAGCGCTCAACCCCTAAAATTGGCCTCCACTCGGTTCAGTTGTAAACGGACGAAAAACCCAAGCGAGTTCGTTGCTGTATCTCTCGGTATCTGTTTTGCGGTTTGTCCTAAGCTATGGTGTAATACAGTGTAGTTAGTTGCATTGGAGATGCGTCATGGGCGTTACTACCGTTCGTCTTCAGGCGGAAGTTGAGCAGCATCTGGAGGCAATCGCCGGCAGGCTCCATCGGAGTAAAGGCTGGGTGATTAATCAGGCGCTGTCAGAGTACATCGAAAGGCAGCAGCGCGAGCAGGAGCGTTGGCAGCAAACGCTCGAAGCCATGGAGTCCGCCGCCCTAGGAAAGCTAGTAGAGGCTAGCGAGGTGCATGACTGGCTTAATAGCTGGGGCAGCGAAAACGAGCAGGATGCGCCAAGGTCAGATAAGTGAAACTGGTTTACACGGACGAAGCCATTAAAGATTTAAAGCGCCTGAGGGAATTTGTCGCGGTTCACAACCCGTCTGCCGCAGGCAGAATAGCCGCTGAACTGGTGAGCAAATTGGAACTGCTACCCGACTTTCCCCATATGGGAGCGCCGGTTGAACTGGCTCCTGTCCCCGATTCCATCCGCGATATGGTTTTTGGCAAGTATGTTGTCCGCTACTCGGTGCATGCGAGCGCCATCATTATTTTGCGGGTTTGGCATGAGTTGGAGGAAAAGGGGGAGGCGTAGTTTGTTTTTTGTATGCCCGTGTCGCCGGGCGTTGCGAGTTACTTTTTTCGGCAAAAAGTAACCAAAAACCTCGCCCAACAACTGGCCCCTGCGGGGTCCCCTCGCTCCAGCCAATTTTAGCGGTCGGTCTAAACCGCACGTCCATGTGCGCTTAGACCTTTCGCGCTCGTCCAGAGCGCTCAACCACTAAAATCGGCCTCCGCTCGGCTCAGTCGTAAACGGCCGAAAACCCCATGCGAGTTCGTTGCTGTATCATGCTGTATAGTCTTTGCGGTTTTCAATAATTATAAAAACCTTTATAGTCAAGCGCTTAACCAATTGGGAAGGTGGACAGGCGGTTGAAAAACGTAGGCGAGGCAGCCGATGCCAGGCAAAAATCGCTGAAAACGCGGAGTTTACATGTAGTAAATGAGCAGTTTGAAGCTATTTTTTAACGCCGCAGCGGCAACGTAGGTAGTTTTGCAACAGCCTGTCAGATAATAAGACCAGTGTTGGGCGTTACGCGCACGCACGCTTTACCCCGCTTTCCTTACGCCTGAAAACGGCTTAAATTTTAATTAATACAGACGCTTGCGGCTCTTTCCGGATGTTTTTCCAAGGAATGATAACGCGCATGCGCGATATACAAATGTTATATTTCTCACTTGAAGGAAGATTGAATTGAGAGATTGTTTTAAGGGGTTTTACAACCCAACTGAAGATCAGCTTCAAGCTGCATGGGCTAGCGAGGATACGTTATTTGTTCTCGATACCAATGTATTACTTAACCTATACGGATATGCTGAGCAGACACGTGAAGATTTCTTTGACCTACTTGAGTCACTGGGAGAAAAGCTATGGATTCCATTTCATGTAGGTCTTGAATACCAAAGACGGCGCCTTGAAGTTATCAGAGATGAAAAAGGTATCTTTAACAAGATCAACGATAATCTAGATAAAATTGAAAAAATATTCAATGGTGACTTTGAACAGCTGGCATTGAGAAGACGATTTCCTAAACTTCAGGAAAACACTGAAAAGCTGCATAAAGATATCGCGAAATCCATATCCTCGTATAAAAAATCAGTATCATATTGGGATGAAAAGCAACCCTGCGTCAGGTCTCATGATTCAATAAGAGAAAAGCTGAATGATTTAACCGAGGGCAAAGTAGGGGAGGCCCCTGAGAATCAAGAGTGGCTGGAAGGTATCTACAGTGAAGGCAAAGAAAGATATGAAAATAAAATCCCGCCTGGTTATAAAGACAATAGTAAATCAAAATCCGAACAGAATACCTTCTCATATAATGGCCTGAAATATGACCGGCAATATGGTGATTTAATTCTTTGGAAACAGCTTATAAATAAAGCTAGAGATGAAAGAATAAAAAACGTCATATTTGTGACTGATGATTCGAAAGAAGATTGGTGGTACATCCTAGAGTCTAGAGGTAAAAAGCAAATAGGGCCGCATGCTAATTTGCAGAGCGAAATATATAGAGAAGCAAATCTAGATCTATTTCATATGTACAACACTTCTTCATTCTTAGAAAGTGGCAAGAAAATACTAGATTTAGGAGTTCATGATAGTTCGATCCAAGATGCAAATACGACCTTCTTACAGTCACTGTCCAAAGTGACGCGGAAGCTGGAATCAGACCTGTCTGAAAAGGAGCTGAAAAAGCGCTACTTTACTGAAGTTCTGAGGTCGTTTAAGGATTACGATAAGTATCGGGACTTGGAATTTAAATACCAGTTCGGAAGTCTCGAAGCCGAAGAGCTTCAGGAACTAAAGGAACGAATAAATAAAAGAAATGAATTAGTTCACTATATAACACTAAAGGATCTAGAAAATACATCCAGGCGCCATAATAAATCTGCCGATACTGAGGATGAGGAAAATGGGGAGGAGTAACCGAAATATAACAAATCAAAGCAGTCGGACGGCTAAAGCCGCCGCTGTTTGAGGCGTTATGCTCTAAGAGGAACTAGCGAATGATATCGAAAGAATCAGCAAAGAAAGCATCATCTGAAATTCTTAATAAGGAATATGCGGCCTTGAGGGTTAAGCGTCGTCAAACACTTGCTAGCCGGTATGGGAATATTTTTAGTAAGAATTTGCTCCTCCAGTATGGTGATGACCCAGATATGATAAATGGAGCTATCCGTTATAGTCATAGCAAGTGGCAGGTGGTATTAGCAGCTTCCGTTTGGGTTGGGTTGATTTTCTATTATTTTTACGCAGTTGAACCTATTAATGTGGTTCTAATGCTTGTATTAATATTGGGTGGTGGTTTAGTTGTGTCAACACTAATCCGCCACTATATAAATGTTCACTTAAATTCTAAAGAGCGTAAAGCATAACAAGGCCATCAATCGGACACTGTTTGCTCCGTTGCGCTTTGTGCATGGGCTACGCCAATTTTTGCACAAAGCTCCACTCCACAAACAGTGCCGTTTATAGCGAACTCTGGTGTCAGGTCTTTGATTTTTGATTTAGAAAGTTGTCTTTTAGCCCTGCGAAGTCATAATCGTGGATTCGATGGGGTTTCGCCCGGTTACGACTGAGCCGAGCGGAGGCCAATTTTAGGGGGTGAGTGCTCTGGATGAGCGCGAAAGGTCTAAGCGCACATGGAGAAGGTGAATGTTGCAAAGAAACAGAGAGGCCAGCCTGGGCTGTGTGCGGTTTAGACCGACCGCTAAAATTGGCTGTAGGGAGGGCACCCCGAAGGGGCCAGTTGTTGGGCGAGGTTTTGACGTGAAGGGATTCACTAATGCCGTGGGCGCATGGATGCGCAGGAACGGCGGCGTTACTTTTTGCCGAAAAAAGTAACTCACAACGCTCGGCGACACGGGCATATTAAAAGCGAAATAAATATTTCTTCTCTTAACGTATAAGTTACCCAATTGAAAATCTTAGCCCTGCAACCCCTTACTCGCCAAATACTCATCATAAGTCCCAGAAAAGTCGATAATCTTATTATCGGTAATTTCCAAAATGCGCGTGGCCAGTGACGAGACAAACTCGCGGTCGTGGCTGACAAAAATAAGCGTGCCTGGGTAATTTTCAAGCGCCAGGTTGAGCGATTCGATGGATTCCATATCTAGGTGGTTGGTGGGCTCGTCCAGCAGCATAACGTTGGGCTTTTGCAGGGTTAAGCGGCCGAAGATCATGCGGCCTTGCTCGCCACCGGAGATTACCTGTACCCGCTTGTTAATGTCGTCGTTGGAAAACAGTAAACGCCCCAGGGTGCCGCGTATAAGTTGTTCATCGCCATTAACGGGTTTGAATTGGCTCATCCAGTCGAACAAGGTTTCGTTGTTGGCAAATTCGCTGCTGTGGTCTTGGGCGTAGTAGCCGATGTTGACGTTTTCGGACCATTTAACGGTGCCGGCATCGGGGGTGAGCTCGCCTTGCAGGGTGCGCAGCAGGGTGGTTTTACCTGCGCCGTTTTCGCCGATGACGGCAATGCGCTCGCCTACCTCGACCATCAGATCAAAGGGTTTAAACAGCGGGCCTTCGTCAAAGCCTTTGCTCAAGTTGTGCACTTCCAGCGCCAGGCGGTGCAGTTTCTTTTCTTGCTCAAAGCGAATGTACGGGTTTACGCGGCTTGAAGGTTTAATGTCCTCCAGCTGAATTTTGTCGATTTGCTTGGCGCGCGAGGTAGCCTGCTTGGCTTTGGAGGCGTTGGCCGAGAAGCGGCTGACAAAGGCCTGCAGTTCGGCAATTTGCTCTTTCTTTTTGGCGTTGTCGGCGTACTGACGTTCGCGCACGGCGGTGGCGGCGGTCATGTAGTCGTCGTAGTTGCCGGGGTAGAGGCGAATTTCGCCGTAGTCCACGTCAGCCATATGGGTGCATACGCTGTTTAGAAAGTGGCGATCGTGCGAGATAATCACCATGGTGCTGTTGCGCTGGTTAAGGGTTTCGCTCAGCCAGTGAATGGTGTGAATGTCCAGGTTGTTGGTGGGCTCGTCCAGCAGCAGTACATCCGGGTCGGAAAACAACGCCTGGGCCAACAGCACACGCAGCTTCCAGCCGGGGGCGATTTCGCTCATGGGGCCAAAATGCTGCTCGGTGCCAATGCCCAGGGCAATTAACAGCTCACCCGCGCGCGATTCGGCGGTGTAGCCGTCCATTTCGGCAAATTCGGATTCCAGGTGCGCGACGCGAATGCCGTCTTCTTCGCTCATTTCGGCCTGGCTGTAAATACGGTCGCGCTCTTCTTTAACGGCCCACAGTTCGGCGTGGCCCATAATCACGGTGTCGACGACTGCATACTGTTCAAAGGCAAATTGGTCCTGGCGCAGCTTACCGATACGCTCGCCCGGGTCCAGCGAGACATTACCCGCACTGGGCGCCAGGTCGCCCCCCAGAATTTTCATAAAGGTGGATTTGCCGCAGCCATTGGCGCCGATCAGACCATAGCGGTTGCCATTGCCGAATTTGACCGAAACGTCTTCAAACAACGGCTTGGCGCCGAACTGCATGGTAATATTGGCGGTAGTGAGCACGGGAGATCCTGTGGTAGAAAGAAAAGGTGGGCGGTTGCTGTGAGGTGTTTTCGGCCTATCGGGCTAAGCAATCGCAAAGGCGCGCGATTGTCCCAGATGTAGGGTGAGACATCAACGGTAAAAGAATGACAGGCAAGGTCTTTTGCCGCATTCGGTGCAGTACGGCGGGGGTTGTTGGGCCCAATCGCCAAAAGCTATTAAGCAAGCCGCCTCGCTCGATTTGATTGAATCCAGTAATCGCCTCGCTCGCTTACGCGGCTTGTGTGGGGGCTATAATCGCGGGGGCTGTAGAAGCCTTGATTGCCTCATTGGCGAGCAGGCCTGAGGGCAAGTTGATAGCACTTCCTGATAGTTTGAGCGTTGCCGCGAGCGGCGTGCAGACACGGTCTATCAACTATATACTGGTGCGAATTTCAATAATCCTCTCTGCGAGAATACATGCCTACACCCCCCTTATCCGCGGCGGCTTACTTTGGCGATGGCGCGGTTGCCTCTTTGATGCGCTCTCACGACTGGAGCGACTCACCGTTAGGCCATCCCGACACTTGGCCGCAAGTGTTGCGCACAGTAACCAGCTTGATCGTGAACTCCAAGTTTCCGATGTTTTTGGCCTGGGGGCCGCAATTGGCATTGTTGTATAACGATGCTTATGTAGAGATGTTAGCTAACAAGCATCCCGCCTCGCTGGGGCGTCCGTTTGAAGAGGTGTGGTCGGAAATATGGGACGATATTTTGCCCATAGTAGAGCAAGCCATGGCCGGCCAGTCTTCATTTTACGAAAACCTGCCGTTGACCCTCACACGCAAGGGCTATAAAGAGTCGGCGTGGTTCACTTTTTCCTATTCTTCTATCTATGATGAGAGCGGCAAAGTCGCGGGAATGTATTGCGCTTGTACTGAAACCACACAGCAGGTTTTAGCCGCCCGCCAACGCAAAAATGAGAACGAGCATCTGCGCCAGCTATTTCAGCAGGCGCCCGGTATTATGGCGGTATTGCGGGATCAAGACCATGTGTTTGAGTTAGCAAACGAGGCTTACCATCAGCTGGTAGGGCACCGAGAATTGCTGGGTAAGCCGGTGCGCGAGGCGCTGCCTGAAATTGAAGGGCAGGGCTTGTACGAGCTGCTTGATAGGGTTTACCAGTCAGGTGAGCCCTATGTGGGGCGAGCAGTACCGGTAAAGTTACGTGGTTCACAGGGCGATGAGCTTGACCAATATTTTATAGACTTTATCTACCAACCTATTCGCGACTCAAACGGTGAGATAACCGGTATTTTTATTGAGGGCAGTGATGTAACCGAGGTGGTAAAAGCGACCCAGGCCTTGCGCGAAAGTGAAAAGCGCTTGCGACAAATGGCTAATACACTGCCGCACCTGGCTTGGCTGGCTGAACCCGACGGGCAGATTTTATGGTTTAACGATCGCTGGTACGAATACACCGGGGCCACTCCAAACGACATGGCAGGCTGGGGCTGGCAGAGCCTGCACGACCCTGAGCGCTTGCCGGAAGTATTGGCGAGATACCAGCACAGTCTCGATACCGGACAGCCGTTTGAAATGAGCTTTCCGCTGCGCTCTGCCGCGGGGGAATACCGCACCTTTTTTACTCGCGCTACTCCACTGCGTGATGAAAATGGCAGTATTTTGCAATGGCTCGGCACCAATACCGATATTCATGACATTGAAAAAGCGCAAGAAGAGCTCAAGGCGGCTAATCGCCGTAAAGATGAATTTCTGGCCATGCTTGCCCACGAGCTACGTAACCCGCTGGCACCCATAGGCTCTGCGGCCGAATTGCTGAAGCACTCCCGGACAGATCCCTCCATAGTGAAAAAAACGGCCGACATAATCTCCCGCCAGGTCGGCCATATGACAGGCTTGGTGGATGATCTTCTCGACGTTTCACGCGTTACCCGGGGGTTAGTGACACTGCAGCGGCAACCGGTAAACCTCAAGGCAATTGTGGACGACGCCCTGGAGCAGGTCAGTGCCATGATTGAGCAGAAGCGGCAAAAGTTACATATTGAGCTACACGAAAACCAGCCCATCGTTGAGGGCGACCGCACTCGGTTAACCCAAGTGGTAGCCAATATTCTTAACAATGCCAACCGCTATACCCCGGAGCAAGGCAATATATGGTTGCGCCTTGAGGCTGATGCGGAGCATATCCAGATCACGGTGCAGGACGATGGTATTGGCGTTGATAAAACGTTACTGCCCTATGTGTTCGAGTTGTTTACCCAGGCAGAGCGTTCGCCGGACCGTGCCCAAGGTGGGCTAGGTTTAGGCTTGGCGCTGGTTAAAAGCCTGGTCGAGCTACACGGCGGCAGTGTGGTAGCGCAGAGCGAAGGGGTAAATAAGGGCAGCCTATTCAAAGTAACACTGCCGCGCTCTTTGCAATCACAGGTGTCAAAACCAAACATTAGCGCCAACAACACATCTAACTCCGGCTCGCTCGATATTTTAATCGTGGATGACAATGTCGATGCTGCTGAAGCATTGTCCATGTTGCTTGAGGTACACGGACATCGACCTAGAGTTGATGACAGAGGTCATACAGCACTGAAACAAATGCAGGAGTCCGTACCGCAAGTCATGATTTTAGACATCGGCTTGCCCGATATGGATGGTTATGAATTGGCTAGAAAGATTCGCCAGGCATCATGCGCTGCCGGAGTAACATTAATTGCACTCACCGGTTATGGAAAAAGTGAAGATCGGGAGCGTTCCAAGCTCGCGGGTTTCGACCACCACTTGGTTAAACCTGTAGTGATCAATGAGCTTATGGCTATTCTTAATAATGTTTAAAGTGGTCAATTAGAATTGAAGAATCTTTAAGCGCAGGGCTGAGGCAATGCTGCCGAGATCAAAGTCGCTAAGATAAGAAGTTTCCGACGTAGCCTGCGTGCCTGAATCTCTGGAGCCGGCAGGATGAAAAAGGGCCGTTTGGCCCTTTTTCGCCAAGAGTTTAGCTTAATCCATTTTTTTCTCGATCTCGTCGCCGAGGTCTTCAGCGCCTTCTTCTATATCATGCCATGCTGAAGAGGTGGCTTCTTTGGTGTTCTCCCAAGCGCTTTCGCTAACGTCTTTGGTTTTTTCCCAGGCTCGTTGCAGGGCAGCGCTGGTCTTGTTCCACCAGTCCTCAGTGTACTCGGGCTGAGCTTTAAGCTCGCTCTGAGTCATTTCCAAATGAACTTTGTACTCTATTTCGTCAAAGTTTTTATGGTCAGGTTTGGGAACCACAGTGAACGAACCACGCTTTATCACAAGCTCATTACCGCCCAAACCCATCACCTCGCCAGTCTCGATAACCAACGAGTGCACTGACATGTTGTTGCCCAGCAGAATGTCTTCAACTTCACCCACTTCCTCGCCGGCACTGTCGTACACTTTGGCTTCTTCAAGGTCGCTCATGGAGTAGAGGCCTTCTGCCGCGAAAGCAGAGCTAGCAATTGACGTTGCAAGTACGGCGGGAAGCGCTAACTTTTGAAAATATTTCATACCAAATCTCCTAAAATGAAAAATTTTGCTTTGATTGAGTTAAAAATCCTTCTTTCATCGAAGTTAATTAACGCATCGCAACTGGCGTGCCACAGTTAAAATTTATTGGCGAGTCATTACCTCTTTGTTAGGTTGAGGATGGATGTTGAAATAAGAATCTGCGTTGCCAAGGGCCCTAATCGCCAGGCGAAACGAATAAGAAAGAAAATTTAGTCAACCGATTTAGAGGGATGGATTAACAGCAAGACAATAGAGGAGTGAGAACATGGTGATTGGCTTTTTTTGATTCTTGCCAAATTTTTGAATGCCAACTCGTTCATTGGTGTTTAGTGATGAATGTCGAAACTGGAGGAGCTGTTCTTATTAGTGGTATAAAACCCGATAAAACACCTTCGGCGGAAGATCACTTTTCCCGACAATAGATTGTTAGCCGAGAAAGGTTCGCTTTACCTCTGGATCAGACGTCCGACCTCAGACATCTGACACCAAATAAAAAGCCCCGCTTTCACAGGGCTTAAGCAGTGGAACTCCTTTTCCGGGTTATCGCTAATCCAGCATTACCGATTCAAATACTCCATTAACCATTGCATAGCCGGACGCTGCTGGCCGTTGCTGGTCATTAGGCCCGTACCTTCGCGCCAGGTGGCGCCAACCACATAGCCCCACAGGGTAATGCCGGCGACATTGGGGTGGTTGTAGAAGATGGGAAAGTGAGTCCGCATGTACTCCAGTTGCAGCTGGTCGTTGGACTCTTGAATGTCGTACTCGGAAATATACAAAGGCAACCCGAGTGATGCTATCTGATCCAACTTGTCTTCAATTTCCTGTGCGCTCCAGACGCGGGGGTTGTAAAGGCCGTGGGCTTGCAGGCCCAAGGCATCGACGTAGCCTGAGTTAACCGCTGGGCGAATCATAGCGATGATGGCATCTGTGTCCCAAGTCATAAAGTTGTAGTCGTTGTAAATCAGAACCGCGTTGGGGCAGTGTTCGCGCGCTAAGCGGAATGACTCGGTAATCCAGTCGCTGCCATAGGCGTTTTCGGCGTAATTGGCCGGGGCGTGCGAAGGTAAGGCCTCGTTAACCACGTCAATCATTTCGGTGTCGGGGTAGCGCTCGCAGTAATCGACAATCCATTCTTCGATTTCCGCGCGCTGCTCGGCGGCACTCAGCCCATCAATCCAGCTTGGGCGTTGGCTGCCCCACACCAGTACGTGCGCTTTAACCGGAATGCCACTGGCGCGGGCATAATCGTAAATGTCATCCAAAGGTCCCCAGTTATACTGGTCGCGGGTTCCCTCTACCGAGCCCCACTTGCCCTCGTTCTCGGGGGTGATCTGATCCCAGTACTGGGTAAAGTCCGATCTGACACTGCCGTTGGTGGTGATATTGCCCACAAAAAACTCGGGGAAATCGGGGTTACCTGGATTACCGCTTGAAGAGCTGCTGGAGCTTGACGACGAGCTGCCGTTGAACGGATTACCAAAGCCAATTGAGCCGCTGCAGTGCAGCATCTCCGAATACGAGCCCGCGCCGCATTCGCCGTCCCAGGCGCCGGTATTATCTTCCTGGTCTTCGGCCTGGTAGGTGACGTTGTTGACCATTACATAGTCCACTTGCACATCGCGGTCACCCGAGTCGTTGGTGAAGGCGACGCGCAGCTCGCCAGTGGCATCGGTATTGACGGTATAGTCCAGCATGCCGATGCTGAGGGTCCAGGTCTCGATCGTCTGACCGCCAATTTCCAGGCTGACGCTTTCATCGCCTACAACACCGCTCATACGCACGGTAATGCTGTTGTTGCCAGTGTCAGCGGAGGACGAACTGCTTGAGCTGCTCGAACTGCTTGAGCTTGAGCTCGAACTTGAGCTGGCAGAGCCGCCGCCCTCAACACTAAGGCTGATAAGCGTAGGAGTCGCATTGCCATCAGCGCAAAAGCCAAAGCTTGTGCTGCTGCCGGGGGAGATATTGGCATTGTAGGGCGCGGGTGAAACGCTGTCTCCGCTTAGGTTACCGTTCCAAAGGTTGGTAATATTGGCGCCATTCAGGCCCAGGCCGACGGTCCAGTTGGTGATGTTTGCACTGCCGTTGTTGGCAACGGCGACGTCGGCGCAGTAACCGGATCCCCATTGGTTTGAGACGTTAATAGTGGCTTCGCCAGAGCCGTCGGTAATAGCGTGTGCGGCGCTTGCGGTGGCAAGTGCCGAGGCGGCAAACAGTAAATTTATTCGATTTGTCATGGCTAACTCCTGTAAAAGTTGTAATGGGCTAAAGATGCTAACCAATGCCGCAATACATCCTTTGGGTTCGGGGCACTAAAGATATGACGAACCCTTTTTCGCTGAAGTTATTAAACTTTTTATGAGCGGCCGATTAGCGAACAGCAGGGGGATTTAAGATTGACAAATCCTTATTGTCAATTTGAATTTAAGTGGGTTGTGGGATTTAATGCCTTGGTTTTTAAGGTTGTGGCTTTCGTCACGTTTGCTTTTTTCTAATAGAAATATGTAATGGGTTGCTATATTCAAAGTTTGATTGAAAGCGGACTGACAACCGGAGAGAGATTGTGGATTGTGGCGTGCTGGTAGGAAAGCTAGTTCGTTAACAAAATATCAAACGCGGATTGTTATTGTGCTGGCAGTGTTGGAGATTAAAAATCCTCGCACAGTGTGCACTGTGCGAGGCAAGTGGCGAGAGCTTCCGACCCCAGGGTCGAAAGCGGCACCAGATTACTGATGGTCAACCCAAAAGTCGTACACAACCACTTCACCGTAGTTGTCCGGATCGCCGGTTTCGCTGCCTTCTTTATCGGCGTTACTTTGGGTGTAGTTACCAATTTTGAAGTAGGCATCGCCGTAGCTGCGGTCCATTACATAATCGTTGGAGCCATCGCGTACCAGGTATTGGCTAGCGTTGCCGGCGGCGTAAGCGCTACCCAGGTTGCCGTCTTCGCTGTAGTAAACATAGTGTTTGCCGTCTACCACATCGAAAATAACCTCATGGGTGGTGCCCAGGCTGTAGTCGTGTGACACAGTCACATCGCTGCGCAATTTGCCGCCGTTAAAGCTTAAGAACAAATGGCTGTCTTCCAGGCGCAGTACCAGCGCATCGTCAATACCTTCGTCTTTATTGCCGTGAATTTGCGTCGCCACCAAATGACTTTTTACGATGGGCAGGTGGGTAATGGCCTGCTTAACGTAAACCGTGTGTTGGCCCGAGGTGGTCCAGTAAATATCTTTACTGCCATCGGCTTCGCGCTCGCGCAACTCAGAGCGAATGTACTTGGAGTTGGGCGTGGTGCCATTGCCATCGCGCACAGGCGCGAAAAATACTATGCCGTTGCCTGCATCGTTGACATAAAAGTATTCGTTGTTTGGCTCGCCGCACAGAGTTTTATCTTCGACGCTGTCGGGGTAGGTAATTTTCCACTGGTTGCAGTTGTCCATTAAATCCGATGGAACCTCAGCGTTGCCATTATTGCCGCCGCCGTTATTACCACCACCGGTGTCGCCACCATCATCACCGCCGTTGTCGCCACCGCCGGTATCACCGCCATCGGTACCGCCTTCAGAGCTTACGCTAAATTCGGTGACTGAATTCCAGCTATTGGCAGAGTTACCGTGGCCGACATAGCGTACGTAGCGGGCTTCACTTTCGGTAACCGCAAAATTCTCTTCTGAGGTGCTGTTGCCGCTGCTTACGCCACTGTATAAAACCGTCTCCCAGTTGGAGCCATCAGTGCTGGTTTGAATATCAAACATGGAGTTGCGTTGGTCGCCTTTAAAAAACGCAATATTGACGCTGCCTACAGTTTGCGTAGCGCCCAAATCCAGCTCTAGCCAGGCGCCGTCGCCATTGCCCGACCAGCGAGTGTCCAGGTCGCCATCTATCACATTAGCGGCAACATTGCCGTCGTCGGTGCTGGCACTGGCGCTCACGCTGGTACTGCCCGAAGAGCTGCTGCTGGATGATGAAGACGATGAGGAGCCTGCCGATGAGGTGTCAATTTTGACTTCGGTAATGCTGTTCCAGTCATTTGAACTGTTGCCGTATCCCACAATGCGAACATAGCGAGCGTCTGAATCGGTAACGTCAAAGGTTTGTTCGCTGGTGGTGCTGCCCGGCTGGTCGCCAGTAAATACGGTCTGCCAGTTATTGCCGTTGGCCGAGGTCTGAATCTCCAGGGTAGAGGTGCGCTGGTCGCCTTTGTATAGGGCAATATCCAGTGAATCTACCGAGTAAACCTGGCCCAGATCGAATTCTATCCACTGGCCGTCGCCCTGGGCGCTCCAGCGGGTGGAAAGATCGTTATCCAAAGTGTTTTGCGGCGCGTTGCCATCGTCACTGGATGCGCTAACCGCAACCGGGGTGGCCGCATAGCTTGCGCCTGCGCTCGTTACGGCCAACGCCGCTGCCAGTAATTTTAAGCTAGAAGGAATAGGTAGTGAGTTGTTCATGGACTTGGTCTCTTGCAATTTTTATAGGTATTTCTTGGGTCGTTAAATGCTTGTTACTTAGCGAAACCCAAGGCCCTGGATCTGATGGGAATGTCCAAACGACAAACCAGAACTTTCGGTAACTGCGTGAACTTGATTTATTGGTTTACTTCACATCAGCGTTATCTTGCTGGTCGCTACTTGAGGTTGCAGCACGAGCAAGGCTCCCGTTAGCGATTTTTTGTTAGGGCTGTGCCAACGGGAGGTCAACAATAGTCTAGTTACTTCCAGTTTGTAAACCTATTTATCGCCCAATATTTATTACCAAATGGTTAATTTGTGATCTGGTTTGTTAATTTTGTCTCTTTCGGCGTTTGTTTTGGAGGCGAGCAATTGATAGCCCGTGAGTGCTAAATGGTTAGAGGCTGGCTTTGGCTGGGGTGAGGGTAAAGCAGGCGGTACTAGGGCTGTGAGCTAAGCTGGAGCCCACAAGCGGGGAGAGGGGCGTCAGACGTCCGACCACAGACGCCCAACGCACCCAGCATCAAACACTCAAATACTTCTGCACCAAATCCTCGTTTAACTCATCCATTGCACCGGTCGCCTCCACTTTGCCGCGCTCCATAATATAAAAGTGGTCGGCCACTTTACGGGCAAAGGGCAGTTTTTGTTCCACCAGCAGTACGGTTAAACCAAACTCTTCATTCAGGCGGCGGATTACATTGCCGATGTCGCGCACGACGTTAGGCTGAATACCCTCGGTGGGTTCGTCCAGAATCAGCAGCTTGGGGTCCAGCACCAAGGCACGGCCAATAGCCAATTGTTGTTGCTGACCGCCGGATAAATCGCCGCCACGGCGGTGTTTCATCTCTTGCAGCACCGGAAACAGCTCGTAGATCAGATCGGGTATTTTGCTCGCGCCATCGCCTCGCGCGCCCAGAGAGATCTTTAAGTTTTCCTCTACGGTTAATAGCGGAAAAATCTCCCGACCCTGGGGCACATAGCCGATGCCGGTACGGGCGCGATTTTCGGTAGAGGCTTTGCTGACGTCTTTACCGTTAAAAATGATGTTGCCGTCTTTAATGGGCAGCAAACCGGTCACGCATTTAAGCAAGGTGGTTTTACCCACTCCATTGCGCCCGATTAAACAGCCACAGCTGCCCTCGGGCAGTTCCAGATCCAGGTCCCAGAGAATATGACTCTGGCCGTAGTACTGGTTGATTGATTGTATGTTTAGCACGTTGTTGCTCCAGATTGACGGGGAACGGTGTACGGAGGGTGGGGGACGGAGGGAGTGAATTACAAGTTCGTTCTCCGTCCTCCGTTTCCCGTTATTCCCCCAAATAAACCTCAACCACTTTCGGGTCGCTCTGCACCTGATCCATACTGCCCTCGGCCAGTACCGAGCCTTGGTGCAGCACGGTTACTTTGCGGGCGATGGAGCGGACGAAAGCCATGTCGTGTTCCACCACGATGACCGAGTGTTTTCCCGCCAGCGAGGTTAATAACTCGGCGGTGCGCTCGGTTTCTTCGCCGGTCATACCAGCAACAGGTTCGTCCACCAGCAGCACGCGAGGGCTTTGCATTAACAGCATGCCAATCTCCAGCCACTGCTTTTGCCCGTGGGACAAATTGCCCGCGCTGTTAAAACGCGATTGGACAAGGCCGATGGTGTGCAGGACTTCGTCAATGCGGTCGCGCTGCTCGCCGGTTAGATCGCGGGTTAAGGTAAACCAGAACTTTTTATTGCCCGCGGTGGCCAGTTCCAGGTTTTCGTACACGCTCAAGGCTTCAAACACCGTGGGCTTTTGAAACTTGCGGCCAATACCGCCTCGCGCAATTTGGTGCTCGGAGAGTTCGCGCAAATTAATTTGCTGACCAAAGTAAATGCTGCCGCTGTCGGGTTTGGTTTTACCGGTAATCACATCCATCATGGTGGTTTTACCGGCGCCGTTGGGGCCGATAATGCAGCGCAGCTCGCCCTCGTCAATGTACAGGTTTAAGTTGTTCAGCGCTTTAAAGCCGTCAAAGCTCACCGATACATCTTCTACGTACAAAATCGGGCCGTGGCTGGTGTCCAGCGGGTGACCAAAATTGGGGTCTTTTACGGGCAGCGCTTTGGTGCCCCAGTTGCGGGCGTGTTTAAACGGGTTCATGGCTGCTCCTCCTGTTTATTGTCACTGCTTTTGCTTTTTTTGAAGCGGCCGATCAAACCCACCAGCCCTTTGGGCAATACCAGGGTGACCAGCACAAACAGCAAGCCCAAGGGGAATAGCCAGGCTTCGGGGTAAAACGAGGTGAACACAGTTTTGCCGTAATTCACACTAAACGCACCGACAATCGCGCCATAGAGTGTGCCGCGCCCGCCGGTGGCCACCCACACAACCAACTCAATAGAGTTAAGCGGCGAGAACTCGCCCGGGTTGATAATACCCACCTGTGGCACATAGAGCGCCCCGGCAATTCCGGCCAGCACGGCGGAGAAAACAAACAGCCACAACTTGTAAGACTCCACTTGGTAGCCGGAAAAGCGGGTGCGTGATTCCGCGTCGCGAATGGACACAATAACCTTGCCGGCGCGCGAGGTGACAATATAGCGACAGGCGAGGTACGCCAGCATCAGCGCAATGCCCGAGGCCAAAAACAAACCGATGCGGGTGGAGTCGGCGGTAATGGAAAAGCCGAGAATATCTTTAAAGTCGGTTAAGCCGTTGTTGCCACCAAAGCCCATTTCGTTGCGGAAAAAGGCGAGCATTAAGGCGTAGGTAAGCGCCTGGGTGATAATGGCAAAGTAAACGCCGGTAACGCGCGAGCGAAATGCCAGCCAGCCAAATACCCAGGCGAGAATTCCCGGCACCAGGACAATCATTAAGGCGGCAAACCAAAACATATCAAAGCCGTGCCAGTACCAGGGCAGCTCTTGCCAGTTTAAAAACACCATAAAATCCGGCAGCAGCGGATCGCCGTACTTACCCCTATCGCCAATCTGACGCATTAGGTACATACCCATGGCGTAACCGCCCAGGGCAAAGAATGCGCCGTGGCCCAGCGAGAGAATACCCGCGTAGCCCCAGATTAAATCCAGTGCCAGCGCCAGCAGGGCGTAGCAAAGGAATTTACCCAAAAGGGTGACGGCAAAGGTTGAGACGTGAAACGGCGAGCTTTCGGGTACCACCAGGTTCAGGATAGGCACCAGAATGCAAGTGAGGGCGATAATACCCAACACCAGCATGCCGCCTTTATCACTGGTTAATAATCGTTGTGTCAGCATAGTTCAGTTCCAATTCTGTTAAGTGAAAATCAATCTGCAGCGGCCCGGCCTTTTTGCGGAAAAAGACCTTTGGGCTTTTTCTGAATAAACAGAATCAGCAGTACCAGAATCAGAACCTTGGCCAGTACGGCACCGGCAAAGGGTTCCATAAATTTATTAATCACGCCCAAGCTCATGGCGCTGACCAGAGTGCCCCATAAATTACCGACGCCGCCGAATACCACCACCATAAACGAGTCGATGATATAGGCCTGGCCCAGGTTGGGCCCCACGTTGGTTAACTGCGACAGGGCCACCCCGGCAATGCCGGCAACGCCCGAACCCAAACCGAATGTCATGGCATCCACCCAGCTGGCGCGCACACCCACGGCGCGAGCCATGGGCCGGTTTTGCGACACAGCGCGAACCTTTAAACCCAGTGAGGTCTTTTTAAGCACTGCGAGCAGGGCGAAAAACACCATTAAACCGAACAGCAAAATGTACAGTCGGTTAAAGGTAATGGAAAACGCCGGATTGATTTGCAGCGAACCGCTCATCCACTCCGGCAAACTGACGGCCCGGTTTAAAGGCGAGAAAATAGAACGCGCGGCCTGCTGTAAAATCAGGCTGATACCAAAAGTCGCCAGCAGGGTTTCCAGCGGGCGGCCGTACAAAAATTGAATCACGCCTCGCTCTATCGCGATACCCACCAAGCCCGACACCACAAAGGCGGCGGGAATGGCCATAAACAAACTGTATTCGATCTGATTGGGGAAGGCCTGTTGAATGACCCAGGTGGTGTAGGCGCCAATCATCATCAGCTCGCCGTGGGCCATATTGATCACGCCCATTACCCCGAAGGTAATGGCAAGGCCAATGGCAGACAGCAGCAGAACCGAGCCGAGGCTAAGACCAAAAAAGATATTCTCGCCTAAACGGAACATTTTTAACTTGCCGTCAATGGAGTCCAGCGAGCGCTGCGCCTCGGTGCGAATGCTCGATTCGGCGTCGTTGTCGGCGATACTTTGCAGCGAGCCCCGTACCTCCGGGTAGAGGGAACCGCGCAGCTCTTTAACCGCGGTTAGACGAGTGTCGTTATCGCTGCTGTCTAACTGGGCCAGGGCGATGGCGGCGGTCATGGCATCGCGCACATCGCTACTGCTTTCGTCGATTTTAAGCTGCTGTAATAGGGCAATGCTGGCGTTATCTACGCCGTCGGAAATCATCTGCTCGACCGCGTTCAAGCGAGTAGCGGCGTCATCGGCGCTTAAATTTATTTGCGCCAGCAGGGTTTTAATCTGGCTGCGTAATTTGTTGTGAATGGGAATGCGTTTGGTGCGGCCCAGACTGTCGGCGCTAACGGCCTCGCCATTGGCGGCCAGCACATAGGTGTCGGGGCCGGTTTCGATAATCACTTGGCGAGGATCGCTGCGGGTAGATTCCAGCGAACCTTCTAGCAGCGCTTTTAATACGGTTTGCGCGCGCTCGTGGTTTGTGGCGGCAATAGCTTCCACGGTTTTACCGCGTTTGCTCAAACTGCCGGAGGCGAGTTCATCCACCAGGGTGGGAAAATCCGGTTCGGCCGGGGACTGTGCATAGGCTGAAGGCAGCGTCAATAAAAACGCGCCGAGGGCTATCCACAGGCACATTGATTTTTTTAAAAGTGCCATGGTTGTATCACTATCAGGTTTGAGGGAGTTCGAAAGGTTGGGCCGCTAGTGGACAACAGGTTCCACTGGCGGCCCGCACTCAGCAGTATTATTCCGCTGTAGCGCCTACACACTTTTTGGTTTTGGTGTTGTAGTTACCGCAGTTAAGCTCAACCCAGTCAGACTTCAAATCTTTAGAGCCTTCCAGGTAATCAGACCAGGCATCGCCCGCTACCAGGCCATCGGTTTCCCAAACGGTCAGGAATTGGCCGTCTTCCTGGATCTCACCCAGCAGTACGGGCTTGGTGATGTGGTGGTTGGGCAGCATTTTGCTGGTGCCGCCGGTCAGGTTGGGAACTTCAACGCCCACAATCGCATCGATAACAGCATCGGAGTCGGTAGTACCGGCTTTCTCAACCGCTTTTACCCACATGTTAAAGCCAATGTAGTGAGCTTCCATGGGGTCGTTGGTCACGCGGTCTTCATCGCCGATGTACGCAAGCCACTGATCGATAAAGGCGTTGTTTTCGTCGGTGTCCACGCTCATAAAGTAGTTCCAGGCGGCCATATGACCGACCAGCGGTTTAGCGTCGATGCCCGACAGCTCTTCTTCACCCACACTAAAGGCTACGACGGGAATGTCTTCAGCGGAGATACCCTGGTTACCCAGCTCGCGATAGAAAGGTACATTGGCGTCGCCGTTAATGGTAGAAACCACCGCGGTTTTCTTGCCCGAGCTGCCGAAGCGCTTAATATCAGACACAATGTTCTGCCAGTCGGAGTGACCAAAAGGCGTGTAATTGATCATGATGTCTTCTTCGGCCACGCCTTTAGACTTTAAGTAGGCGGCGAGAATTTTGTTGGTGGTACGCGGGTACACATAGTCGGTACCGGCCAATACCCAGCGTTTTACTTCCAGCTCGTTCATCAGGTAATCCACCGCGGGAATAGCTTGCTGGTTGGGCGCGGCGCCTGTGTAAAATACATTGCGCGAGGACTCTTCACCTTCGTATTGAACCGGGTAAAACAACAAGCCGTTCAGCTCTTCTACTACAGGCAAAACAGATTTGCGTGAAACCGAGGTCCAGCAGCCGAAAATTGCATCGACTTCTTCCTGGGCTAACAGCTCGCGGGTTTTCTCGGCAAACAGGGGCCAGTTAGAGGCGGGGTCTACCACCACAGGCTCAAGTTTTTTGCCCAGTAGGCCGCCTTTTTTGTTTTGCTCTTCAATCAGCATCAGCATGGTGTCTTTCAGGGTGGTTTCTGAAATGGCCATAGTGCCGGAGAGCGAGTGCAGAACACCGACTTTAATGGTGTCCTCTTCCTGCGCGCTGGTGGTTAAACTTGAGAGGGCAAGAGTACAGGACGCGCCCAGTACCCCGATGGATTTTAATAATTTTTTAAGCTTCATGTTCAATCTCCGTTGATGGTAAAAAATTTTTGTTGGTTCTTTCCAGAATCTTCCTTGTTAAGGAGTTTTAAGTCCTTACTTCTTCCCGTTTGTTGTTGTAATGCTCTGTTTACGTCTGCCGCGCCTGATGCAGCATATGCAGAGTAATTTTTTGTACTTCAGCTTGGCTTTCTAATATGTGCGCCTGCAGCAAACGCTGGGCCTCAAGGGTGCGTCGCTTGATAATCGCGCGCAGTATTTTTCCGTGCTCTTTATAAGTCGCTTCGATGCGAGGTGCCTGAGTAAAATCAATTCGGCGAATAATGCGCAGCCTTTCGGTAATGTTGCGGTGCACTTTCGCCATTTCTTCGTTGCCGCAGGCCTCCACCAGTTGGCAATGGAATGCTTCGTCTTGTTCGCGTACGGTCGGCCCGTGGCTAAGCCTGTCTTTTACTGGCACCAGCCAGAAGTTTTTTAAACTGTCCAGGGCGGGGCTTTCTTGCTGCTCACACAGTTTTTTTACCGCCGCCAGCTCGAGAAAAATGCGTAGCTCATAGAGCTGATCAAACTTTTCAAAATCGAACGGTTTTACTTGCCAGCCGGCGCGAAACAGCACAGTGACAAATCCATCTCGCTGCAACCGCGACAGAGCTTCGCGCACCGGGGTGCGACTTGCCTGCATGCGCTCGGCCACTTCCTGCTCGGTAAAACGGTCGCCCGGTAGCAGGGCAAAATCAAAAATTTCTTGCTTGAGCGCGTCGTAAATTCGGTCAGTTACACTGTGTCTTTTTTGGGTCACGTACGGCTCTTTATTCGGTCATCATGTATGCAAGATGGTATTCAGCAGAAACTGTGCCAAAGCCTTTAAGTGCGGAATAAGGCCAGTTTTGCTCTGTTTTAAGTCGGTTTTACTGTTAAGAAGCCTAAAGTTTTATTCGTAAATTGAATTTGCGGTGCGCCAAAAAAGAGCGGGGTGTGGTGCACTGCCTTTTTATGGGGCGCGAGATGCGGGTGGGGTTAAGAATTAGAACAAAGGTTAAGAGTTAGAACAAAAGAGGAGCGGCGCACACTGGCGCCGCTCCAGACTGGCAAGAGAGGGAAGCGCTTAAGCGTTCAAGCTTTCAATATAAGCGCGCCAGCCGCCCAGCTCGGTAATATCTTTAGCGCCGTCGGTGGCATTGCCTTCACAAATAAAACCTTTTACCTCGCGGCCGTCTTTTAAAGTGAGAGTGCCTATACCCAGTGGGGCCGGAATAAGCGCGACGAAAGAGCCGAATTGATCCACCGGCATATCCCATAACTCGACGATAACTTCGCCACCCTTATCGGTGCGCACCAGTCCGGGTTTAGGTGGAGTCGTATTGGGCAAAGCGAACAACCGGTAGTCACGTGAGGTGTGTGTTGCCTCAACTAAGCGTGCGCTGCGCTCGGTTAATTGAGTATTTAGCGGCATACCGCTTAGATGCGCGCCCACTACAGCCAGTCGCACATGACCCTCGGGTACCGGGGCTGCGGGCGTGTCACACGCAAGTGGCTGATCGGTTGAGCCCCGGCTGCCACACATAGAGCTCTGCCATTTTTTACCGAATTCGGCGAGTGCAGCGTCCTGCCACGCAGGCGCAATCAGGGTGATACCAAAGGGCAGACCGTCGTCACGTAAGCCGGCCGGCAGGGCCAGGGCGCTGCAGTCTGCCAAATTGACAAAGTTGGTCCAGGTGCCCAATTGGCTATTGACCGCCACCGGGTCGGCCTCGACCTCGGCAATGGTGGGCAGGCGCGGCGCGGTGGGCACCAGTAGGGCGTCGACGCTGGCCATCGCTTGCTGAATACTGCGCACCAGTTCCGCGCGGCGGTATTCGGCGCGGTAGGCGTCGGTAGCGCTAAAGTTCTTTGCCTGCTCGATAATGCCGCGCACCACCGGGTTCATTTTATCGGCGTGGTCGTGCATAAATTCGCCCACCGCCGCGTGGCGCTCGGCTACCCAAGGGCCGCCGTACAGCAACTGCGCCAGGGTTTGCATATCGCTAAAATCCATCGGCACCAGTTCTACGCCTTGCTGCTCCAGCTGGCTTAGGGTTTTGCGCCAGGCTTTTTCCTGCTCGCTGTCACCAAAGAAGGGCAGCTCGGCGGGAATGCCAAAGCGTGGCTGGGCGGGCAACAGGCGCGCCGGATGCGGTTGCTTGCGGCTGTAGCCATCGGCTGGATCAAAGCCTTCAATAACCCCTGCTACGGTTTCGGCGTCTTCCACATTCAGGGCAAACACCGAGGTGCAATCCAGGCTTTTGCACGCGGGCACCACGCCGTGAATGCTAAAGCGCCCCTTGGTGGGTTTGAGTCCCACAATATTATTAAAGCCCGCCGGTACCCGGCCGGAGCCTGCGGTGTCGGTACCAATGCTAAAGGGCACCAAGCCTCGCGCTACGGTAACGGCAGAGCCCGAACTGGAACCGCCGGAAACATAGTCGGGGTTAAAGCTGTTGGGTACGGCACCGTAGGGCGAGCGGGTGCCCACCAGGCCGGTGGCGAACTGATCCAAGTTGGTCTTACCCAGCAAGACGGCGCCGGCTGCTTTCAGTCGTGCCACCAAAGTGGCGTCGGCCCCGGCGGTGTAGGCGAACGCCGGGCAGGCCGCAGTGGTGGGCAGACCTGCGGCATCAATATTGTCTTTAAGCGCGAAGGGAATGCCATATAAAGGTTGCTCCTTTGGTGAGCGCAAATTATCAATCTGCTGCGCAATCTCGCTTTCACTTAGAATATAAATCCAGGCGGGGTCTTGCGGGTTGAGGGACGCGCGCAGTGCGAGCAAAGCGTCGGTTGGGGTTATTGCGCCAGATTGATAGGCGCGCTGCCATTCGCTAATGGTCCAGGCGGTGGTTTGAGTCATGGGGGCTCCTGCTGAAAATCTTGTATACATGATTGTATGCAGCAGAATGTATGCCAGCGCCCGTCAGAAGGTTGGAGTTTTCTATAAACCCCCATGCCACCGAGGCTGCACTGTCGCCAACGGCGAATAAAAAACGTTATGCGCCGATTAATATTGCCCCATTGCTGACCGCCTAGATAAATCGTGCGTTAATATGGCGCAATCAATGATGAGAAACGCAAAGGCTTGAAAGGCTAATGAGACAATGGTGGTCGGTATACGCGGCACTGCCCGCAAATGTGTGGGTGCTGTTCGCAACCCTGGCTCTGGTAATGACATCCATTCCGCTGATGGTGTTGATCAGTGGTTTAATTGGCTTGCAGCTGGCCCCCGAGCCGGAACTGGCCACCTTGCCTTTAGCGCTTGCAGTCACAGGTACGGCGTTTAGTACTTTACCTGCCGCTTGGTTGATGCAAAACCTGGGGCGCCGTGGTGGTGGTTTTGTGGGCTTGCTGTTGTCGTTTTTAGGGGCCATTGCCGGGGCCTTCGCCTGTCAGTTCTCTAGCTTTACCTTATTGCTGGTCGCGGCCGTTTTATTGGGCGCGGCTATGGCGTTTTATCAGCAGTTTCGCTTTGCCGCGCTAGAGGCAGTGTCCGCCGCCCAGGCGGGGCCGGCGGTATCGGTGATTATGTTCAGTGGGGTCGTCGCGGCGTTTCTAGGGCCCGAGCTTGGGGTGTGGGGCCGCAGTTGGCCTGGCAGTGCAGAGTACACGGGCGCGTTTGTCTTGCTTGCCATGGTGATGGCGCTTGCCGCGCTGGTGTTTTCCCGTTTTCGCGCGGTGGCTACTGCGCAAGAAAGTATCGACGAGCCTGCCCGGCCTTTGCGTACGCTTATTGTTCAGCCAGTGTTTTTACAGGCCCTGGCAGCTGCGGCTATCGGCTATGGGGTGATGAGTTTTCTAATGACCTCAACGCCCATCAGTATGCACGAGATGCACGGCCATTCGGTGGCCGATGCCAAGTGGGTGATTCAAAGCCACCTGCTGGCGATGTTTGTGCCCTCGCTGTTTGCCGGTGCATTGCTTAAGTGGCTGGGTGTGCAGCGCTTGATGCTGCTGGGCAGTGTTTTATACGCGCTGGTGTTAGCCCTGGGGTTACTCGGGGTAAGCCTGATGCATTACTGGGGCGCACTGGTTCTGTTGGGCATTGGCTGGAATTTTTTGTTTTTATCCGGTACCTCGCTGCTGCCGGACGCATACCGCCCGGGGGAGAAATTTAAAGTGCAGGCGGCCAATGACTTTGTGATTTTTGCGGTGCAGGCAGTGGCATCGTTAAGCGCGGGCTGGGTGCTGTATCAGTTTGGTTGGCGCTTGCAAATTCTTATGTGTTTACTGCCGGTGCTTGTGCTCTTGGCGGTATCCGGCAAAGCGGTTTTAGCACGACGCAATTAACCCCGCCATTTTCGTCGAATTGTCATATTAATTCACTATTCTGCCGGGCTTTATCATTTACTTGGTAGAGCCTTGATGTCTGATCCTGATGTAGTACAGCAAGAGCAGCTCGGCCGTGTTCTGGTTAACGGTAGCGGGCAAATAAAAAACTACTTGCGCCGCTATAGTAGCGATGCCTCTGAGGTGGCCGATTTTTATCAGGAAGCGGTGGCCCGGGTGTTGGAGCGCTCGCGCGAGCAGACGATCCACAACCCCATCGCCTACGCCTTGCAGGTGGCGAAACATTTGCTGTTCTCCCGCCGGGCCGAAGCGAGCGCTGCCGAATCCCACGAGCTAGAATGCCCGGCGCCCAGTCCTGAAGACAGCGCCTGTGGGCAACAGCGGCTGGATCAATTGCAGCGAGCATTGGACAATATGCCGCCGTTGCGCCGCCGAGTGTTTATTCGCCGCCGTTTACACGGCGAGAGCCGCGAAGCGATTGCCAAGGCCATGGGCATTACCGAAGCGGCCGTGAAAAAGCACATAACCCGAGCCATGAGTGATTTGCAGCGCGAATTAGACGGAGTACAGAATTGATCGCCGCGCCAGACAATAACAGCGAAGACCGCATTTACGATGAAGCCGCCGAGTGGATAGACCGCTTGGCCGATGGCCGTTTGGATAAAATTACCAGCCACCGGCTTTACCGTTGGTTGCAGAGCGACGCGCGCCATCGCCAGGTGCTGGAGGCGATGCTGGCGACCTGGCAAGACCCACAACTGGAGCGGGCGGCCCAGCAGGCGCTGCAATCTACGCCGCTGGCGGAGCGCTACCAAGTGGCCAGCCGGAGTTGGCGCTATTTTTTCTACTCGTGCGCCGGCAGCGCCGCGGTGGTGGCGCTGCTGTTTTTGCTAATGCCTGTGCTGTGGCAGTCGCCAGAGGTCGTAGCCGAGCCACAAGTGTATCGTACCGCTAACACCTCTGACCGGCAGATGACTTTGGCCGATGGTTCGGCAATTGAGCTGGCTGCCTCAAGCCGCCTGGTTACCGATTTTAAACCGGAGCGCCGCAACTTGAGCCTTGAGCGCGGCGCCGCCTATTTCGCCGTCGCGCCAGACAAAAGCCGTCCTTTTGAAGTGACCGTAGGCCGAGCCTCGGTAGTGGCCGTGGGCACGGAGTTTAATATTGACCGCCACCAAGACGGCACCGATGTCACCGTGTACGAAGGCGCAATCGAGGTACGCGAGCAACCCTTGGCAAAACCGCGTTTACTGCGCGGTGGCGAACGGGTGCGAATTACCCGCCAGGGCCTAGAGCCAACCCAAGCGGTAGATTTACAGTCGCTGGTGGATTGGCGCTCCGGCTGGATTGATGTCGAGAATGAATCCTTGAGCGTGGTGTTGGAAAAGCTTGGGCGCTACAGCCTTACCCCGATCGAATTGGCCGATCACTCGCTGGCCTCGCTGCGTGTGGCTGGGCGGTTTCGCTTAAGCGATACGGAGACTGCGCTGGCGATGTTGGATGAGTTGTATCCGATTGATGTGGAGCGCAGGGATCAGCGCATATGGGTCAGTTTGCAGGCGCACTGAGGCCGCTGTGCTCACCTGCAGGGGTTGCCTTGTCAAAAATCGTGTGGCACGCCAGGCTACGCGATGGCTTTTGGCCTGGGGATTACTTTTGGCCAGGCGATTACTTCTGGTTAGTCGATTACTACTGGCAGGCGCGTTAACGCTACTGGCACAACTGGCGTGCGCCGAGACTTATTTTGATTACGCCGCTAAGCCTCTGGCGCAGGCACTACGGGCTTTTTCACGCCAAGTTGAGCGCCCCGTGCTGTTTAATCCCACCGACGTTGCCGGTAAAACTTCAACCCCTGTAGAGGGCGATTTTTCTCCTCGCCTGGCGCTGCAGCATCTATTGCGCGATACCGGGATGCAGCCTATCGATTACGCCGATGGCTGGGTGATACGACCGGCCACTCCTGCAAAAACTACTTCCGTGCCCGCGCCGCCTGCCGGGATTTCTGAAACCTTAGTCCTGGGGTACTACACCGGTTCGCTGCGCAGTGCTCAGGCGCAAAAGCGCGAGGCTGAACGCCGAGAGGATATTATTCTTGCCGAGCGTATGGGGCGGTTTCCGGCGCTAAACATCGCTGAGGCGATCAAGCGCAGCCCTGGCGTGTCGGTGGTGCGTGATCGCGGCGAAGCGCTGTTTATCAGTATTCGCGGCCTGCCGACTTATTTCAACTCGCTCACCATTAACGGCGCGCCGGTGGCTAGCAACGAAAATACCCGCACTTCAGAGCAGTACGGCAGACGCTTTCACTATGACACCTTACCCACAGAATTAGTGTCGGCGCTGCAAGTGCAAAAAACCAGTTCGGCGGGCGATCCGGCGGGGGCAATTGGTGGGCGGGTGAACTTGCAAACCTATCAACCTCTGGCGCAAGACGGTAGCGGCGTTGCCGTTAGCGCCGGTGTTGGCTATTCGGATTTAGCCGAATCGGTGGACCCGCGGGCAGCGTTGATTGGGCACTGGCAAAACGCGGAAGAAAATTTTGGCGTGCTGCTTGGCGTGACTCATGTTCAGCGCAACCTGCGCCAGGACCGAGCGCTAAATTTTCGTTGGCTGGAAGTGCCGGGCGCTGCGGCGGAGGCCGAAGTCACGCCCGGTAGCCTGCGCCCAACCCTGGAGCTCGAAGAGCGCGAGCGCACCGGTTTAAACGCCGCCGTGCAGTGGCAGGGCGAGCAGCTGCAGCTGGCCTACAATGGTCTGGATATCGACCAGTCGATTGATTATCAGGAGTACAGCTACAGCGCCGATTACGATCCCACAGAGCTGGTGTCAGGCAGTGCAATATGGCGCGGTAACGCTCTGATAGCCGGGCAGACATTGAGTGGCAGCTCGCAGTTGGGGGTAGAGACGGCGGGCCTGGCCGATCGCTTTGGTTTGCACAGTGTGAGCGCCGATTATCAGTGGCGCGACTGGCAGCTTGAACTGGACGCCAGTCATTCGCGCGCGCAGAGCGTCAACCACGATCCGATACGCCGCACCCGCTTGCGGTTAGATAATACGGTCGCGCTGGATTTTGCCTACCCCCCGTTGGACTCCGAGCAGTTGCCCGGCATACGCCTGGACGACAACCTGCTGCAGCGGCCATGGATGTATCCGGGCAGACGCCTCGAGTGGCGACGCATTGAGGCGCAGGATAAGCGCGACAGTGCGAGCGTTGCTTTACGCTGGCTGCCAAACAGCGGCTGGTTAGAGTCGCTTACCACAGGGCTGCGTTTGGAGCGCCACAATCGCGATTATCAGCGCCGCGATCATATTTTGAAAGACGGTATTAGCGGCGAGTATTTTTCTGCCGAGTATTTCGCGTCTATCCCGGTGGATAATTTTTTAAGCGCGATCGCGGGCGATTTGCCCAAGAGCTGGCGTGCGCCTTTGGCGGAATACTTTTGGCAAAACATTGATGAACAGGCGCTGCTACAAACAGCGCCCAGCGCGCAGGATCAATTAAATTCCTACCGCGTCGAAGAGCAGTTGAGCGCCTGGTACGGGCAAATGAATTTTGCGCTAGACAACTGGCGCGGCAACTTGGGGCTGCGCTACGAGCACAGCCGCCAGCGTGCTCAGGGCTATGCCTATGATAGCGGCACTGAGCAACTGTCGGCGCGCGATTTAAGCGAGCATTATGGCTATTGGCTGCCGGCGATTAATCTGGTGTATGAGGCGAGCGTCTCACAGCAGTGGCGACTTGGCCTGTCGCGCACACTCAACCGCCCGGATTTACAAGATCTGGCGCCGCGCCTGACGTTTAACTCTGGAGACATGGCGACCGCTGAGGGTGGCAACCCTTACCTGCGGCCAGTGAATGCCTGGCAGGCGGATTTAACCTGGGAGTGGTATTTCGCCCCGCAAAGTTTACTCAGCGCCAGCGTGTTTTATACCCGTCTACAGGATTTTATTCACACCAGCGTGAGCGATACTCAAATTGATGGCCAAGAGTATCAGTTAAGCACCAAAACAAACGGTGGACGCGCCGATGTCGGTGGGTTGGAGTTGATTTATCAGCAGGTGTTTACGCTGCCCAGGCCGCTGCTTGGTCGCTTGGGGGTGGACGCTAATATCGCGCTGCTGCAAAGTCGCGCCGACTACTACCGTGACGGCCTGACACTGACCGACGATCTGGCTCAGGTCTCGCCCGCGACGGTGAACCTGGGGGTATTTTACGAGTGGGATAAACTGGGAATTTACACCCATTACAACTGGCGCGATAAGGTTCTGGAAGAGGTGGGTGACCGCACCTTGGCGGCGCAAAACAAAGAGCCTTTCGGTACTCTGGATGCGCAGATATCTTTCGAGCTTGCGTCTGATTTTACCTTGTTGTTGCAAGGCATTAACTTAACCGGTGCCGCCGAGGTAGAGTCCTACGACGGCACCGAATTTGCCGGTTATACCTACTACGGCAAAACGTTTCTAGCCGGTATTAAAGCGCGCTTTTAAGCGCGATAAATCCTATCCGGTCCAACTCATTTCCCGCACGACCAAAACCGCCCACAAACCCACTGCCGGCCGGAGCGCTCAGGGTTTGACAGTTACCTTGCATAGACCCGCCCGAGAGGCTGCGGTTTTGATTGGTTTGCAGCGATAAATAGAATACCCGCGTATGCTGCTGATGTTTTGCCGCGCAGGCGGTAACGCTGGTAATCATTTCCCCTGCAGCCAGGTTGAGCGTTTGTGCATTCCCGCCTTGTCCACCGTGGGTTACGCTAAGGCCGTTAGCGTAATGAAAAGCAATTTGATCCACCCGGCTTCCGGTGCGCAGGGTAACGGCGTTTAGTACTGGGTAGTTGGCCTGCGCCAGGGCGGGCCCATCGTGATAAAAATTGCCGTGTGGACCGCCGACGCTGTCGCTGTAAGCGATATTGTTGGCAAACGAAACATCAAACGAAGCGTACACCGGGTCGTGGTCGGATAACGGCTCGCCCTGTTGATCGACAAAGTGCGCTGGCACCGCAGCGTCGTTCAACGTTAGCTGGACGCCCTCGGCGCTGCGATAGAGAATTTTATCCACTCGCTCGCAGCTGGCGGCATTGGCGTCAAGGCATTGGGTTAAAGCGGGATCACCGGAGGCGGGGTAAATACCGGCCCGCGAGGTCTGCACCCAGACATCGGTAAAGCCCGCGTTAATATAGGAGTGCAACTGGTCGGGTTCGCGTGTGTAGCGCGAGTTGGTGTCGCCGGCCACAATCACCGCATGGCCTTGCGAGTGCGTTTCTATGTAATCGAGCAGTTGCATCAGGTTGCTGGCGCGCGCGGCGTTGGACTGATCGTCCACGGCGGCATCGGCGTGCAGGTTATAAACATCGACCACTGTGTTGTTGGCCAATGTGAGCCGAGAAAAAGAAAAGCCTTTGGGGGTAAGGCAGTCGGTGCCGGCGTCGAAAATACCGTGGCAGTCGTCCCATTTAACGCGAGTAAAGTCACTGACGGCGGGAAAAGCAAAAAGGTTCATACCATCGCCAATGGCGATGTCGCCCGAGTGCGGCGATTGGTAGGGGTGAATAAGCTCGGCAACCAATTCACTGTGGTAGCTGAAATCTTCCTGTACCACAACGACGTCATAGTCGTTTAACAGCGGACTGATAAGCGGGGTGTTGGTGGCAGGACTGGCCGAGCTAAAAGCATCGGGCAGGCCGGCGACATTGTAGGTTAATACGCGAAGCTCTTCTGCGGCGGTTGCACTGCAAACTGCCGTTAGGGTTAATCCCAGCAATAACTGTTTCACTGCTCACTCCTTGTCTTATGAAATAAAAATGTCGCAGAACGGGATTGTTCGGCGACAGTGTTTAGAGCGAGTTTTTTATTCTAGGGGGACAAAGGATTTAATGAACTTTCGGTGGCAGTTGTGTGACGACAAGAATACGCCGCCACACAGTGGTCTTTGCCAATCGGTTTAGCTGTTGCGCAACTTGCCCCAAGGGCCGGTAATGGCCAGAGTGAAACCCGGGCGCTGAATATTAACAAACAGCGTGGAGCCGTCCGGTGAAAAGCAGGCGCCGCAGAACTCGCCTTTATCCGGGTGGGCGTTCATCGCCAGGGTATAAATTTTCCCCTGGGGTGTCATGCCGCGAATATAGTTGACCATATCGGGCGAGTCTGAATAGCTGTCTTCGCAGATGATTAAATCCCCCCAGGGGGCAATGGCCAGATTATCGCAGGATTCCATGGCCGAACGATCGTGGGTTTCGTACATCAGAGTTAATTGCCCCGGCGCTTCTTTTTCCCGCGCGGTGCCTTCATAGGGGCCGGGGCGGTAGCGCCAGATCTGGCCGATTTTTTTTGGGCCCCCGCCGGTGGCGGCAAAAAAGATCTCTCGCTCGCCGTTCTCGCGCAGTGCAAACGCGACGCCTTCGCAGCGCGAGAATTCCGCACAACCCTGGGCGGCGCCGCGCAGGCTCAGATCACCTTCGGGGGATTGCACGTCGCTAAGGTCCTGCCAGTGGCAGTTAAAGCTCTGGCCAATCTCAATGTGCTGCGCCTTGGGGTTTGTTTTATCTTCGTTCCAGTTGCGGGTAATGGCGCCAGGCCAATCGGTAATGGCCAGCGCCTGCAGTTGCCCACCAAAGGCCAGCTGTTCTTTGGCATTGGGTTTAAAGCGGTAAAACAGTGAGTGATCAAAATCTTCGGTTAAATAAATAATGCCGCTTTGGCTGTCGACTGCTGCTGCTTCGTGAACGAAGCGGCCCATGTCTTTCAGTGGCACCGGGTCGACCAGTGAGTCGGCGCTGGAGGGCACTTCAAAAATAAACCCGTGCTCGCGACCAAAGCCCTGTTGTTGATTGAGCAGCGATTCCTCACAGGTAAGCCATGAGCCCCAGGGCGTTGCACCGCCGGCGCAGTTGCGCGCGGTGCCAATCAAGCTTAAGTGTGAGCGTTCAATTTTTTGGGTTTTTAAATTGTAGAGTATGTTGCTGGTGCCACCATTAACGGGCATGTCGTTCTGATAGTGGTCAAAGGCTTTGCCCTTGGTAAAAGCCCGCGCCTTATCGGCATTACCGCTGAAGGCATCCACTTCGTTGCCCAGCGAGTCGAGTTCGTGGTTGCGCACTAAAATGCAGTGTGAGTTCTTGCCCGCCACGGGAAAAGCGGCCATACCATCGGGCGCGCTGGGTGTGATGAGGCCATCGCTCATGGTGTCGCCGGTGCGGCTGAGTATGGTGTAACTGAATCCGCGAGGTAAGTGCAATATGCCGGCCGGGTCGCCCACCAGTTGGCCAAAAGGATCAATGCCGTAGGTGGGATCTTGCGAGTATACCTGGGCGCGGCCCAAAGGGGAGGCTACCGCACCAAAGGCCATGGCGGCGGCGCTGGCGTTGCGAAGAAAGTGCCGTCGGGTAATTTGCATAATGTACCTAGTAAAACTAAAAAGGGCCGCACAAGGTGTGCGGCCAAACAAGTTGGTCATCCGAAGATGACCCATGGAGAACCCTGGTAAGGTTCAAACGGTTAAAAGCTGCCACGTACCCCCAGAGCGAAGGTGCGACCATAGTCGGTGTAACTGCGGAACTCGTCGCCATCGACAAACTCTTGTTGCACTTCGCCGGTCAGGTTAATGCCTTCAACATACACGGCAATGTCTTCGGTAATGTTGTAGGAGGTGCTGAAGTCCAACGAGCCGAATTCATCTTTGTTTTCGGTGGACAGCGAGTTGGTGCCAATCTGGTTGAGCACTCCATCGCGCCAGCTGTAGCTAAAGCGCATGGCAAAAGGGCCTTTCTCGTAGAAGGCGGTCAGGTTGTAGCTGTTTTTCGCCACGTCTTCGAGATCGCCTTCAATCACTGAATCGCCGTCCACATAAGTGGCATTGGAGTCGGTAAGGGTGTAGTTGGCCTGAACGCCTAAGCCGTCAAACGGCGAGGGCAGGGCGGTGAATACCTGCTGATAAGCAAGCTCAAGGCCAGACACATCGGCATTCGAGCCATTGACCTTGGAAGTCAGTCGATAGACTTCGCCGTTGTAGGTCAAATCTGACATCTGGGTTTGAATAAAAGTGGAGATGTCTTTGTAGAAAACCCCTGCCGACAGTGCGGTGGCCTCAGCCGGATACCACTCGATGGTGGCGTCGTACTGCCAGGCTTCGAAAGGTTCCAGGTTGGGGTTGCCGCCGGTGGCGGTGAGAACGTCGCCCGAATTAAAGGTCAGACGCGGGGCCATATCCTGCAGGTCTGGGCGGGTAATCACTTTGGCAATCGACAGGCGAGTGGTCAGCTCTTCGGTAATGTCGAGCGCCAGGTTTAGCGACGGCAGCACATTGGTGTAGTCGCTGTCAAAGCTTACTGGGGTGGCTTCGCCATCTACCGAGGCGTGGCCCGATGAGGTTTGCTCGGTTTGCGAGACACGCACACCGATGTTGCCGCGCAGTACCATATCGCCCACCAGCTGGTTCATGTTCAGCATGGCGTAAGCCGAGTTAATGCTCTCTTCAATGCGATAGGAGTTTTGCAAGTCGCCCGAGGTTAAAGGTGCCGCCATATCGTCTGCACTGGGGAAGTTCTGCCAGAACTTGTCTTCGTTGGGAATCAACCATGTCTGGGGAAAGCTGCCCGAGGCATCCCCTAAGAAATCATCCGCAGGCATGTCCAAAAAGTAACTTTCATCAAAGGTCACGCCCTCAATGCCATCGTACAAGCGAATGTCGCGGCGGTCGTAGTCGCGCGAGCGCTCGCGCAGTTTTACCCCGGCCGAGAACTGATTGAAGCCCAAAAAGTCGATCTCGCGCTGGGCATCAAATTGCAGCGATTGTTCTTCGTCGGCGGCCTTGATGGTGCGCCATTCCAGACGGCGGCCGGGCCACTCGGAGGGATCGTTCAGGTCGGTGTTGGTGTAGCTGATATTCGGCACAGATTCGCCGTCGACCTTGGGGAACAAAAAGTCGAACTCGATGCCGCTGGTGCGACGAAAGCGGGTGCGGCGGATAGGATCGGCGTCTTCGCTGTCGGCGGTGGAGTAAAATACATCGGCGGTCAGCACCCAGTCTTCTAAGGTGAGTTCACCGTTCAGGCCCAAGGCCAGGTTTTCATCGTGAATGCCCGAGCTTTCGCGGCCAATTTGTACCGAGCCGTTGGTGGTTGTACCGCCCACCAGAGCGCCGTCGCGAATGATAGCCGAGCCGGGTACTAGTTCGTCATAGTTGTAGTCGGCGCTGTAGGTGAACTCGTCGTAGTTTACGGTTTGGTCAACGTAGAGCGCGTCGAAGTTGATATCCAGATTGTCGGTAGGGCGCCACTGCACCGCGCCGCTCAGCCCCAGGCGTTCACGATCTTCAAATTCCAAGGTGGGGCGCACGCCGCCCGGATCAATGATGGAGCCGGAGTCTTTGACGCCGTCACCGTCTGTGTCTATGCCGTCTGGGATTTCTTCCCAGCCGAAGTTCAGCGAGCGATCCTGGCGCACGCTGCGCTCGGCGTAGGCGCCGGATACCAGCACACCAAAGGTGTTGTCGTTATTGCTCCAGCTAGCAAGGCCCGACAGGCGTGGGTCGGTTTCATCGGCAAGCTCTGAGTAGCTCGCCTCGGCCGAGGCGCTAAAGCGGCTTTCTTCTAAATCCAGCGGGCGAAAGGTTTGTACATTGATGGTGCCGCCAATGGCGCCTTCATCCATTGCTGCGGTGGGGCTTTTAATGACTTCGACGGCCGATACCAGTTCTGCCGGTAGGGTGTCGTAACGAAATTGGCGGCCGAACTGACCCGAGGTGCGGACATTTTCGTTCACCGCCATGGTGCGGTTGTTCAGGGTAGTTACCTGAAAGTTTGAGCCCAGCCCGCGCACGCGAACATAAACACCTTCACCGCGATCGCGCACGATGGAAACACCGGTGACTCGTTGCAATGCTTCGGCAATATTCTGCGCCGGAAAGTTACCAATGTCTTCGGCGATAATCGCATCGACGACGCTGTCGGCATCTCGCTTAAGCGCTACCGCCGATTGCAAACTTTTGGAATAGCTGCCTGTGACGATTATTTCTTCCAGTGGATCTGGCGCGCTGATGGTTTGCGCCAATGTTGGTGCGCTTGCCGTGGCAATGGCCATGGCGATAATTCGCTTGCTAAACGTTTTAGAATTCATGTGCTCCCCCAAAAAGAGACTGTTGTCGAAGTCTGCGTGCGCCGGGCCCGTGCAAGCAGATTGCGACTGTGTAGAGGGGAGAGAAAGTCAAAAGGGGACAAAAAATTTTTTATTTTTTTAAATTTAATTTTTATTCGTAGTTGTCACATTTTTTTCATCTTGCCGTGTTTATCTGGCGCGCTTGCGGAGTCAAAAAACGAAGCAAGGGTAGGGGTTAATTGTCCGGTTGAATGATTGCGGAATAAAAGTTGAGAGAATAACAGGGCGAGAATCGCCCTGTGAGAAAACATAATTTAACGACTTTTGCTTAGCGCTTGGGTAGGCTCTGTAAAACGTCGTTAACGGCTTTGCTGATCATCGCTTCAGCTTCCTGTGCATTTTTTTCCACTAGCTTTTTCCGGTAAACGCCCTGCCAAACTGCGCGTTTTTCAGACCAGTCCACTACATCAATATTAATAGCGCCGGTGTAGCGAATGCGGGTATTGCCGCCTTCGGTTTCTTGGGTTAAGGGTCCGCTGTACCACGAACTCCACGATTGGTAGTACCCCATACGGTTGGGCGTGATAGGTACAGCGTTGTTGAATGAATCCAGCTCGTTGTCGACTTCGGCCCGGTAGTTGATGTACAAGTCGCCACCGCTTCGCTGGTATTGGTAACCCTTTGCTTCCATAGTTTCGATAATGCTTTTATCGAAGCTTTTGCGGTAATGGTCAGAACTTGCCTCGCTGAAAAAGACCACCTCGGGCTCTTCGGTCAGAGAGAAGGTTTGGTATTGGCTAAAGTTTGCGTCTTTAACACGATGATGGCTGATATCGGGCCGTGGATTTGAACTCTGGCAGGCGGCGATTATGGCGCATAGAAAGATCAATGCCAGTTTTTGCAGTCGTGGTAATAACATCATGGGAGTCTACTGTGGGTGGTTGCGGGCGCGGCAGGCCGCGCCCTGTAGAAATTACTTGCTTTCTTGTTCGGCAGCGCGGGTGGGGTAACGCTGGAATATTTGTGTTACAGCGCTGTTAATCGCTGCGCGCGGGTTTTCCATGGCCTCGTCGCTGAGCTTACCTTCGGCGATGCCTTCCCAAATCAGTTGTTTGGTGTCGGCATCCACCACGTCGATGTTTAGGGTGCCTACCTTGTAGTGCACGGTTTCGGTGTCATTGTACATGGGAAAGCCCATGTACAGGCCCGAGCGATAGCCGTAGTAGCCGTAGGAGGCGGTCACTGAAGGAGAACTGCGAATGTCGGTGCGGTTTTCGGTGTTTGAGAAAAAATTCACCAGCAAATCCGGGTCAGTTTCACTATAGCTGTAACCCAGTGATTCCATTTGTTCGCGCGCGGCGGCTTTAAAGTGCGAGGTCACCAAGGTGGAGTAGCCGTGCTTATCGGTGCCCAGTGGCTCGACAAAATTAAAGGTTTTATAAGCGGTAAAGTCTGCGCTACGGTCATAATCGCTGCGGATCGTGGGTCCGGTGCTGCAGGCGGTTAATATCAGCAACAACGCTATCAGCGAAGCGGGCATCAACCCTGTGCGAATTTTATTCAATCCAGTTAATAACATGTCTTTCTCCAACCCTTGGTTTTGTGACTTTGCCACAGTATATCGGTTATTTGTCTTGAGGGGCATAGGGGAGGCGCTTGCATAAACAAGCGTCCGCTCACAGCTTGGTCATGCCCACTTTATGCGACAATGTGTCGCAGCTATAGTGCCCCGCCGCATTCCATGGACACGTACAATGGGCACTTTTTACAGTATCTGAATCGGAGAAAACCTATGAGATCTGCCGTCACCCAATGGACTGCAGCGGCACTGGCCCTGGCGTCAACCGCCGCTGTAGCTCACGAGTCCGCCATCAAGCCCGAGTCCCACGCCCCGGCAGGCGTAATGGTGGACCACACCCACGCCAAGGGCGAGGTGATGACCGGCTACCGCTATATCCGCACCAGCTACAGCGATACCTTCTACGGCAGCGAAACGGTGAATGCGGCGGATTTGGCCGCGGCGGGTTACAGCATGATGGCCACCGGTATGACCATGGAAATGATCATGCTGGATATTATGTACGCCCCCACGGATAACCTCACCCTGATGCTAATGCCTATGTATATGCGTATGGATATGGACATGGGGATGACGGGAATGGGCGGTCACGGCCACCATACTATGGACGGCATGGACGGCATGGACGGCATGGACGGCATGGACGGTCACGATGCGCATAGCATGCACCACAGTCACGGTATCTCGGACTGGGGCGATACCAACGTCAGCGCTCTGTACAACTGGACTAACAACCCAGCGCACCAATTTATTACCACCCTGGGAATCAATATGCCCACCGGTAAGGTGGATTTAAAAAATCCCGACGGTACCTTTGTGCACTATGGTATGCAGCCGGGCTCGGGCACCTGGGATCTGACTCCCTCGATCACCTACACCGGCATGGTCGGGCACTTTAACTGGGGGCTACAGGGCAGCGCGGTGATCCGCCTGGAGGACGAAAACGACTCTGGCTACGCCCTGGGCGACAAATACGCCGCCACCGCGTGGGGCGCGGTGCGCCTGCTCGACTGGATGAGCGTATCCGCCCGTCTGGAATGGTCTGATCAGGATGCCATTAGCGGTCATTACAATGGTCCCCACAACCATTCCAGCCCCGCCGATATTCAGGCCAACTACGGCGGCGAATTTCTCGATGCCGGCATTGGTATTAACACGGTGGTTACCGGCGGTCAGTTTGCTGGTGTGCGTTTAGGCGTAGAGTGGGTTACCCGTATTGATGAAGATTATAACGGCTATCAATTAGGCCTGGACGACGGCGTGAACGTGAGCTTGTCTTATGCGTTTTAAAGCTTGATCTGGCGCTAGCTAGCTGGAGGTGGGAGGCTTAAATTTAAGCCTCCCAGGTTGGTTTGAGTGTTGGGCTTTCTAAAATAATGTGAGTTTGAGGTCCATGTCCAGTTCCTCGGCCCGCGTTGTCATAGCAAAGCGTCCATCCTCTAATAAATGTATATCGACCAGCGAATGGTGCCTCACGCATAGCTGATGCACCCATTCTCCGTTTTCCCATATTTGCCAATTGCTGTAGGTTTCACCGGTAGCGTGGGAGATATCAATAACCCGGTCAGAAGGGCAGCTATGCCCGTGGGCAAAATAATAAAGTTCTCCAGTTTGACTGACTCTTAACCTTCTCTCGGATAAACTATTTTCTTCGATAATGTCGCTACTGATTAACTCCCACTGTCCCTCATTAAAGTGATATTCATCTAAGGATTCGACAGCACCGGTATTTCTAGGCAGCGCCGTCGTATTCAGTATAAAAACACTTTTTCCGTCGCCACTTAGGTAGGAATATTGGCCATAGGGGCGGTAGGTTGATGGATTTGGGTTAATTGGCGCAGTTGCGCTTGAAACTTCCACCCATGTTTTTTCATCTGAACCTTGTTGTTGTGCAAAAAAATGGAGTTCGCCCTGATTGTTCTCATTGTAGGGGCTGCGACTGATCATCACCGAGGCATCGGCAGATATAGCGACATCAGGCCCAAAGGTGTCGTACTCAGACGTTACTGTCTCCGTTAACTGCCAGCCTGTGTCGGTGCGTTGCCAAGCCTCGACCATTCCGCTGCTGTTCCAGGGAAATGCCGGTGTCCACTCCACGTAGAAATAATCGTAGATCGAGCTGGCCAGAATCAAAGTGCCATCGCGAGACACGGCAAGCGATCCTCCAAAGCGGATGTAGCTTTCCGTCGATTGCGAGTAAAGAATTTCTTCTAGCTGCCAGCTGCCACCGGATTTTTCATAGACGTGTACTTTCCCCATGCTCTCAGCGATTTCGTCACGAACAAAGGGGCCAAACCTATATTCTCCAACAACCTGGTCGTATTCTGTGAAACCAATAGCCAGCACTGAACCGTCGTAGGACGTTTCAATTGTATTGAATGGCGTAACGGCAATGTCAGGTACAGCTAATTGTTGTGTTTTTTCCCACTGCGCGTCCGTCAGGGTGTAAATATGAACATGAGTACAGTTATTGTCTGCGCCCGGCTCGACGCAATCGGGTTGCTGATAAAGCAAGAATGCAGTATTACCATCACCGCTAACAGCAGAGAACTCTTGTGTCTCTGGACTGAAGCCTATTTCTTCAACGCTTATAGTGGGCCACTGTGCGATAGCTGCCAACGCTATAGCTTGAGAGTGCGCACAGGCTTGGGCGTCACACAGGGCCAGCCGATATCGCTCAGTACTGATTTCTCGCAGCGACGCGTTAAACGCATAGTGATCAATAGTGCCGGTAAATGTTTGTACTGGTGTGAAGTCGGTCTCCTGCTCTGCTTGACGCTCTATGCGATACTCTTGGAATCCCTCCAGGTTTTGCCATTGCAAAGAGAAGGCTCGGGGGGCCGTTTGCACCATCTCAAGGCTAGGCTCGCTGATTACAAACTGAGCGGTTACTTCGCAATTGCCGGTTAGAGAGTCGATGACATAGTTGAGGTCCTCTCTTACTCCTGCACAACCCGAGACCTCACCAAGTTGGTATCCCTCGGCCGGGATGACCTCAAACTGGAGTCTGTCACCCTCCAATGCTGTAGCGCTTGAGGGGCTTATAGCGCCTCCGAGTGAGGTCGCTGTGGTCACCTCAAGTCGAGCCGCGCTGCTTGAGCTGCTTAAGCTACTTGAACTGGTAGAGCTTGATGCGACTGAGTTGGCGCTGCCATTTTCAGAACCGCCACAGGCGCTTAGCATGAGCAGCAAGCCGAAGCTCAGGATTGTGGTAACTGCGGGATTTCCTTGCATGACAATTCTCCAGTGAACTTTAGGGAGAATTGTAAATTACGGTTTATAGAAGATCTTTAGCCGGTACAATTTTTAACAGTGGGCTAATGCCAGAGGTTAAAGAATGGACTCTCTTAAGTCTGGGTTGGCAGGTGTTGACTTTTTTAAGCTTATCTTTTCAGCGCAAACTCTGCAAAAACGTCACGAGTCAATGCCGGACAGACAAACTTCACATAGGAGGGTCAAATTTTCCAGAATAGAGTATGTTCTAATTCCGGATGGCCCTGGCCGAGTTCTTTATCCAGCCGGCACTATGCGCATAGCATGCACTAAAGTCACGGTATATCGGTCTGGGGCGATACCAATGTTAGCGCTCTTTACAATTGGACTAACAACGCAGCGCACCAATTTATTACCACCCGAGGGATCAATATGCCCACCGGGCAGGGGTTTCTTATCGAAGGGGCTAGGTATTTTGACGTTAAAACAATAAAAATAAAAAATTTTCAGATTTTTGATTAAGCACTAATACCATAGTTCCGTCTTCCAGGGCTTGTATGTGTTGGGCATATCCTTCAGCCTGAAAGCAGATCTGATGGTGCCATTGTCCTTCAACCCATTCCCTTAGCTCGATGTAATGACTGTCGCTACTCGTTGATATCGAAATGACCTTATCTGCGGGACAGGTTTCGGCGACCTGTGCTTGATAAAATTGCCCATCGACTGTGACTGTTCGAGCCGGCGGTAATGAGTTGGTTTCGATAATATCACTCGATAGTAATTGCCACTCGCCATCGGTTTTTGTAAAAGTATCAATAGATTCAATCAGATCGGGGTCGTTTTGCAGAAAGTTTGTGCTTTCGACGTAGAGTGTCTCGCCGTCGCCACTGAGGTGCGAATTGGCCCCATAGGTAGAGTTTGGGTTTGTGATGGACTCATCCAGTTGGGTTGAAAAGCTATTTTGCCGCGTCCAGATATTGTCTGCTCGGGCGAAAATATGAATGCTGCCTGTGGCGTCGCGATGACTACCTAGTTCATCGCTGGATCGTGCTACCAGCACATTGCCATCGTCCGAAAGCTTAGCGTCGGCGCCAAAATACTCTCCGGTATCGATATCTATGGCCTGGTCAAATTGCCATTCGCCGGTTTTATTACTCCAAAGCTCAAGCTTTTCAGTGCTAAACCAATACGACCATGGCGGTTGCGGCGTGATGTCTAACCAGGCGCCAGGGCCACCATACGACGAGCCGGCCACTAAGGTTTTTCCATCCGCCGAGAGCGCCACCGAGCCGCCAAAGCGCCGCAATTCTCCTGGCCACTGCGAGACAATTATTTGCGGCTCGCTCCATTGGCTGTTGGTTTTCTTGTAAAGGTAAATAACGCCGGCGCGCCGGCTCTGCTCAATTTGATCGGGCAGCTGCACCGAGTGTTGCTCAGCCGCTACTACCAATACATCGCCACTTTCAGAGGTTGTTACTGTAGGTGTAGTAGTCCCGCTTTCAATCAGCCGCTCAGATACGGGTAAAATAAGGCGATCGGTCTTAGTCCATTGGTCGTCTGTTTTGTTGTAAACATCAATGCCATAACACCCGTGACAGTCACCTTCGGGGTTGACGATATAGGCGGCACGACCATTTTGGCTGAAGATTATCTCACTGTGGTTTGCGTCATCACTGGCGGGCACTGCAAATGTCTCTATAAAACCTGCGGCTTGGTCGATTAGCTCGGCGGTATTAGAGTCGGTGCAAGTGTCATTAATGCACGCCTGAACTTTATAAACGCCAGAGGTGGTCTTCTCAATCGAGGCGGTAAATGTGTACTCATGGGTCGTTGCGGGTAAGGTGGCGATTGTGTCAAATGTGCCCGGCTCCGGCGCCAAACGTTGTACACGATACTCGTCGATAGCGGCCCCTGTGCTACTCCATTGCAGGGTAACTTGTCGCCCAGGGTTCGCGGTTAGTGTGAGTGTAGGAGGGGTTATTTCAAAATCTGCTGTCACCATGCAGTCGTCATTGACACTGCTAATAACATAGTCGCTACCGTTAAGCTCGCCATCGCAACCGGATATTGACGCTAGCTGGTAACCTGCATGGGAGGTGACGGCAAGCGTTGCTTCGCTTTGCGCGTCGATTATTAGCTCGCTAGGGGTAAGGGTGCCGCCTGTTGATGACTCGGTAGAAATGGTAATTTGCGCAGCCGCAGAGCTTGAGCTTCCGCCATTATTCGAGTCGCCGCCGCATGCGGCTAACAATAGTGAGCAAACCGCGATTGAGGCCGGTCCGATATAGCCTGTGATTCTCATCCAGATCTCCCGCGCGTTAATTTGATTACGGCAGTGTAAGCGAGTCATCTCAGGTTAGGTTGCCAAAGTACAATTTTTAACAGATGTTTTTTGCTGCAGAGAGGACTATCGCAAACTCTGCACAAACGTTAGCAGTATTAACGCCGGGCAAATAAAGCGTACATAAAAAGGCCAGATTTTCCAGAAGACGGTTTTTTCGATTTCCGGGTGGCCTTTGCTTAACTCATTTAGCAGTTGATTGCGCTGCATCACCCAGCCGGCAAATACGCACAGAGCAACCCCTAAAAGTGGCTGGCCATAGACCGTGGTTACCGTAATAACGGTATTAAACAGGGCCTCGAATTGCCAGATAATCAGCAGGCTGATTGCGAATATGGCGCCGCCCGAGAGACAGGCAGCCCGTGGACGGGAGATTTTCCAGCGCTCTACACAGACAGATACCGGTACTTCCAGCAGGGAGATGGCCGAGGTCAGTGCAGCGATGCTCATCAGCGCGAAAAACGCGATGGCAACCCAGGCCCCGGCGCTGCCCATGGTGTCGAACAGCGCGGGTAAAACCTGGAAGATTAAATCTGGCCCTGCAATTAAGCCTCCGGTGTCATTGAATACGGCGATACCCCGGGCGTCGGCGACATAAATGGCGGGCAGGATTAACAGCCCCGCCGTAAAGGCAAAGCCGGTGTCCAGCAAGGTAACAGACACGCCCATGCGCGGCAGATTATCGGTGTCGCGCAAATAAGAGCCGTATATCAGCATGGTGCCAACCCCCAGCGATAGGGAGAAAAAGGCCTGCCCCAGCGCACTGAGAATAAGCTGGGGGTCGAGTAGTTGCGACGGTGTTGGAATCAAATAGGCTGCAAGGCCTCTGCCGGCTCCCGCCTGAGTAAGAACATAGATAATTAAGCCCAGTAAGATGGCGAACAACAGCGGCATCAGGCGGGTTGACCAGGCCTCAATGCCTTTTTCAACACCGCGGGCGATAATGGCGATGGTGAGGCCAGACATGATGGCGCATACCAATGCATTGCGAGCAAAACCCGCACTGTCCAGCCAGCTTTCGGTTGCGCCAGCCCCGAGCTGGGCCGCCAGCGGGCTTAAAAACTCCGACAACATCCAGCCTGCCACTATGGCGTAAAAGCTCAGAATAAATATGGCTACCGCCACCGCAGCGCTACCGCTAAGCCAGCCTGCACGGCGCAACCCAGGCTTTTCTGACAGGCTTTCTAGAGCCGTGATGACATTAGCCCGCGCGTAGCGACCAATGGTCAGTTCGGCCATCAGAGCGGGGTAGGCCAGAACAAACGCCAAGACCAGGTAAACCAGTAAAAAGGCGCCGCCACCGTTGCTGGCGGCCTGGGTGGGAAAGCCCCAAATATTGCCCAACCCCACCGCAGAGCCCGCCGCGGCCAAGAGAAAGCCGATTTTGCTGGAGAACTGACCTCGGGTCTGTGCCATAGGGGGCTCTTATTTTTGGTCGTGTTGAAACAGGCGTTGTTTCTGACGATTCCAGTCGCGCTCTTTTTCGGTTTCGCGTTTATCGTGCAGCTGTTTACCCTTACCCAGCGCTATTTCAACCTTGATCAAATGCTGCTTCCAGTAAATGGCGGTGGCTACCACGGTGTAGCCTTTTTGCTCGGCTGCCTGCTGGTACTTGCTGAGCTCGCGGTCGTGCATCAACAGTTTGCGCGAGCGCATGGGCTCGGCAACGAAATGGGTCGATACCGTGGGTAGCGGTGAAAACTGAGCGCCTACTAGCCAGGCCTCGCCATTTTGGAAAATGACATAGGTATCGGTCAGCTGCACTTTTCCCGCCCGCGCGCTTTTCACTTCCCAGCCCAGCAGGGAAATGCCTGCCTCCAGCCGATCTTGCAGCTGGTAGTCGAATTTGGCTTTTTTATTGAGCGCAATGGTGCTGCTGCCGGGTTTGTTTTTCGGTTTTTTCGCCATGTATTAATCGCAATAATCGGTGAATGGTGCGGCCGGGCATTATAACGACTAAGCGGCTGGGTGTCTGCGCCGCTCTTATCCTCGCCGTGTGTTACGGGTACAATCGCTTGTTGAGCCAATCAAGAAGTCGGAGACAAGCGTGAAAAGAGCACAACAACACGCCATTTGGGGGCGCCGGGGTACTTTTATCCTGGCGGCGACCGGGTCGGCAGTCGGTCTTGGCAATATCTGGAAGTTTCCCTATATCGCCGGCGAGAACGGCGGTGGTGCCTTTGTGTTGATGTACCTCTTTTGTATTTGTCTGATCGGTCTGCCGGTGATGGCCGCCGAGGTCATGCTGGGTCGGCGCGGGCGTGCCAATCCAATTCTGGCCATGGGCGAGGTAGTACGCGAGTCTCGCAGCAGCCGGGGCTGGACGCTGATCGGCTGGGCCGGTGTGGCGGCGGGTTTTATTATTTTGTCCTATTACAGCGTCATTGCTGGCTGGACCCTGGAATATGTGACCACTGCCGCGCGCGGCGGTTTTGTGGGTATTGATGGTCCTACTGCCAGTAGCACCTTTAGCGCGTTGTTGGGCGATGTCAGCAAGTTGGTGCGCTGGCAAACGGCGTTTTTGTGCATGACGGCGCTGATTATTATGTTCGGGGTAACCCGTGGGCTAGAAACAGCAGTGCGTATACTTATGCCACTGCTGTTTGTGCTGTTGCTCTTGTTGTTGGGGTACGCCGCCTACGCTGGGGATTTTCTCGCCGGGCTTAATTTTTTGTTCAGCTTCCGCGCCAGCGATCTGTCGCTTGAAGGCTTGTCGTTAGCGCTAGGGCACGCTTTTTTTACCCTCAGCTTGGGAATGGGGGCCATTATGGCTTATGGCTCTTATATGCCCCACAACACATCAATAATGAAAACCGTCGCTACGGTGGGTTGCCTGGATACCCTGGTGGCGCTGATGGCGGGTATGGTGATTTTCCCGATTGTGTTTGCCAGCCCAGGCGTTGAACCCGGCGGTGGCCCCGGCTTGTTATTCGAAAGTCTGCCCATAGTGTTTGGCTCCATGCCATTGGGCACGCTGGTGGGCGCGGTTTTTTTCCTGCTCATTACTCTGGCGGCCTGGAGCTCCAGTATTTCTCTGCTGGAGCCAATCGTCGCCTACCTGACCGAGCGTTTTCGTTTTCATCGCTTAGCGGCGAGTTTGCTGATTATTTCTCTGGCTTGGGTGCTCGGGTTAAGCACGGTGTTTTCACTAAACCGCTGGGCGGATATGGACCTGGTGGCGGGTATGAACCCGTTTGATTTTAGCCAGTTTATTACCGAGCAGGTGTTGCTGCCACTGGGGGCGCTAGCAATGGCGGTATACGTGGGCTGGTTTATGAAAAAAGTACCGCTGCGGCGGGAAATGAAACTGGACGCCGCCCACTGGTTTGGGCGCTGGTACACGGTGGTGCGATATATTTCACCGGTGTTGATACTGGTAGTGTTTTTGTTAGGTATATTCGATAAGTTTGCGGGGTAAATGTGGGGCACCAAATAGAGCGTTCGGCCGAAGTCGGCTACAGTTGCAGTCAGATGTTTGAACTGGTGAATGATATCGAGGCCTACCCTGAGTATATGGATGGTTGTCAGAGCGCCCAGGTACTCGAGCGCGGTGACGACTGGTTACAGGCACGGTTGTCTCTGGGGTTAGGCGGAATTGCGCAAAGCTTTACCACCCGCAATCAGTTGCATCCGCCCCATCGTATGACCATGGCGCTGGTGGATGGGCCTTTTCGCAGTTTCAGCGGTCTGTGGAGTTTCGAGCCGCTGCAACAGGGCTGTAAAGTAACCCTGGAGTTGGAATTTAGCTTGAAGAACCCGCTGCTGGCCATGGCAGTGAATAAGATGTTTGAACAGATAGCCGCGTCTCAGGTGCGGGCGTTATGTGCCCGTGCCGAGCGAGTTTACGGCCAGAGTTGAGAGGTAGCGCCGTATGGCAGATTTGGATTTAATAACCGTTGAGGTGGCTTACGCCTTACCGGATAAGCAGAAAATTATTGAGGTATTGGTGGAGCCGGGTACCACCGCCTTTCAGGCGGCGGAGCGCTCTGGTATCACCAAAGTGTTCCCGGAAATTGATCTGGAAACTGCCAAAATGGGCATTTTTGGTCAAGCTCTGGGGGCCAAAGGATTAAAGCCGCCCCATGAGCACGAGTTGCAAAGCGGTGATAGGGTGGAAATTTACCGCCCGCTGACGTCGGACCCTAAAGAAGTTCGTCGTCGTCGCGCCGAGAAATCTAAAGCGGCCGATAAGTAACCCCTGCACAGCAATTTTTCGCTGTACTATCTTTATGCGACAGCGGGGACGTTTTAGTAAGTGAAAGGCCTGAGGCGCTTATGGCTAGCGCCCCATTTATTAATGACAAGGAAAGGTATGCAAGCGTTTAAGCCTGCTCGTTGGTTCACTTTTTTGCCCTGGTTGATGGTGCTGTTGCTGGGCTTGGTTATGCTTTTTATGTGGCACAGCGATGAGCGGCGTATGGAAGCGCAATGGCACGAGCACAGAGCCCACACCCTGGATCACCTGCAGGAGCATATGGTTTGGCTACAGCGCGAGCTGCAAATGCGTGAAAACCTGACCCGTTTACTTCAGGCTTTGACGAACGTCGCGCAGGATTCTGACACCACCCGCCTGCAAGTGCAGCAACTGGCCCAGCATTGGCCCGGACTGATACTGGCCTCCTCTGACGATTTCAGTGCTTTGCCTGAGTCTTTGCAGGCAAACCTTCAATCCTCTCAGGCACTGTGTCGCTTGCCTACAGGTTCACGCTGGTTAACAGGCGCCAGCGATATTTATCTGGTAACGTCGCTGGGCGATGCTGGTGGGCGGTCCTGCTGGCTGGCCTTATGGCCACTGGCGGCAAAGCTAAATTCGCTGCTGGCGCCGGAGCAATTAGAGTGGGTGTTAACCGGCGATGAGGACCGTGTGCTATTCCACAGCGCGGGTTTATCAGATACGCAGGCTTTGAAGCAGGCTCTGGAGCAAGGCTCAGATCGAAACGGCGATTTTCTTCGCCGACAATACAATTTAGGTAAGCAGCTGAACAGCGCTGAGCCCTTACAGCTAGTGGTGTTGCAAAGTGTAGGCGCACAGCTCGCCGCTCGCGAAGCGATGCGCGCGGAAAAAATGTTGTTCTGGACGGTTGTGTGGCTGCTCTGCAGCGCTGTGTTAATACTGCTTTGGGTGCGGTTTCACCGTTCGTTTAATCGTTTGGCCAATGAATTTAAAAGTTCGGTAAGTCGCGAGCGAGATGCTTTGGCAGAAACCAGCCACTGCTTGCAACTGGCCCTGGAGAACAGCCAAAGTGGCTATTGGGATTGGGATATTAGCTCGGGCGAAGTGACTTTCTCTGAGCACTGGAAAAAAATGTTAGGCGTCAGTCCGGGGGGCAGTACCCAGACTGGCGTGGCCGAATGGACTCAACGAATCCACCCGGACGATATCGAACCCTGCAACGTCAGGCTGCGAACTCATGTAAAGGGGATGACGGCGCAATTTGAACACGAACACCGGCTGCAGGATGACAAGGGTCGGTATATTTGGTTTTTAACCCGTGGCAAAGTCACCGCACGCGACAGTGAAAACCGCGCGCTGAGAATGCTGGGGGTTTACACTCGTATCGATGAGCGCAAGCGAATCAACGAGCTGGTACTGCGTCAGCAGCAGGCATTGCACCAGTTAAATGAAATCGCCTCATTGCCCGGTACCTCTGCCCCGGAATTACTTCGCCAGGGGCTTGAGTTAGGGGCAAAGTATCTTAAGTTGCCATTGGCCATCGTGAGTCAAATCGAGGGCAACGATTATACGGTGTACGTGCAAAGCTCCCCGCCGGATACGCTGTCCGACGGGCAGAAATTTCACTTGCCGGAGTGTTTCTGTGTCGAGACTCTGCGGCTGGGGGATGTGCTGGCTATTCATCACACTGCAGACTCCGATCTTGCTTTGCATCCCTGTTATCGCAGCACCCAGCTCGAATCGTATATAGGTGCACCTTTATGGGTTGATGGCGAACTGTTTGGTACGCTTAATTTCTCATCACCCGAACGTCGCGGTGAGCCTTTTACCGATGGCGAACGAGACTTTGTAAGGCTGCTCGCCCGCTGGGGTGGTGCTACTCTTGAGCGCTGGTTTAAGGAGCGGGAAAATCGCGAGCTGTCGGAGAACTTTAGCAAGCTTGCCAACACGCTGCCCGGCTGTGTTTGCCAATTCCAGCTAAACGCTGACGGCAGCAGCTATTTCCCCTACGCCAGTCGCGGTATTTTTGATGTGTATGGGGTTACTCCTGCCGAGGCAAAAGAGTCGGCTTCTAGCGTTCTTGATCGCATTCACCCTGATGATTTAGAACGGGTGCAGGAGCGCATCAATCATTCGGCACAAACGGTTGAAGTTTGGTCTGACTGCTATCGTGTTATCCACCCGCAAAAAGGCGAGATTTGGGTCCGGGGAGAGACAAGCCCCGAGCGATTGGACAATGGCGGGGTAATCTGGCACGGCTATTTGTGGGAAGTCACCGAGGAAGTACAAGCCCAGCAGGCACTGCAGCTTTCTAATCGATGGCGCAAAGCCATTCTCGATGCCGCCAGTGTTTCACTGATTGCCACTGACTGCAAAGGCATTATTCGCACCTTTAACGACGGTGCAGAAAAAATGCTCGGTTATCGGGCCGAGGATGTGTTAAACCAGTTAAACGTGACCGCCTTGCACAGCGAAAAAGAGCTCAGAGATCAGGCGCAGCTGCTGGGGTTAGATCCGGATCAAACTCCCGCCTTCGACGTGCTTATTGTGAAAGCGCGCCAGGGTATAGCCGACGAGCGGGAGTGGCAGTACGTATGTAGCGATGGTACTGAACTGACAGTGGTTTTAACCATCACCGCTGTGTTAGATGAAAGCGGGCAAATAGAAGGCTACCTGGGCGTGGCGAGGGACGTTACCGTCTTGCGTGCACAGGAAGAAGAGCTTCGCGCGTCAGCCGAGCGCACCCAGACGATTTTGGATAACGCCGCCGACGGTATTGTGGTACTGCGCCAGAACGGCGAAATAGACACTTTGAACAAAGCGGCCGAGAAAATTTTTGGCTGGTCGGCCGATGAAATTCTCGGCGGCTCTATCGCCCGTTTGATTTTACATGACAGTGAGGGGTCTGTGGATTGGTTGTTGCCGCAAAGCAGTGCGCGGCGAAGCGAGCATGAAATGCTCGGTATCCAAAAATCCGGCGAGCAGTTTCCCATTGAAGTGTCACTGTCTGAAGTGACCCGGGCGCAGCAGCCTTTATATATTGCCATGGTGCGTGACATCACAGAACGCAAGCGCATTGAGCAAATGAAAAGCGAATTTATTGCCATTGTCAGCCATGAACTGAGAACGCCACTGACGGCCATTAGTGGGGCGTTAAAAATTCTAAATAGCGGCACCTTGGGGACCGTGCCAGAAATGCTGCGTAAGTTGGTTGATATCGCCCATGCCAATAGTAATCGTTTAATTCTGTTGGTAAACGATTTACTTGATATGGAAAAACTGGTGGCTGGAAAGATGGCGTTCAACCTTACCTATCAGCCCCTGCTGCCTATTGTGCAAAAGTGTATCGATGACCATTCCACTTATGCTTCGGAGCATTCGGTAACCTTGGTGCTGGACGACTCGAAGGTGCGTCAGCGAATGGGAGATCGCGCCGTCGTGGCCAATGTGGATGCGGCGCGCCTTGAGCAGGTGATGGCGAACCTGCTTTCCAATGCAACCAAGTTCTCGCCGCCTGACGGCGAGGTGAGTGTTCTTCTCGATTGGGAGCCGGGGCAGATCAAAATTAATGTGATTGATCACGGGCCGGGTATCCCCGAGCAATTTAAATCGCAAATATTCCAGAAATTTTCTCAGGCCGACAGCTCCAGTCGCCGCAGCAAAGGTGGCACGGGCTTGGGGCTGGCAATCAGTAAGCAAATTGTCGAAAACATGGATGGCCGTATTGGTTTTACCTCCAAAGAGGGGCAGGGCAGTCGTTTCTTTTTGGTTCTACCCGCTTTTATGGGGGCGCAACAGTTTGTGCCGAAGGGCACATCTAAACCTAAGGTGCTGCACATAGAAGACGATCAAAGTATGGCCGATTTAATGTCCTCCTTAGCGGGTGACAGCGTGGATTTGATTCATGTCGGCAGTCTGCAGGCGGCGCGGTCGGCGCTTGCTAAAGACACTTATCAGCTGATTATTCTCGATTTGTTACTGCCCGATGGCGATGGAATGGAGCTGGTAGATAAGCGTATTTGCGGTGAATATACCGATGTGTTGGTGGTCTCCCAGATGGGGCTTGCCAGCCAAGACAGAAACAAGGTAACGGCAGTGATTGATAAAGATGAACACCTAGCCGATTCTTTGGTGATATGGCTAGATCGCTGGTTACATCGGCAACAAATGTCAGGATAGGGCGGATATTATGAATAATAAACAGAAGCTTGAATGGATACTTTACGTCGAGGACGAGCCGGATATTCGTGCGATTGCTGAGTTAGCACTAGAGGAAATCGGTGGTTACCGCCTGCTTAGCTGCGCCAGTGGCGCCGAGGCTTTGGCGGCGGTGCAAGAACAGACCCCCGATTTACTCCTGCTTGATGTTATGATGCCAGGCATGGACGGGCCGGAAACCTTGCACAAATTGCGTGAGCTTCCCCAGCTTGGCAAGGTGCCAGCTGTTTTTATGACAGCAAAAGTACAGCCCAGTGAAACTGCAGAATATCTGGCGCTCGGAGCTGTAGACGTTATCGCCAAGCCTTTTGACCCGTTAACCTTAGCCAGTCAAATCCAGGATATCTGGAATAAGGCGCAGTAAACCCCAGGGGTCGTGAGTGAAATCTGACAAAAGAGTCTCGGTAGCAGAAAAACTCGACAACCTGCGCCGTGAATATCGCGAGAAACTACCCGCGCAATTAGCCGATCTTTGCCAGGATGCCGGGCAATTAAGCTCGCAATATTCCGCTGACACAGTGGCACGGGTTTACCAAAGGCTGCACAAGCTGGCGGGGTCGGCAGGTAGTTTCGGGTTAACGCAGTTCAGTCGCAAGGCCCGCGAGCTTGAAGTCTTGCTGCAGAGTTGGCAGCAGCAGATAGAGCCACCAGCGGCCGCGCAGCTTGAGCAAGTCATCAAACAGATTGCCGAGCTCGGCGCAGAAATTGATGCACCTACGACCACTCCCAGTAAGGTTGCACAGCCTTTATTAAAAGCTACTAACACCGCAAATAACCTGGTTTATCTAGTCGAAGATGATCAGTCGCTCGCCGCAGAGCTGAGCGTGGCACTGGAAAATTTTGGCTATACGGTACATCACTTTACCCAGCTGCATCAGTTGGAGCATTCTTACCGCCAGCAGCGCCCCGACTTCTTAATCGTCGATGTCTCACTTGAAGGGGATAAACGCTTAGGCCCTGATGTGGTGAGTGAGCTTAAGCAAAGTGTCGAAGGCGAGCCGCCGCCAACCATTGTAATTACCAGCCGCAATGATTTCGATGCGCACATGGCGGCGGTAAGGGCCGGAGCCATCGGCTATTTCCTCAAGCCGTTGAATATTCCCGAGGTGGTAGATTGCCTGGAATCCCATCTCAATATGCAGCATTCGGCTCCCTATAGAGTGCTAATTGTTGATGATGACGCCCTTTTATCGCGTCACTATCAGTTAGTGCTGGAAGGCGCTGGGATGCTAGTGCGAGCCATCACGGACCCTCGTCAGGTGCTTGAGGTCATGCGGGAGTTTCACCCCGAAGTGGTGCTGTTGGATTTGAATCTTCCCGGCTGCCGCGGTTACGAGCTGGCGCAATTGATACGACTACACTCCGAGTGGCTTCGCGTGGCAATCGCCTATCTCTCTTCAGAGCAAGATGAGCAGCGCCAGTTAGTGGCGATTCGCACCGGCGGTGAAGACTTTCTAGCCAAACCGATTTCTGATTTGCGTCTGATCAGCTCGGTGACAGTGCGCGCCGCTCGGGTGCGTCAGCTCAGCGATGCCATTGACCGCGATAGCTTAACGGGCCTTTTGAAGCACAGCCGGATAAAAGAGCAAATCGGTGTTGAGTTGCAGCGCGCGGCGCGGCAGCAAAAGCCGGTTAGCGTTGCGATGATTGATCTCGATCACTTTAAGCGGGTCAATGACAGCTACGGCCACGCGGTGGGCGATAAAGTCATTCGCGCGCTATCTCAGCTTTTGCGTCAACGTTTGCGCAGAACCGACAGCGTGGGTCGCTACGGAGGCGAAGAGTTTGTCGCTATATTGCCCGACTGTGATGCCAGCTCGGCCCAGGTTCTGTTAGATGATGTGCGGAAAAAGTTCGCCGTCTTGAGCTTCAGTGCAGAGCGTGAGCACTTCAGTGTCACTTTGAGTGCAGGCGTTAGTAGCAGCCTGCAGGCCGACGACGAAAACTTATTGGAGCGCGCCGATAAGGCTTTATACGACGCAAAAAGTAACGGCCGCGATCAGGTTGTGATTGCGGCCGATTAATGGGCGAATAAGTTATTGACCGATCGTGGTTAGTCGTTGGTCGGCAACGGAGTTTCTGGCTCTAAATCGTTCTCCGGAAGCTCATCATCGCCTTCGGTTTTGGGTTTCGGCAGGTTTTCACCTTCGTAGTGGGTGTAGGTGTCGCCATCAAAAAACACGGTCATTGAACGCTTAAAAAACCGGCCATCACCCATCTTTAAGCTGTAATAGTAGTCCCAGCGATCATCGTTAAATACATCGTCAATCAACGGAGTTCCCAGAATATAGCGCACTTGTCGCTTATTCATACCCGGTTCGAGCTGGCTAATCATCTCTTCGTTGATGATGTGACCTTGTTGAATATTGATCTTGTGAACGCCGGGAAACTGAAAATACTGACACCCCGCCAGCAAAAACAGACTGCACACGACCATCAGGGGCGCTTTGATTATTTTCATTACAGGGGTTCCACTTGCTAAAATGAATGGGCGATAATACCTGATCACGTTAAACACTGAGAAGAGTTTGGACGAAAAAATGGCCGACGAAAACCAAGAATTACGCAAGGCGGGCCTCAAAGTCACCTTGCCACGGGTGAAGATTTTGCAAATGCTGGAATCTTCAGAAGACCACCACATGAGCGCAGAAGATGTCTACAAAGCGCTGATGGAAGCCGGTGACGACGTAGGCCTGGCAACAGTGTACCGGGTTTTAACCCAGTTTGAGACCGCGGGCCTGGTGGTTCGTCACAATTTCGACGGTGGACACTCAGTCTTTGAAATTGCTCGCGGTGAGCATCATGATCACATGGTCTGCTTGGATACGGGCAAAGTGATTGAGTTCCACAACGAAGAAATCGAACAGCTGCAGAAGAAAATCGCCGCAGAGCATGGTTACTCACTGGAAGACCACTCGCTGGTACTTTACGTTAAACCTAAGGCGTAAAGCCCCAGCCCCAGTGAAACGAGCCGGTCAGCTTAGCCGGCTCGCTCCAGCATCTGCTCGGCGTGGGCGCGAGATTCTGCCGTAAGCTCGGCCCCGCCCAGCATTCTCGCTAACTCCTCTACTTTTTCGCCGCCGGACAACTCCACCAGGCTGGTCAGCACTTTTTGCTTGCTGCTGGCTTTTGCCACTTTCAAATGCTGGTGCCCCTTGCTGGCGACCTGCGCCAAATGAGTGACGCACAGAATTTGGCCTCGCGCGGCCAATTGCCGCAGCAGTCGGCCCACTGTGTCAGCGGTGGCGCCACCAATGCCCACATCCACCTCGTCGAACACCAGACTCGGTATGGCACTGTGTTCTGCGGCCACTACTTGAATGGCCAGGCTGACCCGGGATAACTCCCCTCCAGAGGCGACCTTGGCTAACGGGGCTGCTGGTTGGCCCGGATTGGTGCTGATGAGCAGCTCTACGTCTTCAAGTCCGTGGGGGGCAGGGCGTTCGTGCCGGTCGGTGAGTTGCACGGTGAGTACAGCGTGCTCCATGGCCAACTGTTTTAAGTGGCTATTGACCTTTTTGGACAGGCTAAGTCCCGCCTTGGTTCGCGCTTGAGTTAATTTCTTGCCCAGTTGGCGGTAGGTCTGTTCCAGCTCATTGACTTCGCGCTCCAGCTGCTCCAGCTGCTCGTCGCCGCCGCCTAGTTGCGCCGCTTCATCCGCCAGTGCCTGGTGCACACCGATCAGCTCCGCCGGGGTCACCCGGTGCTTACGGGCTATCTCGTAAATCGCCGATAGGCGTTGATCTACCTGGCTTAAGCGTTCCGGGTCCAGATTAAAACCGTCGGAAAATTGCTCGGCACTGCGCAGCGCTTCGTCAATCTGAATTTGTGCTTCGGCCAACATTTGTTCGGCTTCCTGGAGCAGCTTTGGCTTATCGCCAAGGTTGCGCAGCAGTTGCAGGGCGCGATAAATACCCTGTTGCAGGCCCATTTCTTCGTCGCTGCCTAGTTCGCACAATTGGCTCGCGGCCTGTAAAAGGTTTTCTGCATCGGCCAGAGTGCGCTGTTCTTGTTCCAGGTTTTCCAGCTCGCCGTCTTGCAAATTCAGTTGATCCAACTCCTCTACTTGATAAGAGATCAGTTGGTAGCGCTCAGTCAATTCGTCGGCATTGGCGCGGCGCTCATCCAGCCACTCGCGCTTTGCTTTCCATGCCTGAAAGGCCTCTTTTACCTCTCGCGCCAGTGCCGTGTGGGCCGCATATTCATCCAGCAGACGGCGATGGTTGTCTTTGACCAGCAGCGATTGATGCTCGTGCTGACTGTGAATGTCCATCAGCATTTCGCCCAGGTTTTTTAGCTGTGCCAGAGTGGCAGGGTGGCCGTTAATATAGGCCTTGGAGCGACCCTCAGCGGTCAGGGTGCGCCTTAGCAAACACTCGTTGGGAGCTTCGTCCTGCTCGAGGTCTTGTTTTTCCAGCCACTGTTGAGCGCGCTTGATGGCGCTGAGGTCGAAGGTGGCGCTGATATCGGCGCGCTTGGCTCCGTGGCGCACCCGGCTGGCATCGGCGCGATCGCCCAGGGTTTGCCCCAGCGCTTCCAGCAATACGGATTTACCTGCGCCGGTTTCACCGGTAATGACGGTCATGCCGGATTTAAAGTCTAAGTCCAGCCGTTCAACCAGGGTAAAGTTCTGCACGCTTAAGTGGGTCAGCATAAATTGCTCCGTTTGGGGCTCTTTTCTGGTTATTTATACAGTATTTTTGTGGTTGGTACTAGAGATTCGCGCAAAGGGCTTGAAAAGCCGAAGGTGATCCCCAACTCCCGCATATCCCTGATAATTTCCCAATTTGTAAGAGGCAGTCAAGGTGACAGAGCAAGAACACAACGAGCAAGTTGAAAACGAAGCCGAACAGGCGCAGCAGACCGAGCAAGAGGAAGCCGTAGAGGTGGATATCTCAGCTGAGAGCTCACAGGTTGAAGAGTTAACCCTGGCCTTGGCGGGGGCAAAAGAGCAAACCTTGCGCGTCCAGGCTGAACTACAAAATGTGCGCCGCCGCGCTGAGGCCGATGTAGAGAAAGCTCACAAGTTTGGCCAGGAAAAGCTGGTGGGAGATTTACTGCCGGTTGTCGACAACCTGGAGCGGGCGCTGGCCAGCATTAACGCCGAAGACGATGCCAATAAGGCGATCATCGAAGGCATTGAGCTGACTCTGAAGTCGTTTATCGACATCTTGGTCAAGCACAAGGTGGAGCCGGTTAACCCCGTGGGCGAGCCCTTTAATCCCGAGCTGCATCAGGCCATGTCCATGATTGAAAACCCGGACGTAGAGCCCAATACCGTGATCGATGTGTTCCAAAAGGGCTACACCCTGCACGGCCGTCTGGTGCGCCCGGCAATGGTGGTGGTAGCTAAGGCTTAAGCACACACTTTGTAAGGTTTTTTGCCTGGGTCGACCTTGAAAAGCACAGCTCGGTTCCCATATAGGCAGTAACGACTGAACAGCCCGCTTACGGGCATGATTTGAACATTGGCTGAGCGCCCGATAGGTCGCGGTTTTAGTAGAGCTAAAGCCAGTCGCGTTCGGCAGCAACAATTAGGAGACTTATTTTATGGGTAAGATTATCGGCATTGACTTGGGTACCACCAACTCATGCGTATCCGTTCTTGAAGGCGATAAAGCCAAGGTTATCGAAAACTCTGAAGGCGATCGCACCACCCCGTCCATCGTTGCGTTTACCAACGATGACGAAATTCTGGTGGGCCAGAGCGCTAAGCGTCAGGCGGTGACCAACCCCAACAACACCCTGTACGCGGTTAAGCGTTTGATCGGCCGTAAGTTTAAAGACGATGTGGTGCAAAAAGACATCAAGATGGTGCCTTACTCCATCGTTGAAGCCGACAACGGCGATGCTTGGGTAGAGGTGAAGGGCGACAAGAAAGCGCCGCCGCAGATCTCTGCCGAAGTGCTGAAGAAAATGAAGAAAACCGCCGAGGACTATCTGGGCGAGAAAGTGACCGAAGCGGTTATTACCGTACCGGCTTACTTTAACGATTCCCAGCGTCAGGCCACCAAAGACGCCGGTAAAATCGCGGGCCTGGATGTTAAGCGTATTATTAACGAGCCCACCGCGGCAGCACTGGCCTATGGTATGGACCAGAAAAAAGGCGACCGCACCATTGCCGTGTACGACTTAGGTGGTGGTACTTTCGATATCTCGATTATCGAAATCGCCGATGTCGATGGCGAGCACCAGTTTGAAGTGCTGTCTACCAACGGTGACACCTTCCTGGGCGGTGAAGACTTTGACCTGCGTCTAATTGACTACCTGGCCGATGAGTTCAAAAAAGAGCAGGGCATTGACCTGCACAATGATCCACTGGCCCTGCAGCGCTTAAAAGAAGCCGCAGAAAAAGCCAAGATCGAGCTGTCATCGAGCCAGCAGACCGAAGTGAATCTGCCGTACATTACTGCAGACAATACCGGTCCTAAACACTTGGTGGTGAAGCTGTCGCGCGCCAAGCTGGAGTCTCTGGTAGAAGAGCTGGTAACTCGCTCGCTGGAGCCTGTGAAAATGGCGATTAAAGACGCCGGGGTATCCGTTAACGACATCAGCGACGTGATTTTGGTGGGCGGTCAAACCCGTATGCCGATGGTGCAAAAAGCAGTTGCTGATTTCTTCGGTAAAGATCCGCGCAAAGATGTAAACCCGGATGAAGCCGTGGCCATGGGCGCAGCCATTCAGGGCGCGGTGCTGGCCGGTGACGTCAAAGACGTATTGCTGCTGGATGTGACCCCATTGACCCTGGGTATTGAAACCATGGGCGGTGTCGCCACTCCGCTGATTGAGAAAAACACCACCATTCCGACCAAGAAGTCACAGGTGTTCTCAACGGCCGAAGACAACCAGACCGCCGTTACCATTCACGTGGTGCAGGGCGAGCGCAAGCAGGCGACGCAGAACAAGTCGCTGGGCCGTTTCGATTTGGCCGATATTCCGCCCGCTCCGCGCGGTATGCCACAGATTGAAGTGACCTTTGACATCGACGCCAACGGTATTTTGAATGTGAGCGCGAAAGATAAGGCCACCGGTAAAGAGCAGTCCATTGTGATTAAGGCTTCTTCCGGTTTGTCGGACGACGAAATCGAGCAAATGGTGAAAGACGCCGAGGCCAACGCCGAAGCGGATAAGAAGTTTGAAAAGCTGGTGACAGCGCGCAACTCTTTGGACGGTTTAATTGCAGCAACGCAAAAAACCCTCAAAGAAGCGGGCGACAAAGCCACCGACGAAGAAAAGTCGGCCATCGAAGCGGCAATTGCCGAAGCAGAAGAAGCGGTTAAAGGTGACGACGTAGACGCCATGGAAGCGGCGACCACCAAGTTGACCGAAGCGTCTGGCTCGCTGGCGCAAAAAATGTACGCCGAGCAACAGCAGCAGGCGGGCGGCGAACAGCAGGCCGACGCCCAGCAAGAAGCTGATGACGGCGTTGTTGATGCCGAGTTTGAAGAAGTTAAAGACGACGAGAAGAAGTAAACGTCCCTTTAGCGACTGATGGCCGGCGCTTGTCGGCCGCAAACTCTCAGCGAATGCGGGCGGGGACAACCTTAGCCCGCATTTGTTGTTAGGGCCTGTCAACAGGCCCTGAGGCTTCCAATTTTTGAGGAAACACAAACACATGGCAAAACGCGATTATTACGAAGTACTGGGGGTGTCCAAAGACGCCTCGGCGCAAGAGCTGAAAAAGGCCTACCGCCGGGTCGCCATGAAGCACCACCCGGACCGCAACCCGGGCGACAAAGAATCGGAAGACAAATTTAAAGAGGCGAGCGAAGCCTACGAGGTATTGTCTGACGAGCAAAAACGCGCCGCTTACGATCAATTCGGCCACGCAGGGGTTGATGGTCAAGGCGGAATGGGCGGCGGCGCCGGCGCCGGTGGCTTTGGTAATTTCAGCGATATTTTCGGCGATGTGTTTGGCGATATATTTGGCGGCGCTGCAGGCGGTGGCCGTGGTCGACGCGGCGGCCCCTCGCGCGGCTCTGATTTACGCTACACCCTGGACTTATCGCTGGAAGATGCCGTGCGCGGCTCACAGGTGCAAATTAAAGTGCCCACTTTGGTGGCCTGTAAAACTTGTGATGGCTCTGGCGCCAAGCCTGGAAGTAAGCCTGTCACTTGTGCCACCTGTGGCGGTATCGGCCAGGTAAGAATGCAGCAGGGGTTTTTCTCGGTACAGCAAACTTGCCCCAGCTGTCATGGTCGCGGTACCACCATTTCCGACCCCTGTGGCAGCTGTCACGGACAGGGCCGGGTGGAAGAGACCAAAACTCTGTCGGTAAAAGTGCCGCCGGGCGTTGATACCGGTGACCGCATCCGTTTGTCCGGTGAGGGCGAAGCGGGTACAGAAGGTGGCCCGGCCGGTGATTTGTATGTCCAAATCAACGTTAAAGAGCACGAAATTTTTACCCGCGATGGACGCGATTTGTACTGCGAAGTGCCCATTGATTTTGTCCAGGCGACATTGGGCGGTGAAATTGAAGTGCCCACGCTGGATGGTCGCGTTAAGCTCAAAGTGCCGGCTGAAACCCAAACCGGCAAGCTGTTCCGTTTGCGCGGTAAAGGCGTCACGCCGGTGCGAGGTGGGGCGGCTGGTGATTTAATGTGCCGGGTGGTGTTGGAAACGCCGGTTAACCTTACCAGCAAGCAGAAAGACCTGCTGCAGCAATTTGCCGACACTATGAAAGAGGGTAAAAACTCGCCTCGGCAAAAAAGCTGGTTTGACGGTATGAAAAATTTCTTTGGGGATATGAAGATTTAATTCGTCATCTGTGCATTGTAAAAATACAAGCCTCGAAGCCGGTTTTAGGTTTCGGGGCTTTGTTTTAATGGGCTGGATGTCTGACGCCTGAAGTCGGACGCGAGCTGCATCAGACGTCAGACCTCGGGCGTCCAGCGTTCTATGTAAAGAAGTGCCAACTTCTGCCAAGTCTGGGCTAAAGGGGGATGGGGTTTATTTGACTACTTGCTATACTCCCTGCGTTTTCGCAAGCTTGGCTTCGCCTTCTAAACGCGTTACAGTAATTGCATATAAAAATACGATTAAATATAAAACCTTTCATTAGCACGCCGTTTCCCTCTGCGGATTCGGCCGGACCCAATGGAGAATAACAATGAAGATGATCAAAGGCCCAGCGCTGTTTCTGGCGCAATTTGCCGGAGATGAGCCACCGTTCAATTCCCTGGAAAACATTGCCAAGTGGGCCGGTAGTCTCGGCTTTAAAGGCATTCAAATGCCCTCGTGGGACAAGCGTTTGTTCGATCTTGAACGCGCTGCCAACGATTTAGATTACTGCAAAGAAGTAACCGACACTCTCGCCAAGTACGGTCTGGAATTGACCGAGCTGTCTACCCATTTACAGGGGCAGTTGGTGGCAGTGCATCCGGTTTACGATGAAATGTTCGACATTTTTGCTCCCGACCATCTGCACGGCAAACCTGATGAGCGCCAGCAATGGGCGGTAGAGCAGATGTACCTGGCGGCGAAAGCCAGTAAAAACTTTGGTTTGACCGCGCATGCAACCTTCTCGGGCGCACTGCTATGGCCGTTTGTTTATCCCTGGCCGCAGCGTCCGCAGGGCCTGGTGGAAACCGGGTTTGCCGAGCTTGCCAAGCGCTGGAAGCCGATTCTGGATGCGTTTGACGAGGCCGGTGTGGATGTTTGCTATGAACTGCACCCGGGCGAAGACCTGCACGATGGCGTAACCTTTGAGCGCTTCTTGAAAGAGGTCGATAATCACCCGCGCGCCAATATCCTCTACGATCCTAGCCACTTTATTTTGCAGCAGCTCGACTATCTGGCGTTTATCGATCGCTATCACGAGCGCATTAAAATGTTCCATGTTAAAGACGCCGAATTTAACCCCACCGCCCAACAGGGTGTGTACGGTGGTTACGAGGGCTGGGTCGAGCGTGCCGGGCGTTTCCGCTCGCTGGGCGACGGCCAGGTGGACTTTAAAGGAATCTTCTCCAAGCTCACCCAGTACGACTACGATGGTTGGGCTGTGATCGAGTGGGAGTGCTGCATGAAGCACCCCGAGGCGGGCGCCGAAGAGGGCTCGCGCTTCGTATCCGAGCATATTATTCGCATTACTGAAAAAGCTTTTGACGACTTTGCCGGCGGCGAAGCAGATGAAGCCAGCAACCGCCGTATTCTCGGCTTGGGAGGCAAATAATGGCCGCACCGCGTATTCGTTTAGGTATGGTCGGCGGTGGCCGCGGCGCGTTTATCGGCGCCGTGCATCGCATTGCCTCGCGCATTGATGACAAGTACGAGCTGGTGGCGGGGGCCTTGTCTTCCAACCCGGAAAACGCCAAGGCCTCGGCCGAGGACTTATTGATTGCCCCGGATCGCGCCTACAGCTCCTATGAAGAAATGTTTAAGGCCGAAGCGGCCCGCGACGATGGCATCGAGGCCGTCGCCATTGTAACGCCCAACCACATGCACTTTCCGGTGGCAAAGGCGGCGCTTGAGGCGGGCATTAACGTCATCTGCGACAAGCCTGTGACTCGCACCTTGGAAGAGGCGCTGGAGCTGGAGCAGTTGGTTAAAAAATCCGACGCTTTTTTTGCGCTTACCCATAACTACAGCGGCTACCCGCTGGTTCGCTATGCCCGCGAAATGGTCGAGCGCGGCGACTTGGGTAACATCCGTATTGTTCAGGTGGAGTACCCGCAAGAGTGGCTGACCGAGCAGCAGGATTCAGACAACAAGCAGGCTTCCTGGCGCACCGACCCGGCGCGCTCCGGTGCGGCTGGCTGTCTGGGCGACATTGGCACCCACGCATTTCAGCTGGCGCGTTTTATCAGCGGCCAGAAAGTGACCTCGGTATGCGCTGACTTAACTGCATTTGTCCCTGGTCGCCCGGTGGACGATAACGTTCATGTGATGTTGCGTTTTGAAGGTGGGGCCAAGGGTATGCTGTGGTCCAGCCAGGTAGCCCCGGGTTGTGAAAACGGCTTGCGCATTCGCCTTTATGGGGACAAAGCCGGCCTTTCCTGGTCGCAGGAGAACCCTAACGAAATGTGGTTTACCCCGCTCGGCGCTCCGCAGCAGCGCATCACCCGTCGCGACGACTACTGGGACAGCGAATTTGCCGTGCGCGGTATTCGTATTCCCTTCGGTCATCCCGAGGGTTATCTGGAAGCATTTGCCACCATCTATAACGATGTGGCGGATGTTTTACAGGCTAAGCGCGAAGGCAAAACCGTTGATATCGAAAGCTGGATTCCCGGTATTGATACCGGTGTTGAAGGCTTGAAATTTATTACGGCGGTACTGGCGTCGTCCGAGGCCGACAGTCGCTGGACTGAACTGTAATAACCATTAGATGATACAGCCGGGCGTAACGCCCGGTTTTGATAACAATAACCATAGGGCTAAAACTATGACCGAAGTCCATCGTTCCAGAATATTTACCGCCAGCTGTGTGGCACTGATCGTAACAGCCATGACCTTCGCGATTCGCGCCGGTATCCTCACTCAGCTCGGGGAAGATTTTCAGCTCAACAATACCCAGCTAGGCTGGATTAACGGAGTTGCCTTTTTAGGCTTTCCTGTCGCCATGATGTTTGGCGGCCTGATTTATAACTTTTTAGGCCCCAAAAAATTGTTGGCAATTGCGTTTATTTGCCATGCCATAGGGTTGGTCATGACCATGACCGCCACCGGCTTCTGGACGCTGATCTTGTCCAGCTTCTTTATCGGCTTTGCCAACGGCTCTGTTGAGGCGGCTTGTAATCCGCTCATTGCCGAGCTTTACCACGACAAGAAAACGGTAATGCTGAACAAATTTCACGTCTGGTTTCCCGGTGGTATTGTGATTGGCTCACTCACCTCTTTGCTGATGGGCGATGTGCTGGGCCTGGGTTGGCAGTGGCAAATTGGTATTATGCTGCTTCCCACTGCAATTTACGGTTACCTGGTATTTGTCGAGGCTTTCCCCTCGCTGGATCATACCGAGACATCCACACTTAATAACGTCAAAGCACTGGCCTCGCCACTGTTCATTTTTATGATGATCTGCATGACGGTAACCGCTATTTCTGAATTCGGTCCGCAGCAGTGGGTTGAGAAAACTCTGGGCAGCTCAGGTGTGCACCCCATGGTGATTCTGGCCATGGTGACCGGGTTGATGGCGGTAGGGCGCTACTTTGCTGGTCCTGTAGTCGAAGCGCTGAACCCGGCGGGCGTGCTTTTGGCATCCTCTGTAGTTGCCACGATTGGTGTTTACACCATGAGCTTTGCCACCGGTCCAATGATTTATGTGGCTGCGATTTTGTTTGCCCTGGGGGTAATGTACTTCTGGCCCACCATGATTGGTTTTGTCAGTGAGTACCTGCCCAAAACCGGCGCATTGGGTATGTCGCTAATGGGTGGGGCCGGAATGTTCTCGGTGAGTATCTGGAATCCGATTATCGGTGGCTGGCTCGACTCGGCCAAGGCCGACGCTTTGGCGGCCGGAAAAGTGGGCGCCGAGGCGGATTTGGCCGCGGGTGTAGCGACCTTGGAAAGCATGGCACTGTTTCCCGCTGCACTGATTGTGGCTTTCACCTTCCTGTTTATTATTCGCAAAAAGCTGGTACGCGGTGAAATTAAAGCCGAACCTCTGGCGGATTAAGTTGATGTCTGTCTGATGTCGGAGGCCTGACGTCAGACGCTCAACAGACAATACAAAAAGGGCGAACCTGTCGGTTCGCCCTTTTTTGTTGCGAAGCTCAAAGTTTACCAATTTGTTGCTTTTCCAATTAATAAGCGCAACATTATTCTCCGTTCTCCAAGCATAAAAAAGCCCCGCTTAAAAAGCAGGGCTCTTATTCGCGTCCAACATCAGACCTCCGACATCAGACGGTTTTATCTACCTCATCGAGTCCCGTAAACCACCATGGTCTTGCCTTTTACATCCACCAAACCCTGTTCTTCCAGGGTTTTAAGTACCCGGCCTACCATCTCGCGGGAGCAGCCCACAATGCGGCCGATTTCCTGGCGGGTGATTTTAATTTGCATGCCGTCCGGGTGGGTCATGGCGTCCGGCTCTTTGCACAAGTCGAGCAGGGTACGAGCGACGCGACCGGTGACATCCAAAAACGCAAGATCTCCCACCTTGCGCGTGGTTTTTCGCAGGCGGCGGGCCATTTGCGTGCTCAGGGCGAACAGGAACTCCGGATGGTCAGCCGCTAGCTCCTGAAACTTGCTATAGCTGATTTCAGCAACTTCGCACTCTGATTTGGCGCGAATCCAGGCACTGCGCGAATCCTGAGTATCAAACAGCCCCATTTCGCCAAAAAAGTCGCCGTCGTTCAGGTAGGCGACAATCATTTCGCGGCCTTCATCGTCCTCAATCAGCACGGTGACTGAACCTTTTACGATGTAATACAGCGAATCGCTTTTATCCCCGGCGTAAATTAATGTGCTTTTCGCGGGGTAGCGGCGGCGATGGCAGTGATTTAAAAATTCATCGACGTTGTTGATGTGCGGTGTTAGCGAGACTGCGACCAAAGTGCGGCTCCTAGCAAATTGTACGTTCAGAATAAGGTGGCTCATTATGCCGCGATTTGTTCTAAGTGCCAAATCAAGGCATAACAAGTCTGCCATCTTTGTGACTTGGTTATTACAGTGAAAGAAAAACCAATGTTTTCAGTGGTTTATCGTGTGAAGATAAATGCGCCAATATCCTGCGGATGCGCTTTTATGGTAGTCTTTGCGCCGCTTTAACGCGGGTTAATTATTGAGAGGCAAACATGCAAGCAACAGTTAAATGGGTAGATGGTGCACAGTTCTTAGGTGAGTCTGGTAGTGGTCACAGTGTGGTGATGGATGGCCCAGAGGATCACGGTGGTCGCAACACCGGTGTACGCCCCATGGAAATGCTGCTGCTGGGGCTCGGGGGCTGCTCCAACTTCGATGTGGTCAGCATCTTGAAAAAAACCCGCCAGAACGTCAGCGACTGTAAGGTAGAAATAATGGCGGAGCGCGCCGACGCGGTGCCCGCTGTTTTCACCAAAATTCACCTGCATTTTATAGTAAGCGGCACTGAACTCAAGGAAAAGCAGGTAGCCCGCGCGGTCGAGTTATCGGCGACTAAATATTGCTCCGCATCCATTATGCTGGAAGGGGCTGGTGTGGAAATTAGCCATGACTACGAAATTGTCGAAACTCCAGTCGCCTAGAGTCCGGTAAAAATTACGCTGTGGAATCTTAAGTGAGGTTCCACAGGTCTTGCTGGCGCGATTGTAAGCCCACCTTCGCGTAGCGCGGTTTTTCTAAAGCTCGCTACGCAGGCGCAATCGCTCGCCCCATTAACCATTCTTTGCTCTCCCTGATACAGCTCTTCGCTCAATCGCGCTACACTCGCTGGCTGCACCATTAAGTCAATATAACTATATAAAGATAGGAAGAGCCCATGAAAACTCTCAGCTTAAAAGCCGCTGTGGCTTTTTGCAGTGCCTGTGTGTTAACCGCCTGCGGCAGTAGCGGTGGCACCTCCAACCCGCCCAGTAATCAGTCCAGTAGCCAGAGCAGTGAGGCCGTATCTTCAAGTTCCAGCTCCAGCGCGGTTAGCAGCGCCAGCAGCTCGGCGGTAACCAGTGCCGGGCGCATTAAGCTAAACCAGCTGGGCTACGCCCCCCAGGCCAGCAAAGTGGCCGTGGTGCCCGAGGTGGCCGCCAGCCAGTTCAGCGTGATAGATACCGCCGATAACAGCGTGGTTTACACCGGTGACTTAAGCGCCGCCGCGCGCTGGGCACCGGCCAATCAAACCGTGGCCCTGGCCGATTTTAGCGAGCTGCAAACCCCCGGGACCTACCGTTTGCAGGTCGAGGGCGCAGAGTTATCCGACCCCTTCGAAGTCGGCGGCTCGCCCTACGCCGAGCTTAACGCCGCGGCGATTAAAGCCTACTACTACAACCGCGCCAGTACCGAGCTTTTACCCGAGCACGCCGGCACCTGGGCCCGCGCCGCCGGCCACCCCGACACTAATGTGCTGGTGCACGAATCCGCCGCCAGCACCGAGCGCCCGGCGGGCACCGCTATTAGCGCCCCCAAAGGTTGGTATGACGCCGGCGATTTTGGCAAATACATTGTGAATTCGGGTATTTCTACCTACACCTTGCTGGCGGCCCTGGAGCATAACGGCGATTACTACGCCGACCAGGATCTGAATATCCCCGAAAGCGGCAATGCCATTCCCGACTTGTTAGACGAGGCCATGTGGAATCTGGAGTGGATGCTGGATATGCAAGACCCCAACGACGGCGGCGTGTATCACAAGCTGACCACCAAAGGCTTTGCCGGCGCGGTAATGCCCGCCGAGGGCACCGCCCAGCGCTATGTGGTGCAAAAGGGCACTGCCGCCGCGCTTAACTTCGCCGCGGTTATGGCAACCGCCAGTCGGGTTGTGGCCGACTACGAGGAGGTTTACTCGGGCTTGTCCGATGAAATGCTGGCGGCCGCGGAATCGGCTTGGCAATGGGCCCAGGCCAACCCCAATGTCGCCTATAACCAGCCCAGCGACATCAGCACCGGCGCCTATGGCGATGGCAGCTTTGGCGACGAATTTGCCTGGGCCGCGGCCGAGCTGTACATCACCACCGGCAATGACGATTACTACCAGGCACTGGATTTGCCCTCCCAGGGCATCGGCAACCCCGGGTGGTCGTACACCGCTGCCTTGGCGTGGATGTCGCTGGCCCACCACCGCAATCATTTAACCGACGCGGCGGATGTGTCGCTGATTGAATCGGGTATTAAAAACTTTGCCGACCAGCTGGCCGGTGAAAGCGAGGCATCGGCTTACGGGGTCGCTCTTTCCGAAGGCGATATGTACTGGGGTAGTAACGGCGGCGCTCTTAACAAAGCCATGATGCTACTACAAGGCTACCGCTTAAACGGCGATGCTCGCTATGTTCAAGCCGCACAAGCCTTGCTGGACTACGCCTTGGGTCGCAACCCCACGGACTACAGCTATGTAACTGGCTTTGGCGAGCGTCCGCCCATGCACATTCACCACCGTCAGTCCGAAGCCGACGGGATCGTTGATCCGGTACCCGGCTTTCTCGCCGGCGGACCCAACACCGACGCGCAAAACGACTGCGGCGCCGATCAGTATCCCGCCGGCAACGAAGCCAAAGCCCGCGCCTATTTGGACCACTGGTGCAGCTATTCCACCAACGAAGTTACCATTAATTGGAACGCGCCTTTGGTGTATGTGAGTGGGGCTTTGGATGAGTATTATGGGGAGTGATGAAAGTCTGACGTCGGAGGTCTGATGTCTGACGCGATGAAAATGCGGTACGCAGAACGCAGAACGCGGAACGCAAATAAAGGCGCGGAACGCTGAACGCGGAATGCGGAATGTAATAGCGTCGGACGTCTGAGGTCGGATGTCTGATGCTGTGGAAAAATGCAGTATGTGAAACGCTTAACGCGGAACGCAAAAGAAGGGGCAGGCCTAGTGGTTTGCCCCTTTTTATTGTGAGATTTATGGGTAAAAATTTAGACCTAGTCTGACAAAAAAACTTGAAAGCGCTTGAGCCAAAACCGCGATAATTTTGTTCCGCGTTCCGCGTCGGACATCCGACATTCCTTAAACCTCCCCACAAGCCTGATTCGCCGGCACGGCCACGTCCATCATTTTGGGGTTGGGTAAATCCAGCGAGTTCATTAAGTTCACATACTCTTCCACGTCTTTGACTTGAAGGCGCGGGTTGTGGGCGCTTTCTTCGCCAATGGTGCTGACCATCCAGCCTTTGTAATCGTGGCCGGGGTAAACCCAGGTGTCGGCGGGCAGCATTAGTAAATTGCTGAACAAGCTCTGGTACTGATCCCGCGCATTGCCGTTTTGAAAATCCGTGCGTCCGGTGCCGCGAATCAATAAAGTATCGCCGGTAAACACCGAGGTTTCGCCGTCGTGCTCCAACATAAACGTGTAAGAGTCGTCGGTATGGCCCGGGGTGTACAGTGTGGTAAGTGTCAGTCCGCCCACGTTTAAGGTATCGCCATCGCGGTAAGTGCCATTGGCGCAGTCGGCTTTGGACTGCTCGCCCACGCGCGTTTCGCAGCCGGTCAGCTCGCGCAGTTTTCCCAGCGCAGTAATATGGTCGGCGTGGGTGTGGGTGTCGATGGCCAGCACCAATGTTAAATCCAGCTCTTTTAACAAAGTGATGTAGCTGTCGGTATTGTCTATCACCGGATCAATCAACACCGCCTGGCCTTGGTCGGCGAGCAAGTAAGTGTAGGTACTGGATGTTTTGTCGAACAATTGTCTAAAAATCATCTGAATATCCTCACGAAAATAAACTTACAATAGAAATAGCCACCAGCGAGACGGCAAACACTTTTTGTTTAACCACATGGTTAATCTTGCCGCTGACCCATTGGCCCAGCATCATCCCCGCAATACCACCGGCGGCAATTTGCCCGAGCATGCTCACGTCTAACGCGCCGCCCATTTGCCAGTAGCTGATAAACCCGGCGCCACTGATAACCGCAATAATCACCAGCGAGGTCGCCACCGCCTGGGCCATACCAATGCGGCTTAAAAACAGCAGCAGGGGGACAATCAAAAAGCCGCCGCCCACGCCGAATAACCCAGACAGTAAACCCACTAACAATCCGCCCAGCGCCAGCCCGGCCATGCAGCGCGGGCGCAGTTGAAACTGGCCGCTGGGGCTTAAGCGGCAAAGCGGGCCTTCAAGGGTATAGTCGCCCGGATTGGCGCGGGTGACCTTGGTCTCCTCTGGCGAGCGCAGGGCACTGAGATACATACGCGCGGCGATCACTAACGCCAGCACATTAAACCCAATCAACAGCGCGGTTTCGGGTAAGCGCTGCACCAGCCATTGCCCCAGCGGGGCACTGATAACACCGCCGGCGCCCAGCACCAACGCGGGCACCCACAAAATGCGCCGGTTTCCCCGGTTGCGCAGGCTGCCGTATAAAGCGCTGGCAGCCACGGCCGCCAGGGCAATGCCCGCGGCCTGTTGCATGGGCAGTTGCAGCAGAATAATCAGCAGGGGCACGGCAAAGACCGAACCGCCCGCACCGGTCAGGCCCAGTACCAGCCCGATAACAACGCCAATTGCTGGGGTGATGAAAAGCTCCACATTATCCCCGCTGGTTCCAGCTCATGCGCGCCAGCAACAAGCCCATGGCACAAGTGTCGGTCACACCGGCAAACACCAGGCCCGCACCTACAAAGCCGGAAAGGGCGTAAAACATGGGGTTGAGCAGCGCGCCTAAAATAACCCCGACTAATACCAGACTGCCGGCGGTGATGCGCACCTGACGCTCCAGCGAAATCACATTGCTGTCGCCTTTTTGCAGCGGGGCGTTGTCGTGTTGGCTCAGGGCGTTTACCCCGCCGGTGACAATAATCAGCGGCTCTTCTACTTTCCCCGCCAGATTATTTGCCGCCATTTCAGCGCGTTTGCCGCTCTGGCACATCAAATAAATAGGCTTGCCTTGCTGGCCGCGGGCCGCCATTTCGGCTTTAACCCGCTCGGCGGTAATCTCCTGCACCGGAATAAAAATACTGCCGGGTACATGGGCGTTAGCGGTTTCGGCTGGGGTGCGTACATCCACCACGCAGCAGTCCGGGTGTTGGTTTAAAAACTCTTGCGTGGTAGCGGTTTTGTGGCTCATGGCTTTGCTCCCGTTTGATACGTTAAGGGCAATAAATACTCTGTAATACTTCAATAATCCGCACCGCGGCATCGCCGTTTAAGCGGTAGTAAATTTTCTGCGAATCGCGCCGGGTGCTGACCAACTCGGCCTCGCGCAGGGCTGCCAAGTGTTGCGATAGGGCCGACTGAGACAGGGGCACTTGGGTATTCAAATCGCTTACGCTCATCTCACCGTTAATCAGCGCGCACAGAATCATCAGGCGCTTTTCATTGGCGAGCATTTTCAAAAGGCCCGCTGCCTGAGTGGCGTTGGCCTGCAGTTGTTCGGGTGTCATGGATTGGTTCATGTTTATCCCTCCGTCTATCTAATAATATTAGATAGTTCTAAAATAGCAATATCTAAATTAGGATAATCTAATATAATGGCGGAAGTTTTTATCCCATCTCACGAGTCGGCAGCCAGTTAAGGTACAATGCGCGCAGTTTTCAGTGGTTGGACGGGTATGCGGGTATTAATCGTTAAATTGAGCTCAATGGGGGACTTGGTGCAGACCTTGCCCGCCGTGACCGATGCAGCCCGCGCCATTCCCGGTATTCGTTTTGACTGGGCGGTAGACGAGGCTTTTGCCGAAGTGCCCACCTGGCATCCATCGGTTGAGCGCACTATTGTCTCGGCCCACCGGCGCTGGAAGCGCAGCCTTAAAACCGCCTGGCGCTCGGGCGAGTTAAAAGCCTATTGGCACACCTTGCGCGAGCAAAAATACGACCTGGTACTGGATGCGCAAACCAGCTTTAAAAGCGCTACCGTAGCCCGTATGGCTCGCGGTTTACGCGCGGGGCCCGACGCCGATTCGGTACGCGAGAAGGGCGCCCACCTGTTTTACCAGCGCCGCTTTAACGTGGCCCAGGATATTCTGGCGGTAGACCGCTGGCGCGATTTGTTTGCCGCGGGGCTGGAATACGAGCGCCCGCAAACGGCCCCCGAGTTTGGCCTGGCCGAGCGCGAGTGGCCCGCGCAGAGCATTACGCACAACCCCTATATAGTGGCCGTAACCAACGCCAGCTGGCCCACTAAATGTTTACCGGCACAAAGCTGGCAGGCGCTGATCGATTTGGCCGCGGAAAAGGGGCTGGATGTGCTTTTACCCTGGGGTTCGCCCGCCGAGCGCGACGCGGCCGAGCAAATCGCTGCCGGGTGCCGCAACGCCAAGGTACTAGAGCGTATGACGCTGACCCAGTTGGCGGGGCTGCTGCATACAAGCCAGGGCGCCGTGTGTAACGATACCGGCCTGGCTCATATTTCCGCCGCACTGGGTAAACCCACGGTGACGGCTTACGGCCCGACCGATCCAAAATTAATTGGCGCCACCGGCCCGCGCTCTACTCATATAGTCGCCCCCGGCTATATTTGTAACGAGTGTGGCAAACGCCTGTGCCGCCACGAAGACGCCACCGCCACTAACGGCCAGCCGGGCCAGCGCCCGCGCACCCTAAACGCCATAACTGGCGAGCAGCTGTGGCACGCACTTAATCAACTTCAGAACTGACACAAGAGACATTTATGACCGTTCGCACCCGTATCGCCCCGTCGCCCACTGGCGACCCCCACGTAGGCACCGCTTACATTGCGCTGTTTAACCTGGCCTTTGCCCGCCAGCACGGCGGCCAGTTTTTGCTGCGCATTGAAGACACGGATCAAACCCGCAGCACCGCCGAATCCGAACAGGCCATTTTAGACAGCCTGCGCTGGTTGGGCCTGGAGTGGGACGAAGGGCCGGACGTGGGCGGCGAGCACGGCCCCTACCGCCAGAGCGAGCGGATGGATATTTACAAACAATACGCTGACCAGCTGATCGAAAAAGGCCACGCTTTTTATTGCTTTGCCGCCAGTGAAGAGCTGGACGAAATGCGCCGCGAACAGCAGGCGCGTGGTGAAACTCCCAAATACGATGGTCGCGGTTTAAAACTGACCGACGCCGAAGTACAGGCCAAGCTGGCCGCAGGCGAGCCCTATGTGGTGCGCATGAAAATCCCGGAAGAGGGCGTGTGCGTAGTGGACGACATGCTGCGTGGGAACATTGAAATCGACTGGTCGCAAGTGGATATGCAGGTGCTGCTTAAAGCCGACGGCATGCCCACCTACCACCTGGCGAACGTGGTGGACGACCATCTGATGGGCATCACCCACGTGATTCGCGGCGAGGAGTGGATTAACTCCGCCCCCAAACACTTAAAGCTGTACGAATACTTCGGTTGGCAGGCACCGGTGCTGTGCCACCTGCCACTGCTGCGCAACCCGGATAAATCCAAGCTCAGCAAGCGCAAAAACCCCACCAGTATTCTCTACTACAAAAAGGCCGGCTACTTGCCCGAAGCGGTGCTTAACTACTTAGGCCGCATGGGCTGGTCCATGCCCGACGAGCGCGAAAAATTCACCCTGGCCGAGATGCAGGAGCACTTTGACATCAATCGCGTGAGCCTGGGCGGCCCCATCTTCGATGTGGAAAAGCTCAGCTGGCTGAACGGCTTATGGATTCGCGAAAACCTGGACACGGAAGCACTGGCCGATCGCCTTGGCGAGTGGATGCTGAACCGCGACAACCTGCTTAAAGTGCTGCCCCACGCGCAACAGCGCATGGAAACCCTGGGCGATTTTATCCCCCTGGTGGCCTTTCTGGCCTCGGGCCAACTGCCTCTTACCGAGCAAAGCTTTGCCGACAACAAGCTGGAACTGGACGAGCAAAAGCAGTTGCTGCAATTTGCCCTGTGGCGCCTTGAGGCGCTGCGCAGCTGGGAGCGCGATGAAATCTTTAACGCCCTTAAAGAGCTGTCGGGCCAAATGGGCATTAAGCTTAAAGACTTTTTGGCGCCGATTTTTGTCGCTATTGCCGGCACCACGGCGTCTTTCTCGGTGATGGATTCTATGACGCTGCTGGGCCCGGATATGAGCCGCACGCGTTTGCGTCAGGCGATTAATGTGTTGGGGGAGCCTGGGAAGAAGCAGCTTAAGAAGCTTGAGAAAGCCTATCAGGCTTTGGGTGTTAATCCTGAGGATTAATGGTTTGTCGGCACAGGGATGTGCCTGATTATCCTTCTTTGGGGGCTGCGTTCTGGTTGGTTCCCAGTTGTCTTACTTTTTCTCTTAATTAGATGTTTTCGTAATTCTTGCCCTCTATCGCCGGGCGGGCGAGTCACTTTTCTTTGTTTGGGCAAAGAAAACTAACGAAAAGAAAGCCCACCCCGGCGTCTGGCCCTTCGGGTTCCCTCGCTCCGGCCAATTTTTGAGGGCCGTATCGACGCGCCGTCCCTGGCGCGGCGATACTTGCGCACGCGTCCATGCGTGCTTACCCACAAAAATAGGCCTCCGCTCGGCTCAGTCGCAGGGGCCCCGTGGGGTGCCGGGTTCGAGGTTGAGGGGTGGAAAGCATACAGAAATACGCATCTTCTGGTTTGTTGTTGGAAAATTCGTCACTTCGTGCAATCACTGGTCAGGCTGGCTAACTCGCTGAAATTTATTAACTAAAAGTGTTGACGGATTTTCGGTTCGAGCTTCTATGCGCACTTCTTTCGGGGCCTTAGCTCAGCTGGGAGAGCGCAACACTGGCAGTGTTGAGGTTAATGGTTCACAAAATGGCAGGATAGCCATTTTGCACAGCGGAGCTGCCCGTAGGGCGAGGGCCACGGAAGGCCCGAGTGCATCCCGCTAGGCGGGGGTTCTATCAGTGCCGAACGGCTATCGAAGTCCTGAGTGCTTCCGTTAAAGGCTTTTCTGGGTTTGCTTCGGCGCGTCTAAAGGCGCTCTTTGTCTACGGTTTAGCGTAATTCTTGCCCTCTGTCGCCGGACGGGCGAAGCACTTTTCTGCTTGTCCAGCAAAGTACTCAAAAGAGGACACCCCGGCGTCTGGCCCTTCGGGTTCTCTCGCTCCGACCGATTTTTGAGGGCCGTATCGACAGGCCTTCCGTGGCCTGGCGATACTTGCGCAAACGTCCTGTTTGCTTACCCACAAAAATAGCCCTGCGCTCGGCTCAGTCGCAGGGGCCCCGTGGGGTGCCAATTCCAAAGTTTGGACGTAGGTTTGGCGGTTGGCTAGAGGCCATAATGCCCGTTCTCCTTCCGCATTGTTGAAAAACTCAGCAAATTGCATAAGCACCGTTCAGTCTCGCTAACTCGCTAAATTTATTGACTAAAAGTGTTGACAGATTTCTGATTCGAGCCTAATATGCGCACCTCTTTCGGGGCCTTAGCTCAGCTGGGAGAGCGCAACACTGGCAGTGTTGAGGTCAGCGGTTCGATCCCGCTAGGCTCCACCAATTTTAGTACCTTTGAGTACTCGCACCATCCTAGAAGCCCCTAACCACGGGGCTTTTTTATTGCCCCCACTACACTCGCGTTCTAGACTGTACCCCTATATTCGTTTTCCATTGGGGGTATATACGGGGGTAACTGATACCCCCGCCCATTTGATACCCCCAAGCCTGAGGGTATCGCCATGCCGCTAACAGCCAGCCAAATCAAAAGCGCAGAACCACGCGAAAAAGACTACAAGCTGTACGACGAAAAGGGCTTATTGCTGCTAGTCAAAAAGACCGGCGCGAAGTATTGGCGGCTCAAGTACCGCATGGCAGGCAAGGAGAAGCTATTAGCCCTGGGGGTGTTCCCCGAGATAACCCTAGCCCATGCCCGCAAGCTGCGAGATGAAGCCCGCGTGGACATTAGCGCCGGTATCGACCCAAGCCAAAAGCGCCAGGCCACCCGCCAAGCAACCAAGAAGGCCAGTGCGGACGCTTTCGAGGTTATCGCGAGGGAGTGGCTACAGAATCGCGGCAAAAAGGCAGAGAGCAGCGACAAGCGCCTTGTGGCCATGCTGGAGCGCGATCTATTCCCACGGCTTGGGGCTATGCCCATCACCGATATAACCCCGCCCATACTGTTAGCCGTGTTGCGCAAAATCGAACAGCGCGGCGCGTTAGAGACAGCCCACAGAGCCAAAAGCTACACGGGCCAGATTATGCGCTATGCCGTGGCCACCGGTAGAGCAGAACGCGACATAAGCGCAGACCTGAAAGGCGCACTTGCCACCCCCAAGAAAGGCCACTTTGCTGCAGTAACCGCCCCCGATGATGTAGGCAAGCTGTACAGCGCCATACAGGGCTACCAAGGCACCCCCATAGTTCAGGCCGCACTCAAGTTATCGCCGCTGTTCTTTTGTCGCCAGGGAGAGCTACGCCACCTGCTATGGGAAGAGGTGAATTGGGAAAAACAGCAAATTGAGATACCCCCCGAAAAGACTAAAACCAAAGAGCCGCACATTATCCCGCTATGCCGCCAAGCGCTGGCCATACTGGAAGACCTGAGGGACTACCACAAGCGTGGTGATTACGTTTTCCCAAGTGCCAGAGGTGCCAGCCGCCCCCTAAGTGACAACGGTGTTAGAACGGCTCTGAGGTCGCTAGGCTACGACAACGAAACCATGACCCCGCACGGCTTTAGAGCAATGGCCAGAACGCTTTTAGATGAAGAGCTGGGTTATCGCATTGATTGGATAGAGCACCAGTTAGGCCACGCGGTGAAGGACGTACACGGCAGAGCCTATAACCGCACTAAGCACCTGGAGCAACGCCGCAAGATGATGCAACACTGGGCTGATTACCTGGACAGCCTAAGAGCCAGAGCAGAAGCCGGAAACGTGATTGCCGGTAACTTTGGAAGTCAGAACACCTAACCAACCACCGCGAGGCGTAAAGATGGAAACCCCAATAGCTACCGAAAGCCACAAGGCTATAAACATGCCGCTGTCCTGTAATTATTCGATCACCGGAGACCCTAGCGCAGAAGCCCTAGTTAATGACGCACACACCATGCTAATTAGCAGTATTGGTCAGTTGATAAGCATTAGCGAAGAGCTAGAGGGTAGCGATATTTCAAAGCGCTGGATTGAAGCCTTCCACGGCTCACTTCGCTTACTCGATATTGCCCAGGCTTGCACGGAAAAGGCATTAACCAAACTGCCAGTTACCGATAGCGAGGTGTAGCCATGAGCGAAAGTACAACACCTATCGAGGGAATGAATGAGCGCGAACTATCAGGCCACCTGTATGACATATCAAGCGCTGGCTACAGTATTCATCATCTTGGCTCTATTATCCGTGAGATGGCAGAGGACGCCGATGTAGACTTTAGGCGGTTACAAGGTTTAGCTATCGCAATTTCCGAGGCCGGTAGAAAAATAGCTTATGACCACCAGTTGGTATCAATGGCGGACTATTACGAAGAGCTTGCCCAAAAGGCAGGCCAGTACAGTCAGTAGTTTTCGCAAACCTAATCATCTATAGGCGGGCGTATATGAAAAGCGAAGAGCTAATTGCTAAAGTAAGTGCATTGCCAGAAAGTGAACTTGTTTTTATCGAGGCAGTGATGAACACGCTATTCAATGGCGAAAATCTAGCGGATAACTTGGGCCAGCTAAGAGAGTTTGCGCCAGGTACAGAGCAGGAGAAAGATGAGCGTATAGCGGTACTTGCAGACTTGCTTTACGAGAAGGCTGCCAGAGCCGCGATGCAAACCGCTTAACCAGTTACCCAAACCTAGCCCGACGGGGCGAAAGAGGCAGCACCCACTGCCTTTGGTTTGGGCTCTAATTTGGGGGCACTGTGGGGGGTGCAGGTTGGCTTTAACAAATAGGGATATAGCCGTTTTCATTGGGCTCACAAATTGGTTTTTCGGTACTACTGTGCTTCGCAACAATGTTCGTGAAGATGGAAAACCTATAGGAAAAACTTTTAAAGAGCTTAGGGCGCTACGTGACAAATATGACCCTTTCGACGAACACGAGCACCCTAACGAAAGTGACGAAGAAATAGAATCAAGACACAGTGAATTTTGGAAAATCCGTAAGTCCCTACATGCAACGATTTACGGCAGGCTCCACGACTATGATATTGATAAGCAGGTTTCAAGGCATTACAAGCTTTACAGGCTTTTAACTTGCGGAAAATTGCACTTTGTAAATCACATAGACAAAGCGCACCGTTCTAGCTTTATCTTGGTTAAAGAACATCTTCGAAAAAAGAATTTTTTGCTATTGGAAAATAGCGACTTTATTGGGATTGATTATCCTAGAAGCGAGCTTTTGAACCTGATCACTCTAAGAGCATTGGCTTGTGCCATGCTGGTTGATAGGTATATTGATGACCGCGATTTGCTAGACGCCGCTGTAAACAATCAAATACAGCTCATAGGCGTGAAATCCAGTATTACTGATAAAACTAGAAACCTTGCGAAAAAATTTCTTGACTCGCTTAGGGCTGATCTAGGAACGGATTACGTAATAGACACGTCTGAAATAGAGCGATTGATGGATAAGTCTATTGCCCATACGGACATTATCGACGCCCCCTATGATCCACTTAATGGCGAGCGGCTAGGTTTAGTCTATCCCGAAGCCTTCAGGGCAACAATGGCAACGAAAAGAGATTTGATGGTTAGAGAGATAATATTAAATCTAAATTTATTTTGCATCTTGAAAAGCAGCTCTACTGGAAGATTCCCGCCAGCCGTAATCGTAGAATTGTTAAACATTGTTGACCCAAAATACGTTGTTGAAATACCTCACCTCAATAAGATACAAGCAAGGTATGACGCGGCCCCCCTTAAAAAGCAGTTGGAGACATACAGAAAAGTCCATCCTGGTGAAGCCGGAGTGTTTTACTTACATGAAGTGTTATTAGGGAAAGCCAGAGGTAAGATTTAATGCTGAAATACTGAAAAAAGAATCTTATAAGATTAAAAACGCAAAATTACCGTTTTCAATATTTCCAGTTGGAAACAGTACTGATAGTAATTTGGAAGCTCCAGAAACAATCACTTGGAGCCTACAATGAATTGCAACGCACTATTGACCACACCAGAAGCCGCTGAATATTTGAGGCTTTCTTTTCGCACTCTCAACAATTCGCGCTATACCGGCTTATTGGCCGGAGTAAAGGCACCCCCTTACCGCAAGATGGGCAAAGCCGTTCGCTATGAACTTAGCGCCCTGGACACCTGGAAGGCTCAATTTTCAGAGCAGACCAGCACCAGCGAAAGCGCAGCCTAAGCCCAAACGAAAAAAGCCCCACGCGCAAACGTAGGGCCAAATATAGCGAATTGTTGAGGTGTCATTATGACCAATCCAGAGAAACTATCCAACAGTACCCACGCCCAAAGAACCCGCCTATTGGCAGCATTAGAAAGCGCACAGGGCTACGGTATTACCAGCTACGCCGCAAACCAAGAGCTAGGCATCTACCACCCGCCGGCCCGCATTAAAGAGCTACGCCAAACCGGCCATAACATCGCCACCTTGTGGGAAACCATAGAGACAGACATTAGCCGCCCCCGCCGTGTTGCCCGCTATGTGCTAATCAGCAAGGAGGCCAACTGATGGAACGCTACCTAGTGGAATTGACGACCCGACAAATCACCCCGTTTGTCGTGCTCGCAGATAGCGAAGCAGAAGCCCAAGAGAAGGCGCTACGCTGTGAAGTAGAGCCAGGCACCCCCAGCTATAGCGAACCCGAGATAAGCACCTGTAAGCCGTTGGGGGTGTGAGTATGGTTGTCACTAAAGCACTGGCTAAAAATTCAGCCTATAGCGGTAACCTGTATAACTGTATCGAATGGGCCAAAACCCACGCGAAGAAAACTGGCACCCCCGTTGCCATTGCCAGGGCGCGGCCTGAGTCGCGCCGGTATCAGGTAATTGCCGAAGTTACCGCTCAAGGTGTGCGAATGCTTAACGCCCCGCTAGAGGTGAACGCAAAGAGGGTAGAGCGGTTTTATGGCGAGTAAGTCACCTACACCCAAGCGCACAGGTTCGCATATTCGCAAGTATGAAACTTGGGTAGCTTCGCCAGCTTATCGCGATCTGAGCTGCCCCGCCCGTTGTTTGCTAGATGAATTTCAGCGGATTTACCGGAAGGGGCGCAACGGTCGCCTAGTCATATCGCAAAGGCAAGCCGCCGAATTATTGGGGGTGCATAAGAACACCGCGACAAAGGCATTTGATGAGCTTGTAGGGCATGGATTCTTAGCACTGTCTAAAGGGGAGCGTTGGCAGGAGAATAAGGCCAGGGAGTGGCGTTTAACTATCGAGGGAACAGACGGACACGCCCCAACCGATGATTGGGCCAACTGGAAGCCAGGAAAGCCCGTGGCGACATTGCCCAAGAAACAGCCTAACCGACCCAATTCAGGGTGTGCGGTTTTTCAATTTCCCGAGGCCTAAATTTGTACCACCCTGGGTATAAATTTGTACCACCTGCGGTACATATTTGTACCACCCGCACGATTTTGAGAGTTTGCGAAAAATCCAACCCTAATAAAATCAACAACTTAGTGGTGGTTAATTTTTGAGCAGTGGTACAAATTTAGGCCACCATATAATTTACCATATGACCAACTATAGACAGCCTACCAATATACAGCGCTAAAACAGCGGGCGGCCCAAACGGGCAAACACTTTAACCACCTGATGCACCCACAACCCAGGCAACCAAGAACAGGCAAAACAGCTTCGCGGATAGCTCACACACAAAGCCTACTGCACGTTCGCGAAACCATGTTTTGATAGCTGGCCAACCTTTGACGCTCATAAGATTATTCCGAAGTCAGTAGCAGGGTAGATGTTGAATAATGTTGACCTTGAAAACGGATATTTTCGGACATCGCATAGCAGGCCGACTTATTAACAAATCGTAAGGTGGAGGACACGCCCACGCGGTGCGCTGACTTCCCTGTGCGGTGCATCGCGACTTTAACAGGCGAAGGCGTGTACCCCTAGGCTAGCCCACACCCCCACCAATGCAAGCGCAGGACGTTACGGATTGTTAATAACCCGCCTAACCAGCAACGGCTATAAATCGCCCTGTGGCCTTCGACACCCCCAGCCAGTACAAAGCCCGCCCAACAATGAATGACAGTCAGAACGCAACACAGGCCGCTCTGTGCTGTTTGCATATACAGTTGCCAAGGCTTCCTTAAATCACAAGGGTTAAACACTAGGTCGGGTGTTGTGTTTTGCGACCCCCTAAAAAGAGCGGGCCCGCCTCAGAAAACCTCAGGACAGTTAAGCACCTAGCGACCTCTTAAAACCAGTGACGCCGGTAAGCGATAGTAAGCGCCTAAACCTGCCAAAACCTGACATTGGCCACAGTATATTTTGAGTCCTAAAAAGGTTAGCTCTATAGCTTTGGCCGATAACCAGCCTAATGCTCACCAAGAGAACAATGCTACCCTTGGTGGACGTGGGATTTTTACACTTAAAACATGGAGAACATAAATGCAAAACACTTCGATAATAGCTGGATGTTTAAAATTGGGGATTGCTGGAAGCGCGTTCCTTGTGCTGGTTGGCTGTGCAGCTAAACCGTTAAACCCAGAGGCAACAGGGGTTTTTATTAGCAATGAGAAGCCAAGCGAAGAGTGCGAATTTGTCAAAGAGATTTATGGCGGCCAAGGCAATTGGTGGACAGATGACATTACCAGTACCAAAGCGCTTACAGAAGGGTCGCGTAATGATCTACGCAATCAAGCTTATGCCGCTGGGGCTAATTACGTTCATGTTCAGCAAGTAGAACGTAACGAGTCATTTGCGGGTGGTGGCAAAATGGCCATGACTGGCCACGCCTATAAATGCCCCTAAGATCACCCTAAACAGTACAGCAAGATCACACCAAGATTACCCCAAGGTGTAGGGGCAAGATTACGGCAAGGTTGGGGCAGGCTGTCACACCAAAACCGGACAATATGCCCGATTGTTAGCTGTATCTATTAAGCGCCCCGCACAGATTAATAAATACTTGCTTGCCAGGTCACGGCGATTATTTGGGGGTATATATGGGGGTATCCTGATTTTTTGAATTGGGAAAAAATAATAAAAACAATGTATTGGGGGTGTTATTCGGTAGAGCTAGGCCCACCAAACAAACAAAAAACCCCCGTACTCGCGAGAGTGCGGGGGTTTTTTGTTTGTTCCGCTGAAAGCTCAGCGGGAGCGAGGTTTAGCTCCGGTTCACTAATTTGCCGGGAGCAAATTAGCACGACGGAGTCGCCCGGAGGGTGGCGCACAGGGAGGTGCGCCATGCATCCCGCGAATCGTCAAAGTCCCATATCCGCATTCGAAGTGCCCAATTGGACAGGGGGTTTTTTGTTTGTGGGTCTTGTGGGTGAGACCGCAGACGCCAGTGGTTGACGTGAAGGGATTCACTAATGTCGCGGGCGCATGGAGCGCAGGAGCGAATTTGCACGGCGAACGCCGCCCGCAGGGTGGGGCACATGTACGTGCCCCATGCATCCCGCTAGGCGTCGGTTCTATCAGTGCCTAACATCTATCGACGTCCGGTTTGTTCTTTTCTTGTTAGTCCTCATTTGCACCAATCTCTCTCAAGCCAGCTTTCTGTCGTAATTCCCGCCCTCTATCGCCGGGCGATGGCGAGTCCCTTTTTCCTATGCGGCAAAAAGGGACGAAAAAGCGCACCCGCGCACCTCAGTCCTCCGGGTTCCCTCACTTCGGCAGATTTGGTTGGTCGGAAAAAATCGCGCTCCTACGCGTTTTTCCTTAATCGCACGTCCATGCGCGATTAACCAGCCAAATCTACCTACGTTCGGCTGGCTGCGATGGGTAGCGAACAAAAAATTCCCAAATTGGGAGCTTGTGTGTTTTTTTGTTCTATGTATAATGTTCCCAAAATGGGAAAATTAAGAAGCCATGCGACTACTAGGAAAAGACAAATTACAGCTCCTCGTGCGCACTGATGAAACGGTGCGCACCTGGGTGTGCGCATGGGTTGCCGAACTCGCAACCGCGAATTGGAAACAAGCCGCAGACGTAAGCCACCAATTCCCGAACGCGCGACAGCCCGAACCGGGCCATTTCATTTTTCCTGTCTGCAACTGCAAAAAAGAGGTTTGTATACAAATTGCATTTCAACAAGGCATTGCCGTTATCACGGGCATACAGTGAAGATAGAATTTATGGAAGCTAAGGTAATTCGCACAGAAGAACAATATGCCGCGTACCTTGATGAGGTCCAAGCCCTCATTTCCGAAGGCCCAAAACTGAACTCCGCGAAAAGTGAGAGGCTGGAGTTGCTGACCGTTCTGCTTGAGGCATACGAGAACTCAAAATATCCAGTAGAGAGCCCGGACCCTATCGACGCCATTTTATTTCGCATGAATGAAAAGGGTCTGAAGCAGGCTGATCTTGTTCCCTATTTCGGTACAAGTAGCCGTGTCTCTGAGGTTCTGAACCGCAAGCGCCCCTTAACTGTTCAGATGATTCGAGCCTTGACGATTGGTTTGGGCATTTCAGCGGATACGCTCGTTGGTGCTTCACTTCCTGACTCGCCTACTAGCAAAGGTGTTGTTGACTGGTCCAAGTTTCCTATCAAAGAAATGACGCGTCGGGGTTGGATCGATAATATTGGAAAGATAGCCAAGGATAACCTTGAAGAAATAGTAAAAGGCTTCATATCTAAAGCAGGGCTTGAATTCGGCGCGGCTTCGTTCAGAAAAACATTTTACGGCGAGGCTGAAACACCCACATCCCGATACGCGCTCTACGCTTGGTTGGCCCGGGTTATTCAGAAAGCTAGAGATCGGAAGCCTAAAAATGGTTCATTCAACCCAGAGGAGTTATCGGCAGGCTACTTGAAAGAGCTTGCTCAGTTAAGTCGGTTCGATACGGGCCCCTTGTTGGCGGTTGAGCAACTAGAGAAGTCGGGCATCACTGTTGTTATTGAACCCGCACTAAAAGGCACGTTATTAGACGGAGCTGCGCTAAGAGACGCTGATGGGACGCCCATTATTGGCCTTACATTACGTTATGACCGGCTGGACAACTTTTGGTACACCCTCATTCATGAGGTCGCACATATTTGGAAACACGTGACGGACGAGGACGCCTTCCTTGATGATCTTGATGCGTCATCCGAAGATCGGCGCGAGGCTGAGGCTAACCGACTGGCTCGTGAAGCCTTTATTCCACGCGTCCAATGGCGTAGAAGTGATGCTTATACTTCGCCAAGTAAGGAATCAATTGAAAAGTTCGCTAAAGAGCTAAAGATTTCTCCAGCAATAATTGCTGGTAGACTCCGAAAGGAATCGGGAAATTATGGCCTGTTCTCCGACTTGGTGGGACAGAATCAAGTACGCAAGTTGTTTCCATCTCCCGAGTAGTGTGAGGCTTAATTTATGAACACCACCTATTTCCCAATTCTCAAAGCGCTGGGTGCGGAGTTTACCGCACTAGAAAACACCAAGCCCGGCAACGCGACAAATATTATTCCTCTGTTCGAGTTGCCCAAGGTCCCAGACCGCAAAAAATACCGGGAAAGCTCAACGCCTATCACTGAGTTCATTGATGATACTAGCGAAGAGATTGGGCGCTTATGGGCTGGGAAATATGCGATGTTCGATGCTTACCAGTGGGTCCCAACAGCGACGAACGAGCATGGTGAGCACGTCATCCCTTACACCTATCACGCGCTAGAATTTGTGGGCGTCCAGGTCGTGCCTGTTGTTGGTTATGATCGTTGGGGTGTTTTGGAATATCAGATGGCGCTTCGGAGTATCTCACGAACCCACAAGGGTAAGTTTTGTATTAGGCTCGATCATGCAGCCTTTGAAGATTCCGCAGAACCCGATTTTTTCCAAGAAAACTTGGATGAAATTATATCTGAGCTAGAACTCGATCCAGCGAACTGTCATGTGATTTTGGATTTTGAAGATGTAACGCCTTTCGGAGCGATTGATCTACTTGATAGGTTTGAAACCCTATTTAATTTGATTTCAGGGTATCGCTTCATGTCGTACTCGCTTGCTGGGTGCTCTTTGCCAAAGACGATTAATGAAGCCGTAAAAAAGCCAAATACCTGCGGCCCAGTACTGCGAAAGGAAATGTTACTTTGGCGAAGTGCGAGACAGCGGTTTCCTCGTATGCCGATATTCTTTGGCGACTATGGTGTTCGTGGCCCAAATACAAATGAGGGTGTGAGAAACAAGCATACAAATGGTAAGATTCGTTACACAATTGACAAAGAATATTATGTGGCACGAGGCCAGTCACTTAGTAAGCCCCCAAAAGGTGAGCAGATGTGGGAGCTCGCACAGAAGATTATAGATTCTGGACACTACCTTGGTGATCAGTTCAGTTGGGGTGATAGCGAGATACTTCGATGTAGTAAGAAGAAATTTAAGGGTATAGCATGGCAGTGGATTGCTATTGATACCAATCATCACCTTGCGTATGTGGTTGCTGAAATTTCTGAGTTTGAGCGCATTACAGCTGCGGGATCCCGGGAAGATGCGTCGATGTCAGATGCCATCTTGAAAGTGGAATTTTGAAAGCGGAATTTTCGAGTCGGTGCCAGCGAAATATCAATGGGGTCAGAGTGGTTTGATCCCTCTCCACCTTGACAAAACCCCGAAAAAAAGCGGAACCTAACAAACCTCTCATACTTTTCTACGAGCCTGCGTGAACGACAGTAATCTACTCTCCACCTTTATCTTTTCGGTATCGGTAAGCACACCTATTTTCCTAATGATTGCCCTGGGCGCGGTATTGCGTCGTGTGGGTCTGATCGACGAAGCGTTTATCAACACCGCTTCACGCTTGGTCTTTTCCGTCGGGTTGCCCGTGTTGTTGTTTTTCAGCAACGCTAGGGCGGATTTTGGTTCGGCTACCGATGGTCGCATTATGATCGCCGTGGTCACCGGTGCTCTGCTCGTTTTTATATTGAGCTTTACCACCGCCGGCTGGTTTGTGCGTGATAAAAAAGACCGAGGGGTTCTTACCCAGGCAGCTTTTCGCGGCAATCTGATTATTATTGGTCTGGCGTACTGCGCGAATGCCTATGGCGAGAAAGGTATCGCTATGGCGGCTTTGCCCTTGGCCGTTACTATCGTGCTGTACAACGTATTATCCGTAGTCGCTCTCAACCGAGACCTGGACGGCGAGCGTGGTTTTCGCGGTGTGTTTGCGGCTATTGCGCGCAATCCTTTGATTATCGGCATTGTCGCCGGGCTGATTTACGGTGCTTGGGGCCCGTCTATTGCTGAGCCCGTGCGGCGCGCGGGGGGCTATCTGGGAGATATGTCTTTGCCGCTGGCGCTGTTGTGCGTCGGCGGGACGCTTAGCATGAAGTCGTTGGGTCAAATGGGTGGCGGCGTACTGGCCGCTAGCTGCTGGAAGCTGTTGGTTTCGCCAGTCATAGCGGTGGCACTGGCGCTGTTATTGGGGCTTAAGGGCGATGCCGTGGGGGTGGTCTTTTTATTGGCGGCCGCACCCACCGCCACAGTAAGCTTTGTGATGGTGCGCGGCATGGGCGGAAATGCCGCCCTTGCGGCGACTATGATTGTGCAAACAACCCTGTTCGGCCTGGTGAGCCTTACCATCGGGCTGTGGCTTGTCGAGGCGTTTGCTCCAGCGCTTTGAAAGAGATTGGGGCCAAGTCTTGAACCGTGAATCCCGGAGACAGTACAGAACGATGAATGTTGACTCAGGAGATTTTCGAGATAAAGCATTAGCGAAGCTTACGATTGGCCACGATTGGGATACCTCGGAAAGTAACGCGCTGTTGAGTGTTCAGAATGTCCAGGGTGAGATAAGTACATTTCGTCTTATCGGTCTTAGGGAGTATTCAATAAACGAAGATTTCACCTGTAAGGCGATATCGCAGTGCAAGCTCATTAATGGTGAATCCGAAGTGTATTTATGCCTCGATCCATACAATGAGGTGGCCGGCATTAGAGGAGGAAGATAATTTTTTCTTTCTGTGTGGCTCTATCGAGCGTGCCGATGACCAATGTTAACAAGTCAATGAAGCAAAGGCTGTCCTTCGGCCAGTCGGGAGGCCCAAAGTTTCACTTTGGGCCTCCCTTATTGAAGGGTTAAATATATCGGGAGCTCAAGCGGAATAAAATGGAATGGCTTTTCTGGGGGATTGGGGTTCCCATCCTGTTTGTTGTAATGGTAATGCTTCATAGCATGGTTCTTGCGATGCATCCGCACAATCGACCAAAGCATACGGCATCAGAACCCAATCCCCGAAAAATCTTGTGGAGCAGTGGGATTTGAGAAAAACTGGCAGACGCTGAAATTGATGAATCCGACGTAGTGCAGGCTCTACAAAATGGCAGCCGATCTGTTCACAAACACGGATACCGGTACAAATACCAGCTCGAGAGCGGCATCGTTATTTTGGTGTACACTGATTCGGCAGGCGCTATAGAAGATGTAGTCTTCTAATCAAATAAAAATATGACAAAAAAACTCGATAAAAATCGGAGATAACAATAACCATGTCCGTCACCTATTTACTCTCTCTGACCGTCGCTAGCATTGGCTTGCTGCTGTTTTTGATTATGGTGCTGCGCCTGCAGGCGTTTGTTGCTCTATTACTGGTGAGCATGATGGTGGCGATTGCCGGTGGTGTGCCTTTACCCGAGGTAGCCAGTACCATTCAGGCGGGTATGGGAAGTACGCTTGGCTATATTGCCATTGTGATTGGCCTTGGGACCATGATTGGGGAGATTTTGCAGGTCTCCGGCGGGGCGCAACAGATTGCCAATACCTTAACCCGCAAGGCGGGTACCGAGCGGGCGCCCTGGGCTTTGATGACGCTGGGACTGATTGTCGCCATTCCGGTGTTTTTTGAGGTGGCGCTGATTCTGTTTATTCCGTTGGTGTACAGTCTGGCCAAACGTACCGGCAAGTCGTTATTGCTGTACGGTTTACCACTGGTGGCGGGTATTGCGGTGGCGCACTCGTTTATACCGCCCACACCCGGCCCGGTGGCGGTGGCCTCGCTGATTGGCGCAGACTTGGGGTGGGTGATACTTATTGGTCTAACGGCGGGCATACCCGCTGCGATTGTGGGCGGTATTGTGTTCGGGCGCTTTATCGGCGGGCGTATTCACGCCCCCTTGCCTGACTTTGCCCAGGCGCACCTAGAGTCACAGGCACAATCCCATCGGCCGCAGCCGGGCTTTGCGTTGGTGCTGAGTATTATCCTGGTGCCGCTCGCCATGATTTTGCTGAACACCGCCTCCAAGGTCTGGTTGGGCGAAGGTCATACCCTGGTGAATGTGATGGCGTTTGTGGGCCACCCCTTTACCGCTCTGCTAACGGCTGCTCTGCTGGCGTTTTATTTTCTGGGTACACGGCTTGGATTCAGCCGCGATGAAGTTCAGCGCGTAGCGACCCGCTCGATGGAGCCGGTGGGAATGATTATTCTGCTGACGGGTGCCGGTGGCGTGTTTGGTAAGGTGTTGATTACCGCCGGCGTGGGCGACGCGTTGGTAGAGGCCATGAGTGGCTCTAACCTGCCGGTGGTGCTCTTTGCTTTTTTGGTGGCCACAGTGGTGCGGGTGTCCCAGGGCTCGGCAACCGTTTCTATGGTAACCGCTGCCGGTTTGATTGCTCCGTTGGTCGACGCCGGCGGCTACTCCGAGCCGGTGGTGGCCTGTGTGGTCATCGCCATTGCCTGTGGGGCGACGGTGTTGTCCCACGTAAACGACTCCGGCTTTTGGCTGGTTAAGCAGTATATGGGCCTGACAGAGAAGCAGACGTTGGCGTCCTGGACGATACTGGAAACCATCTTGGGGCTGGTGGGGCTTGCGGTCGTATTGGTGCTTAGCGCTTTGCTATGATGGACAACGGAGCACGGTATAGTGAGATTAATGGGGGCAGAATTAATGGCGCAGAGCGGCTTGATTCTGAAAGCCACCAAAGCCGTTGTGATAAGACCCGAAAAGAAGACGACGGATATATTTTTACCTGTACAGGTTTCGGGTACAGATACTGTCTTAAATGACAAGTCTTTTCGCACCTTTCTTGTCGTTAAATGGAATGCCGCTCTTTAAGACTCCGTAGATTAACGGGATGAGCTGGCAAAAAAGGTGACAGATTTATTTTTAATGGGATAGCTTGTCGTAGGCAAGTTAGAAAAATAATCTGCCCTTATTTCGGTCAGAAAAATAAATCTTTCCCCATTTTGGACCCGTTTGGCGAGAAATGTATAAGTGGTTAAGTTTTTCAAAAACCAAATCAAGCAGATTTACAGAATTGGATGGCCTGCGTGGATGGTTTCGTTATTTGCAGAAGCCGCAACACCGGAAGCGTATTTTTGGATCAATATGCCCGCCCATGCGGCAGGCATATATGCTTCTGATGCCGAGTTTAGGACATATAGGCGCCGCCGCAGACCGGGTTATAAGTGCCGGTAATGTGGCCGCTGTGCTCGCTTGCAAGGTAGCGTACGGTATTGGCGACATCGCTGGGCGTGGCAATTTTCTGCGTAGGGGTGCTGGTGCGTATAAACTCCTTAAACTCCTGCGGCGCGTCTTTAGTCGCATCGGTTTCTACCAAGCCTGGGGCGACAATATTAGCGGTAATACCGAAAGGGCCAAGCTCTTGCGCCAGATATTTATTAAAGCTGTCCAGCGCACCTTTGGCGGCGCCGTGGGCAATAAAGTTGGGGGCGGGGCTTTCGGATAATGTGCTGGAAATAAACACCAGACGACCGAATTGCTTTTCTTTCATGGCGTTGGCCGCCAACTGAGCGCTTTGATAGGCCGCGTGCATCTCGTCGTTTAATTTTTGCGAAAACTCGTCCCAGCTTTGCTGTAAAAATGGCTTGGGGGTAAAACTCATGTTGGCGTTGGACACCAGGACATCGACGCCGCCATATTGCTCGCTAATCATGGCGAACATTCCTTGCAGTTGTTCATCGTCGCGCACATCCGCCTGTACGGCTACGGCTTGCCCGCCCTCGGCTTTGATTTCATTGGCCAGGTCATCCGCCACCTGGGCGCTGTTGACGTAGTTGATAAAGACCCGGTAGCCGTCTTGGGCCAGTGCTTTTGCGCAGGCGGCCCCAATGCCGCGTGCGCCGCCGGTAATTAACGCGTTACGTGTGTTCATACTAACTCCTAAGATTGAGTATCAGGTATCAGCGATTAAGTTGCCTGAGGTTGCCGATTACCTTGTCCAGTTGGGTTAAGCCTGTGGATAGCTCGGCGGGGGTGAGGCCTTGCTGGGCGTCGTTTAACACGCCGCTTGCTATGGCGTAACAGCGCTCCGCTATACCGACAGCCTGCTTACTTAAGCTAATGTGCTTTTGCCGCGCGTCCTTGTCGTCTTTTTTAATGACAATCCACCCGCGCTTTTCCAGCCCGCTAACGGATCGGCTGACGGTGGACTTTTCCAGATACAGCTGTTCACCAATCTGACCCTGAGTGAGAGCCTCGTTATGCAGCAGCAGGAGCACTACACCCCATTGTTCTGCTGTCATATCAATTCCGGCTTCACTAAACCGACGAGTTAACAGGTTGTTGAACAGTCGACCCGCTAAACCGGTTAGGTGTCCGAGTGATTGGCTGTGGCTGTATTGATGCATGGCAAGATCAAAGTTCAATAAAGGTTGTATATGCAACTATATGGCTTGACGTTATAGAAATCAAGGGCTGAGGGTGGGACGTAGCAGTAGAAGCATCATGCAGGGAATTGCCTTGGAATAATTCTAGACACAGGGACATCGGGGGGCGGTCTTTCGTGGCAACCGGATTATTATCGGTCTAGCGTACTGCGCGAATGCCTATGGAGAAAAGGGAGTCGCTATGGCGGCTCTGCCCTTAGCCGTCACTTTCTTGAGTCGGTGGGAACGGGTTAAGAACTCAGCCTGTGTATGGCTGGAGTTGCGAAGTAGTTGTATGCATGCCTTGTATATCAAAAAACTGAAGCCGCAAGTTCTGCATTGAAAACCCTTTGCCGCCAGAAAGACGGCAAAGGTATCGCGACTGCTTTTACTCAGTGCAGTAAGGCCCAATCAAAGTCCCCACAAACCCACCAGCTACATTCGTGCTGAGGTTGGTGGCATCCACGCCTTCCGCGAGGGTGTGTTTGGTGCCGTCTACCTCGTAGCTTGCCTGCATTTGTCCGGCGTTGAATGCCAGGGTCAGCTCTACGGGCGCTGAGCTTTCGAGCGGTTGGGCGCTGATCAATTCACCTTCGGTAGAGCCCTCGTGGCGGTACAGGGCAACCTGTTTTTGGCCATCGAGTTGAGTGACGCCCAAAAACATCAGGTGGGTATCACTTTGCACAGCGGCCAGGCCTGCCATGTCGCCTTCGGCGGTCGGGTCGAAGGTAACGGTGGTGGAGACGTCGGCAATATGGTGTTGCTGGCGGCGCCCGATAAAGGACGGAACCGCATCTAGGTTGCCCAGTCCACCGCGGCACGTCAGGTTGAGCGCGCCATTTTCCACTTGGTAAAAGTCTTCGCTCGGGTTGCGCAGGCCCATCCACGATAACGACAGGCTGTCGCCATCAAAGCTGTCGGTGTAGCCAAAGTTGCCGGCGGTGGGCAGTTCGGCGGGCGGCTGTTCGGGTAGGGCGGGTTTATCTATGGCAAACGGAATGCGCTCGCCCTGGGGCAGAATGTAGGGCCAGTCGTCTTTCCAGGTAACCGGCAGCAGAAAGGTCTCGCGGCCGATGTTGAACATGTCGTTGTCGTAGGGGCGAATGGCAAGGAAAGTGGCCCACCAGTCGCCGTTGGGCAGTTGCACAAACTTGGCGTGTCCGGCGGCGATGATCGAGTCTTCGCGTTCCCACTCTAAATCGCGTTGGGTGAGTATGGGGTTGTGGTCCGCGGGCGTGTAGGGGCCCCAAACGTTATCGGCGCGGAATATGGTTTGCGAGTGGTGGACGCTGGTGCCGCCTTCGGCGGCGGTAATGTAGTAGTAGCCATTGCGCTTGATAATGTGCGGCCCTTCAATCCAGACCGGTTCCTCGGTGATATCCACACCGCCGTTAATCAGCTGCTTGCGCTCGCCCACCATTTTCAGGTTCTGCCAGTCAAATTCCTGAATCCAGATGGCCCGGTGGCCGTCGTAGCGGGGCTCTTCATTGGGGGCGCCATTGTTGAGAATATAGGCTTTGCCATCGTCGGCCCAGTAAATGGATGGGTCAATGCCCTCAAAACCCAACCAGTGGGGGTCAGACCAGGGGCCGGTGGGACTATCGGCGGTCATTACAAAGTTGCCGTCGCAATCCACACAGGTGGAGGTCAGGTAATAGGTTCCCTGGTGATAGGAAAGGTCGGGCGCGAAAATGCCGCGAGAAACGTTCAAACCTGTAAAGTCGAACTGGTCCGGGCGGTCAATGGCATTGGCAATCTGCGTCCAGTTGACCAAGTCTTTCGAGTGGTAAATAGGCAGGCCCGGATAGTGAGTAAATGATGAGGTCACTACATAGTAGTCGTCGCCCACGCGTGCCACGGTGGGGTCGGGGGCATAGCCCGAGATAATCGGGTTGCGAAATTCGCCATCGCCCACGGTAACTTCTTCTTGCGATTCACCCTGATAAGTATATTGGCTGAACTTGGCTACTTTATCGGCCGAGGGGGCCTTGGCCACAGGTGCGGGGCTATTTTGAGTGGTGGCCTTCTCGCTGAGTTGAGCCGGGTCGGTGCTGTTATCACAGCCGGCTAAAGCGCCAACCAGCGCCAGGGTGCATAAGGCGGTCAGTCTTCTCATTAGGTTTGTCCTCATTATTGTCGTTTAAGTTGTTCTATGGGGGATGAAAATATATTATGTTTTTTTTCATATTGTATTATTAACTATAAGTCTTTTGGGGAAATCACTCAAAACCATGCCGAAGTTCTTTCGCCGCTCCCGTTGCACGGCCCGAACTTCAGCTCACAATAAAAACCGTAAAATGAAGGACAAATATGATGCTGCGACTAGGACTAGTGACAGCGCTTTGGGCGCTACTCGGATGCAGTAGCCAGGCCGACTCGCCCGCAAATTCAGAGGCACAAAATGGGGCTCGCAATCCGCTGATTTGGGCTGATGTGCCTGACCCGGCGGTAATCCGGGTGGATGATACCTACTACATGAGTAGCACCACCATGCACATGAATCCTGGGTTGCCGCTTATGAAGTCTTCGAATTTGGTGGATTGGAATCTTCTTGGTTACGTCTACGACAGCCTGGCCGCCGACAATGCCTCTACGTTGAGCGGGGGCGAGCAGGCCTACGGCCGAGGGTCTTGGGCGAGCAGTTTGCGTTACCACAATGGCCGTTTTTACGTGAGCACTTTTGCCAATCACACGAGTAAAACCTATATCTTTTCCAGCGATGATATCGAGAGCGGCGAATGGCAACGCGCGGAAATAGACCAGTTGTTTCACGACGCCTCGCTGGTGTTTGATCAGGGGCGGGCTTTTCTACTTTACGGCAACGATGATATTCATTTGGTTGAGTTGACCGCAGATGCCAGCGCGATCAAGCCCGGCGGTTTACGGACCACGGTGATCGAGAAAGCCTCGTCCATTGCCGGAGAAGAGTTTTGGGTACCGGCAGAAGGGGCCCAGGTGAGTAAGCGCAATGGCTACTACTACATCAACTTAATCAGCTGGCCTGCTAATGGCATGCGCACCCAGTTGGTGTATCGCGCTAAACAGCTAACAGGGCCTTACGAGGGCAGAGTGGTGTTGCAGGATCGTGGTATTGCCCAGGGGGGCTTGATCGATACTCCCGAGGGCGACTGGTACGCCTTTTTATTTCGCGATTTCGGCGCGGTGGGGCGCATTCCATACTTAGTGCCGGTGCGCTGGCAAAACGATTGGCCCGTATACGGAGTGGACGGCAAGGTGCCCGAGGCGCTGAGTATTACCTCGCAGCAGTCGGGGCTGGGTAATCTTGTGGCTTCAGATGATTTTGACTATCCGGAAATCAATTCTGAGGCCGGAGCACTCAAGCTCGCCTGGCAGTGGAATCATAACCCCGATTCCCGCGGTTGGTCGGTAACTGAGCGGCCCGGCTACTTGAGCTTAACCAACCAGCGCACCGATAAAGGATTGCTGGATACCCGTAACACTCTGACTCAGCGAATGTATGGTCCCGAAGCTCGGGCCACGGTTGCCCTCGATACCGCCAATTTACGGCCGGGCGATGTGGCGGGGCTTGCCGCCTTGCAAGCCCAATACGGTTTTGTCGGAGTTGAAAAAAGTGAAACAGGCACCTCTTTAATTATGGTGTTGGGTCAATCAGAAGACGACGAGGTGAGCGAAACGGTGGCCGCGCGAATCGCCTTGCCTCAGTCGCGAGTGTACCTGCAGATAAAGACCGATTTTAAAAGCCAGCGCGATACCGCCACATTTTGGTACAGCCTGGATGGCACGAACTGGAAGGCCATTGGCACAGAGTTGAAAATGAAATACACACTGCCGCATTTTATGGGTTACCGCTTTGCGCTGTTTAATTACGCCACCCAAACACCGGGTGGGCGTGCGGACTTTGATTTTTATCGATTGCAATAATGCAGCAGCGGCATCGGCAATTTACACAGTGCTCATTCGCTGCGTGAAGTTCACAACAGATCTCACAAACCCATCGGCGCTGAGGTCGGTGGTATCTGTGCCTTAGGCGAAGGTTTGCCGAGGTCTCTTATGGCGGCAGGCATTATGATGCGGTGGTGTGCTTGACACCGCCACGGCGATCCACGACCCTAGCGCCAAATTCTCCAAGCCTGGAACCCATGACCGAGCAGCTGCCCATTCTATATTCCTTTCGTCGCTGCCCGTACGCTATACGCGCCCGCCTAGGGCTGCTATTTGCCGGCCTGCAAGTCGAGCTGCGTGAGGTGGTGTTGAAGGATAAACCGCCGCAGATGCTCGCTATTAGCCCTAAGGCCACGGTGCCGGTATTGCAGTTGCCCAACGCCAGGGTGATTGATGAAAGCCTTGATATTTTACTCTGGGCTATACGGCAGAATGACCCAGACGGAGTACTTGATTCCGAGCATTATTCTCAAGCCAAGGATCTTCTTAACCAGAATGATACTGAGTTTAAGTACTGGCTGGATCGCTATAAGTATTTCGAGCGCTACCCGGCTATGACCCAAACCCAATATCGCCAACGCGGTGAAGCGTTTTTGCAAACGCTGGAGCAGCTGCTGGACAAAAACACCTACCTGCTAGGCGCTAGCCCCAGTACTGCCGATATCGGCATAATGCCCTTTGTACGTCAGTTTGCCCATGTGGATCGCGATGTATTTTACCGCCTGCCTTATCCGTGCGTGCAGCAGTGGCTAAAAGGATGGCTGGAGCATCCAGTCTTTGTTCAGTCCATGAAGAAATATCAGCCGTGGCAGGATGGAGATACCCCGGTTATTTTTCCTGCGCAATAGTGTCGCCGCCACATCTCTTAGCGAATCTGTTGTTAAAAAAGTACTTTTTTAATGGTAAGGGTAATTTGCAAGGGCCTTTGTCATAGTCAAGCGCTTTTTTTAACTCTAGGTTTTGTAGTATCTTGCTGTGATGTTTGCAGGGAGATAAGCCAAAATGCGTTCGCGATTTATTCGTACTGTTTCCACAATTCACCGTCCTATTGTCGATAGCGGTAAAGAGGTTGGTGCTCAATACTCTTTATGTTCTCGGGATTTGATCGCACTGTTGGTGAAAGACAGTGCAGGCTTTCGCGTGTGTTCGCTTGACGGAATCAATGGCCATGCGGTCTTTGATGGCGACTGGCAGGCATTTTGTGACAGCTTTGCGGGTGAATTTATTAATATTCAAATGGTCACCGAAGACGGTAAAAAAATAGAAGCCGCGGTACGAATAACGGACATTGTTCGGGTGGTGCTGATTGAAGACGATTCCTGCGCGACCTTGCATTTGCGAGGTGAATTAGCTTGTTCGGGTATGTACGGTATTTTACCGGGGCGGCCCAGCCAGGTTCGTATTACCCCCGAGTCATATTATTATATCCAGTCAGAGCTTGCCGATTGACCCCGCAATAGTGTTGTTTTTAGGGCCGCTGTAGTTCCAGGCGGCCCGAGTCTTACCAGCATTACTAGCCGAATCGAGTTTCCAGATAGTGAATAATATCGGCTGATTCGTACATCCAAGTGGTCGTGCCATTTTCATCAATGCGCAAACACGGCACTTTTACCCGGCCGCCGCCTTGGGTTAATTCGGTTCTGTAGCTACTGCCCTGCTGCGCATTGCGTTTTTCCATAGGCAGGTTTAAGCGGTGCAGAGCGCGGCGGGTTTTGATGCAAAACGGACAGGCAAAAAACTGGTACAGAGCAAAGTTTTGCAGCTCTTTTTCTACCTCAGCCTGAGCTTCAGGCGTGCGTTTCAGTTTACCCGGCAGGGTAATCCAACTGATAAACGCAATGATACTGCCCAGACCTTCTCGTAGTAGTTTCACCAATAATTTCATAGTAATCCTGTTTGTAAGTGTTTGACTTGCACGCGCCTTAATTCATTCGGATGAGTGGCTCGCCTGGCTTTCCAGTACATAGCGGCGGCGCCCGGCGCCCAGGCCCGCTGCAATGGCAACGGCGCCTATGGCTCCGAGAAAAACGCCGGTCACTTTCCAGCCGTGAAAAATGTCGTGCAGTATACCCGTTAACAGCGGGCCAAAGGCGGCCAGAGTGTAACCCACTCCTTGCGCCATTCCCGATAGCCGCGCAGCGATAATCGGGGTGCGCGCACGCAGGGCGAGCAGAGTAAGGCCCATGGCAAAGGTGCCACCCTGTCCCAGTCCCAAAATAACGGCCCACAGCCATAGGGTCTCCACCGGGGCATAAATACAGCCACCCAAGCCCAGCAGGGTGAGGCTCATAACCACCACTACCATAAAGCGCTCATCTCGCATCCGGCTGGCAAGCCAGGGGGCGGCAATTGCGGTAACTATCTGACTCAGAATTGAGGCGGACAATGCCAGCCCGGCCTCCACGGCGCTTAAGCCGCGATCTTGCAAAATGCTGGGAAGCCAGCCGAATACGGCGTAGGCCAGGGATGATTGCAGCCCCATATATAGGGTCACTTGCCAAGCGAGAGGGTCTTTAAGTAATGATGCTGTGGGCTGTTTGCGAGTTGCAGGCTTGTGCTGCTCGCCCAACTGACGCCACCAAGCCAGGGCGGCGATGGCGGCTGGCAGCAGCCAAAATGCCAGCGCGGGCGACCAGCTTTCGTTCATCGCAATGCGCAGAGGTTCGGTGGCCCCGGCCGCCAGTGCTGCCCCGAGGCACATTACCGCTGTATAAAGCCCGGTCATTAAGCTGGTGTGTTTAGGAAAGTCGCGCTTGACGATGCCAGGTAGCAAAACCCCCATAACGCCAATGCAGCCACCGGCAAACGCGGTGCCAGCGAAAAGTCCCACCGTACCGCTATAGGGTCGGATGGCGAGAGCCACCGCCAGCAAGATTACCGCGACCAGCACTGTGCGCTCCATGCCGATACGCCGCGCCGCCATGGGTGCGAGCGGTGCGCTCAAGCCCAAACAGGCAACTGGTACGGTGGTTAGCAGCCCCAAGCCTGCCGGTGATAACGCCAGCGCCTCGCCGATGGAGCGCAGTACTGGCGAAACGCTGGTGAGTGCCGGGCGCAGATTTAGCGCAACCAACAGTACGCCCAGCAAGGTGAGCAGACTGTGACGCACGAGGGTAGGTGAGGTGGTTGCCATAACAAAATGCCTGTGAGTGCAAGCGCGAGCAGTGACGGTGTTGGGCGCGCAGTATATCGGCCTTGTATAGCGGCACAATCAGTTTTGCGAATCTTTAGCGGTGCCGCCGTTTTATCCCGCGCAGCAGCGGCTGTCCAGGCAAACGCCACGGAATGGAAATTGCTGCGCTTGACTGGAGCCTCCGATTAAGTCCTCAGTGGCCTCTGGCTTACAGAGCTTTTCGAGATCAAGCGTCGAACTGAAAGCGGGCTGGCGGCCCGGTTAGGTGAGCCAACACAGAGATCGGACAGTTTGGTAAGCCCCAAAGGGCGTGGCCAAAACGTCCATCCGCTGTGTTGCCTACACGGATATAGGTTAGAACCGTGAGCAGGACGCGAAAGGCTTGCACTGCTTGCCAAGGACGATGGCCATTGCCTACGAAGCGCGCCAAGGGCAAGGGATTGCCCGAAAGGCAGGAGCATTTATCGGCAGGAGTGAACGTTTTGACTCGCTCAGAGGCCGCTGAGTACCTAATCGGAGGCTCCTTAGACCCAAGGGGATCAAAGTCATGACCAATATCGATTTTTCCGAGCTAGGCATTTCGCCTGCGGCGCTGGCGGTGTGCGTCTGTTTGCTGTCCACGGGGCTGATGCTGTTGCTTAAACGCCTCATTCTGGGGCGCTTGTCCAGTGTGATCCACCGAACTGGCTATGTTTTTGACTCGGTATTGATTCGCGCGCTAGGGCTGCCCCTGACGCTGGTCATTTTGGTGGTGAACATTCAGATCCTAAAGTTTTTGTTCACCTACTGGGGAGTGGATGCCCAGAGCTATTCTCAACCTATAGCACTGGGGTCAAAAATATTACTCATTCTCGCGCTGGTAGCGTTTATCGATCGGCTTTGTATGGGGATGATTGGCGGCTACGCCGATAGGTCGGAGGGGCTTCGCAACAGTAAAAGCATCATGCAGGGCATTGCCCGTGGGGCAATTCTCGGTGTGGGCGTATTGGTGCTTTTGGGCACCTTGGGGATAGCCATCACCCCCGTAATAGCGTCACTGGGCATTACGTCACTGGCCGTTGCGCTGGCGCTGCAGCCAACCCTAGAAAATTTCTTCTCTGGCGTTCAGCTGGTAATGGATAAACCAATTCGGGTGGGGGATTTTATCGAGTTGGATTCTGGAGAGCAGGGGTTTGTAGAGAAAATTGGCTGGCGCTCTACCTGGATTAAGATGCTGCCGAATAATGTTGTGATTATGCCTAACAGCGTGCTGTCTGAGTCGAAGATAATTAACTATTACTACCCGGAACCCGAGCTATCGGTGCCGGTAGAGGTGGGGGTGCACTATGACTCGGATTTAGAGCGGGTCGAGCAAATCACCCTTGACGTTGCACGGCAAGTATTAAAAGACCATGAGTGGGGCGTTACTGAATACAACACCTTCGTGGTATACCACACCTTTGATAGCTCAAGTATCAACTTCACTGTAATGCTGCGGGCCAAGGAGTATTTTAATCGGTTTTGGGTCAAGTCGGCGTTTATTAAAGCGCTACACAGGCGTTATCGGGAGGAGGGAATTGTCATTCCCTATCCAATTCGCGCGTTAAATACCGACCAGGAAGGCGCCAGGTTCGGGCATTCGTCAGAACCAGCGGCAGATTGATTGTTCGCCCCGAACTCTGCCAAAAGCCGCTTGTATGGCGCGTAAAATCGCGCAATACTCTGACAGAGCCCGGCTCGATAAGGCGTTGTTTTACTCAGGCTAGGGATTTTCAGCCACCGGTTGCCGATTTTGGATGATCACACGCGATGCGACACTGCTGCACTTATAAATACATGCTATGTCGGCTTTTTTTGCTGGTTTTCCTGGCGGCACTGAGCCAGGGTGGCATAGCCCAGCCAGTGTTATTGAGTGAGCTAAAAGGCCAGGATCTTTACAGCGTGTTTAACAAGCAGGCCTTGCAGTATGCTCCTGGCGCTGACTTGGACAACCCCGACGCTTACCAACCCAGTGAGCACAGTCAATTGAGTTACTGGGGCGGTGCCTATCGGATTCAGTTTGCGGCTATAAATGATTTGGGCACAGATGCCATAGTGCTCGAGCCGGGCGGCAGCATTGTCGAGCGTATTTTGTTGCGAGTCGAAGCCGACGATAGCGTCTCGGTTCAGCGCCAGGGCGAGAGATACGCCAACGCCTATCCTTTTAGTTATGGGTTTTATGTACATTGGCCTGCGGGAGAACAGCGCCGGTTAACAGTTATATTGCAAAGCGATTACCTATACGCGCCTATGCGCCTGTGGGTAAGTGAGCAGGAGAATTATCAGGCATTATCGCGGCTGGAGCTGGCGGTGCAGTGGCTGTGTTTAGGGGCGGGTCTTGCACTTAGCATCCACAACCTGATTATTTTCTTTGCCAGCCGCCGCGCGATGCATTTTTATTACGCCATGTTCGCTGCATCTTGGGTGTTTGGGTGGGCGCAGGTGTTACAGGTTCCCAAAGAGATATTTGCTTGGCAGTCGCCCAGCTTGCACTGGCCGGGGTTTTTACTGCTGCCTATTACCAGTGTGCTTTTTTACAGTGACTTTCTGGATTTAAAACATCACCTTCCCAGGCTTTATCGCGCTTCAATGGGCAATGGCATCGCCAGCGTATTATCCATACCTATCGCTATGGTGTGGCCTGGCAGTGGGGTCGTGTTTGCCAGTGTTTTTACCGCGATTATGATGGCTTTGGCTCTTGCGGCGGGTATTGTACGTCTGCGTTCGGGATTTAAGCCTGCGCGTTACTTCTTGCTGGCTTACATAATGTTGTTGGTGCCGAATCTAATTTCCAATCTGGTTAATTTAGGCGTTATCAGTCCACCGCCTTTTAATGTGTATTTGTTCGGCTTGGTGGGCACTGCATTGGATGCGCTGTTGTTGGCATTCGCTATGGCTTACACCTTGCAACTTATTAACCAGGAAAATATTCGTTTAAAGAACAACCTGGGCGGCATAGTTGCCGAGCGCACAGAGGCGTTAGAAAAAGCGCAGCACGAGTTGCAAAAGCGAAACGCCGAGCTTAAGTCCATGGCTTATACGGACCCTCTGACGCGACTGTTGAATCGTCGCTCTTTTGAACAGAGCCTGCAGCAAGAGGCTGAGCGCAGTGCACGCCAGCATACAGGGTTTAGTTTACTTATGATTGACCTGGATTTTTTCAAAAAAATTAATGATCAGTTTGGCCATAAAGTGGGCGATGACTGCCTGATAATGGTGGCAGATCTACTGAGAAATAACGTACGCGCTATAGATGTGGTTAGCCGTTTGGGCGGAGAGGAGTTTTGTGTGCTTATGCCGGCTACCGATGTTGCTGAGGCCAGGCATTTGGCGCATCGAATTGGCGAGAAGCTGGCAGCTACACCAATACCTGAGTGCGACGGTAAGCGTTTAACCTGCAGTATCGGCATAGCCTATTCAACCGACTTTCCGGCCGGGTCCGATTTGCTTGAAAAAGCAGACAGCGCTTTGTACCAGGCTAAAGCGGAAGGTCGCAATAAGGTGGTGGTTAGTGCTGGGGCCTGTTAAACCTCTTTAGATACTATGAATGTTTTGGCAAAAAATAACTGCCGCCGCATGCTCCGTCACAAAATTAACATTACGCTATCTCTGCAGCTCAGGCACGCTGTTTTTTAGTCAGAGGCTATGTCATAGTTTTAACACCGTCCGCAGTGACTGAGGATACAACTGAGTGAAAGGAAATCGAAAAGGCTTGTCAATTCGCGGCAAAATAGCTTTGGTAAGCTTAGTTGTTGTCACTGTGGTCTGGTTGCTATTGGCTGCTTTAAGCTATGTGGCTACAAGTTCCATGCTTAAGGTTGTGAGTAACAGCCTGTTTTCTTCCGCCGCCCGGGAAATAACCTCAGATGTAGAGTCAACTTATCAGCCTGTCACGCAGATGACTTTGTTGCTGGCCGATAGTCGCCTAGCCGCCGGCGAGAGTTTTCAGGAGCACTTGCAGAGCTTGCCTCTAGTAGTGGATTTATTGCGCGAGCATACGCAAGCGGTGGCCATAATGGTCGGCTTTGCCAATGGGGATTATTTTAGTGTGCGGCAGCTGCGCGCGCCGTCGGTTCGCGAGCGTATGCAGGCTCCAACAGCCGCCGCGTTTTCAGTGGATTTTATGTTGGGTGATAGGCGTCGGCCGCCACTGCGGCAATTTTACGATCAGAATTTAGGCCTCATTGGCGAGGTAAATATTGACGATACCGGCTTCGACCCCAGACAGAGGCCCTGGTATATAGAGTCTGTGGCCAGTGCCGCGCCAATAACCACGCCACCGTATTTTTTCTATTTTTTGCGCACTATGGGGGTGACCGTGGCGCAGCAGGCGCGGGGCTCTGCTGCGGTTGTCGCTACTGATATAGCGCTTACCGATGTGACTCGCTACCTCGCGCGCCAGCGGGTAACTCCGGGCACCGAGCTTTTACTGCATCAGGACGGTGAAGTTATCGCCGCCACGGTTGAGTTGCCCGACTCACGTTCAGCAGATACGCAACAATTATTGGCGAATATTAACGTGGCGCCGTTCAGCGGTTTACGCCTAGGTAAAAAAGCCGAGGGTTGGCTGGTTCATCGCCAGAGAATACCTCTGGGGGCGGGTGCGGATATGGAGCTGGTTATTGCCGTTCCTGAGGTCGAGCTGCTGGCTGATTTCAGGGCGCTTCGCGATCAGGTGCTGTTGGTTTCATTGGTTCTGTTAATTTTATTGGTGCCTTTGGTGTGGTGGCTGGCAAGTGGTATTACCCGGCCTATTCGCGAGCTTTATGCGGCAATCGCCGAGGCCGATGAAACTGGTACAAAACTCGAATTGCCGCCGGCGCGCAGCAATGATGAGGTGGGGGCCTTGAATACCGCTTTGCACCATTATATTGACGATCTAGCTCAGGCTACCGCGGCGCGGCAGAAGCTTGAAAGCGAACTGGATATTGCGCGAAGAATTCAAATGGATCTGGTGCCCGGCGGTGGCGAGTTAACGGTCAGCGTGGGGGGTGACAGCCTCTATGCCTGCTTGAAGCCTGCCCGCGCCGTCGGTGGCGATTTATACGAAATGCTAGCTCTGCAAGACGGCCGCTATTTTATAGCCGTAGGCGATGTCTCCGATAAAGGCATGCCGGCGGCGCTGTTTATGTCGCGGGCTGTAGCCTTGGCAAAAATGCTGGCGCCACGGGCAGCATCTCCAGCGGTGTTGTTATCCGAGCTAAATCACGAACTTGTAAAAGGTAATGACTCGTGCATGTTCATTACGCTTTTCTGTGGCTTTTACTCGCCTGCTACAGGCGAGCTGGTATTTGCCAGCGCGGGACACAATCCTCCTGTTATTATTCGCGGTGCTCAGGCGGAGTTTGTTAGCCTGGACTCAGGAGCTGCGATCGGCGTTTTTGATGGCGGCGACTATCATAATCAGAGCTTGGTGCTCGGCTCTGGCGAGCAGTTGTGTGTTTACACCGACGGCATCACCGAGGCGTTTAATGCCAATAAAGAAGAATTCTCGGAAGAGCGATTAATTAGCACGCTAATTGAAGAGGGGGCGGAAAGTTCGGTGCGTACGCGCGGAGAGCACATTTTAGCCGCCGTTCACGCTTTTGCCGCAGGCGCCGTCCAGTCCGACGACATCACGTTAATGATCTTGGGTAGGGACTAGTGCCACAGACTTTGTTGCAATATCGACTATACAGGCCCCGCGAGCTGGATGACCTCTCTGCTCGGCTCGCAGCGCTGGTAGAGGCTGGTGAGCTACCCGAGGCACTGGTTTCGGACATTATGGTTATTGTCGATGAGCTATTGAGTAACTTGCTTAAATACGGCGGCGGTAGCTTTTTGAATATCGAGTTGCAACGCGAAAACGAGACTATTGAGTTGCTGTGCCGCGATGATGGCAGCCCCTTTAACCCCCTGAAAAACGAACGCCCGAATCTTGATTTACCGATTGAGCAGCGCGAAATAGGCGGCCTGGGAATAGAGCTGATACTGACGTTGACCGCCCGGCAACACTATTGGCGGGAAAGAGAATACAATAGATTGTTACTAACTCTGCCTATACCGCAGTAAATTGGGTAAAAACTATGACTTTGCAAATAGATATTCTGGAACACTCAGAAACCTCGTTAAAACTTGCGTTAGCGGGATCTCTGGACAGTGAAACGGCGCCGCAGCTAGAACAAAGCCTGATCGAAACTGTAGGCCCGGATACCCACCTAGTGGCTTTTGACTTACAGCATTTAAACTACATTAGCTCTGCGGGGCTTCGGGTATTTTTTGCCACCGTGAAAAAACTAAAATCACGCGGCGGCAGAGTTGCGGTTTCACATATGCAACCCGGGGTGAAAAAGGTATTTGAAATAGTGAAAGCCCTGCCGGATTTGAGCGTGTTTGCCAGCATGGAAGAGCTGGACGAGTACTTGGCAGGCTTTCAAACAAGTCGCTAGCTTTTGCTGCGTTTAGCACTTTTACCTACAGTTATTTGTGAACTGATTTTACGATAAAAACCCCGCTTATTTTTTCGGGGTTTTGTTAATCTCTTTTGCCTTTCACTGACCAATTTCTACTCTTTTATTTCCCTCTCTTAATGGTCTTTTTGACTATTAAAAATGCACCCAAAACCACACAAATCGGCTGTTTTTTGGCCGATAAATTTACATTTTTGACACCGCTGTCAATAAGGTAATCGGTTACATGCTTGGTTGCAGACCGTTGTCGTGCAATTGAGTTCCCTAACCCCTAGAGTTTTCGCGGGGTGCAGCTCGTCGGTAGAGTTGCGGACTCTGAAATGGCTAATTCGAGTCTATTTGATAGCGATAACATTAATTTTTTTTAAAAAAGTTTTATGCGCCTAAAGTCATTCCTTAAGCCATGCTTACGGTGTGTTAGCGCAACCATACATAAAAGCTTCTTCCATAGTTGCGGTTGCTCGAGCAAGTTAAAGCTTTTTCCTTTTAAATTCCGAAAAAACAATAACTTATATTTTTTTTGTTTGTTTTATCAGCGCCTTTTTTGTGCTTTGCCCGAATTTGGTGCGGTTAATTTTGACCTTAGGTAAGGGATTTCTCTTCTCACAACGCAAAACGCGTTGTCGATATCCGTTATGGTTAACATGGATGGTGGTAACCGGTTACATTTTGGCAGCTTCAGTTTTGGCTATTGAATAGCGATTTCGCTTGCCGTAAATTCTTCGGCTAAGTCACCGCGGAGCACGCTACAAATGCCCAACCAAAACAGTCGCGGTGAAGAGGAAAACAATCGATAAAATTGCCGTAAAAACTGCAGTAAAAATTCGTTTTACAAAAATAAGTAAGCGAATGACTGACCGACATTTTTTGCAGCCCATAACAATAAAATGTTGGCAGGTTAAAGACGGATTAATCTTCCTGACGATAATAAAAGGAGAGCTCCATGTATAGAAAATCTAACTTCAAGAAAAAACTGATCGCATCGGCGGTCGCGTCCAGCGCATTGATGAGCCTGGGGCATATGGCCCAGGCTCAGGAACAGTTGGAAGAGGTCGTGGTTACTGGTATTCGTGCATCTTTGGATCGCGCCATGGATATCAAGCGAGATACCACGGGCGTGGTGGATGCGATCTCGGCCGAAGACATAGGTAAAATGCCCGATGCCAACCTTGCAGAATCGCTGCAGCGCATCGCTGGTGTGTCTATTACCCGTACTAATGGCGAAGGTGCGCGAGTTACCGTTCGCGGTATTGATCCGGCCATGAATATGGTAACCCTGAACGGTCGTAATATGCCTGCGGTGACGAATGACGGCGGTGCGGGCGATCGCTCCAGCCGCGCTTTTGACTTCGCCTCGCTGGCGGCTGAGAGCGTGAGTGGAGTTGAAATTTACAAAACCTCTCGCGCCGACTTTTCCGGCGGTGGTTTGGGCGCAACTATTAACTTAAATACCGTTCGTCCATTAGATGTGGGTGATATAAAAGCTTCAGCGGCGGTGAAGGCTGTACACGATACCACTATCAACCGCGGCGGTGACGGTCGCGAAGTGACCCCTGAACTTTCGGGTATTTTTTCTTGGGCCAATGATGAAAGCACTTTTGGTGTCGCCTTAAGCGCCGCCTATCAGGAGCGCGACAACGTACGTTCCAATGCTTTTGTGAACAATTGGCAATTGCGTGAAGTGGCCGCCGATGGTACCCATGGCGATACTCCGGAAGGTGCGGAAATTACCAATCCTTTGTCTCCGGGTGATATGTATGCAATTCCAACTGACTTGCGCTTTGCTCTGGAAGATAACCACCGCGAACGTACTAATGGTCAGTTGACCATGCAGTTTCGTCCGGTGGACACTCTGACTGCGACGGTTGATTACACGTACACTGAATATGATTTGGAGGCGACCCGTTCACAGCAATCGACCTGGTATAACGAAAGCGCTATTTCCGCGCTGCAGTTTGATCAGGGTGCCGAGATTGCTACGCCGGTTGTTTACTCTGAGACCTACGATGTGCAGGCGGGCAAAGATGTCTCTTTTGCGCAGCAGGATTATCAGGGAACCAGCAAAATGGAGTCTGCCGGTATCAATCTTGAGTGGGACGTGACCGAAAACTTCAGTTTGGTGCTGGATTATCATGACTCAACCGCGCGTAACAGTACCGATCAAACCGAGCTGGGTTTGAACGCTAATATTGTAACCTCTGAGTACTCTGACTGGCGCACTGATTTACCGGTTATGGGTATTACCTTCGATGATTCGCGTGAAGACAAAGGTAACAACAACGGTGTTCTCGATGGTGGTGATGTCAGCTCTGCTATGGGGGCTGCGCGCTGGGACCGCACCGAGACCAACATTCAGCAGCTGAAGATTGACGGTGATCTAGACCTGGGCGGTTTTGCGTTCTTTGAGGCCTTTGATATTTCCTTCGGTGTCGAAGATCGCAAAGATACCAATGAAACCATCGTGAATACCGGCGAGACCCCGCGCGTCACCATGGGTAACTGGGGCGGCGTTGATCCTGATGTGTTTGGCAGTGATTGGGCCACTTACTTTTCTCCGCGCGATTTCGGCGAAGGCTTCCCGAGCTTTGATGATGCTACTAGTGATCCGAAGTTTCTGGATTATGGTCTGGACGGCGATTTCAACTCTATTAAGCGTTCCATTGAAACCGCTTATGCCAACGCGCAAACCCGTATTCGCATTAACGGCGATGATCCCACCACGGTAGACGATCCATCAACTCCTGATGAAGTGGAAAACGTGGAAAGCTACTATTGGGTGACCGCGCTCGATGCCGACGGTGAGCACTGGAAAAACCGCGATACGCAGTTAACCCCGGATAACTTTAACAACTTCCCTAATGGCAAAGTTGAGCCCACTAATGTGATTGCTACCGATCGCACGATTGTGGAAGAGGTTCAGGCCGCTTACGTACAGTTCCATGGTGGTTTTGACTTGGGTGGATTAGAGTCAAACTTGGTGTTGGGTTTGCGGTACGAAGAAACTGACTTGACCTCCATGGCCGTGGTTACTGCACCGGTCAACCAGAGCTGGGATGGCGATAATGACTGGTCGCTCGTTTATGGTGGCGGTTTATCGACCACTGTGACTGAGTCCAACAGTTACGATAATTTCTTGCCTAATATCGATTTTGATATCACCTTGATGCAAGATTTGAAGCTGCGCGCCTCGTATAACGTCACTATTGCCCGACCTTCGTACAATAATCTCCGTGCCGTTGATACTGTTGATAACCAGTATCTTAAGCAGGCCGGTGGTGGTAACCCGATGCTGACACCGCTCGAGTCGCAAAATATCGATCTGTCGGTGGAGTGGTACTACGGTGATTCCAGCTATATGTCGGTTGCGGTGTTCCAGAAGGAGGTGTCTGACTTTATCGGTACCACTGTGGTGCAAGACGAAGTTTTCGGTCTGCGTGATCCTCGCATGGGCGAACGCTTTGAGCAGGCAATTGCCGATATCGAAGAGCGTCGTGCAAATGGTGAACTCGCTCGCGATGGCAACTTGTGGAACCCCAATAGCGAAGCTCATCAGCACGATATGATGCTGATTAACGAAGGCTTGGACCCTAACGATGAGTCCACGTCGATCTTGGCAAATAGCACTGACCCGATTCAAATGTGGGATAAGTCTATTCCGAGCAACTTCCAGGACGACACCATCACCGGTGCCGAGCTGTCGATACAGCACTTCTTCGGTGAAAGCGGGTTTGGTGTTCAGGCCAACTACACCTTAGTGGATTCTGACTTGACAGTTGACAATACGAGTCAAGTGGAACAGTTCGCGATGTTGGGTGTAAGCGATACCTCTAACCTGGCGCTGATTTACGATAAAGACCGCTTCCGTGCTCGGGTGACTTATAACTGGCGTGACAAGTACCTGACCAGCCTGGCTCAGGGTGGTAACAATGCCCCGGGTTATGTGGACGAGTACTCGCAAATCGACTTTAGCCTGGGTTACGACATCACTGACAACTTTACTGTGACAGCGGAAGGCTTGAACGTGACTGGCGAAGATTCTCGTCTGTATGGCCGTTCTGAACGCCAGATGTTTAGCTTGGAAGACTTGGGTGCACGTTATGCTCTAGGGGCGCGTTACACCTTCTAAGAAATTATTGCTTTATCTTCGTTGTAAGCCGCTGGAAACAGCGGCTTTTTTTATGGGAGAATGCCTTAGCTAACAATAATACTCGCCATCTAAGACGTAAAATATGACGAAAAAAATAGTAATTGTCGGCGGCGGAACAGCCGGTTGGTTGTGCGCCGGTATTTTAGCGGCTGAGTTCACCGCCGGGCTGGAAATTACTCTGGTTGAATCCCCCGATGTCAGTCCCCTGGGGGTTGGTGAGGGTACTTGGCCCACCATGCGCTCCACACTCAAACGCATGGGGATTCGCGAGACTGATTTTTTGCGCGAATGCTCTGCCTCCTTTAAGCAGGGTTCTAAATTTGTTGGCTGGCGTACCGGTGCGTCGGACGATTTCTACTATCATCCTTTTTCGTTGCCTACCGCGTTTAACGAGTTGGATTACCACACGCTTTGGCGCGACAGTGATGGACGCTCGTTTGATCAGGTGGCAGGAGTACAGAGTCGTATTTGTGAGCTGGGTTTAGCCCCTAAAACGATTACTGTGCCTGAGTATGCCGGCGCGCTGAACTATGGCTACCATTTGGATGCGGGTAAATTCAGTGCTCTGTTGCAGCGCCATTGCATAGGCACATTGCAAGTTAAGCATGTTCTGGATCATGTGGTAGCGGTAGAGCAGGGCGGTAACGGTGATATAGACGCTGTGGTGACGCAGCACCGTGGTAAATTGGAAGCCGACTTGTTTATCGATTGCAGTGGCGGGCGTAGCCTGCTGCTCGGTGAGCAACTTGGCGTCGGCTTTGTGGAGTGCGCGCGTTACTCGATAAACGATACCGCCCTGGCGGCACAACTCCCTTACGCTAACGATCAGGCGCCGATTGCCAGTGCAACTATCGGAACGGCGCAGCAGTGTGGTTGGATTTGGGATATTGGTCTATCCAGTCGGCGCGGTGTGGGCTATGTGTATTCGAGCGCTCATGCCGATGCTGACAGCGCTGAGGCATGTTTGCGCCGCTACGCCCAAGAGACAGCGCCGCATGTGCCCGAGCAGGACATCTCGGTGCGAAAATTTAACATTCGCCCCGGACACCGGGAAAAGTTCTGGCACAAAAACTGTGTCGCTGTGGGTATGTCTGCCGGTTTTATTGAACCCTTGGAGGCTTCGGCATTGGCACTGGTGGAGCTTTCCGCGGCGATGATTAGAGATGAGCTGCCGCAAAACCGTACCCAAATGGAAATAGTGGCGCGCAAGTTCAACCAGGTATTCACCTATCGCTGGCAGAGAATAGTGGAGTTTTTGAAGTTGCACTATGTGCTCTCGCAAAGGCGTGACAGCGATTACTGGTGCGATGTGGTACAAGCGCAAAGTATTCCGGGTGAGCTTGCTGAAAAGCTTGAGTTGTGGCGGAGCAGGCCTCCCTATGTGCGAGATTTTTTACAGGTTGAAGAGCTCTTTCCCGCTGCCAGCTACGCCTATGTGCTTTACGGCATGGGATTTTGCGGAGAAAACGCTCCAGTGCGCAGGTTTGATGGCGAAAGAGCGCGCCAGCTGATGCAGGAAGAGCAGAAAAAATTTCACAATTATCAAAAGGCCATGCCCAGTAATCGTAAGCTGCTGGATACGGTGGCGCAGTTTGGTTTGAGTAAAGTGTAAAGGGGGTGGGCGTTGAGCCAGCAGGCGATTAATAAAGTAGTAGTAGCCGGAGGTGGCACGGCCGGCTGGATGACCGCTTGCGCCTTGGCGTCGCAGCTGGGGCATTATTTGAATGTAGTGCTGGTTGAATCAGAGAACATTCCCACCGTGGGTGTAGGTGAGGCAACCATTCCCACCATGCAGACTTTTCATTTGTTATTGCAGTTGCCTGAACAGGAGTTTATGCGCGCAACCAATGCCACTTTTAAGCTGGGTATTGAGTTTGAAAATTGGGGCGCGATTGGCGAAAGCTATTTTCACTCTTTCGGTGAAACGGGGCGCGATTTTTGGGCTGGCCAGTTTCAGCATTTTTGGCTGCGCGAGCGTCTTAACGGCGGTCAGTTCTCCTACGCGGATTATTCCCCTGAAACCCAGGCCGCTCGCGCCGGTAAGTTTGCGATTACTAAAAACCCACGGTTGGGGTTTGCCTATCATCTGGATGCGGGACTTTACGCAAAGTATTTGCGCCGTGTGAGTGAGTCTCGCGGTGTCACGCGTATTGAGGGAAAAATTCAAACGGTTAAGCTGGAGCCGAATAGCGGTAATATTGAAGCTTTGCAAATGGCCGATGGGCAGTTGATAGATGGCGATTTATTTATCGATTGCACTGGTTTTCGCGGCCTTTTAATTGAGCAGACGCTCCATGCGGGTTATGAAGATTGGTCTCACCAGTTTTTATGCGATAGCGCGGTGGCCGTCCAAACTGAGTCTACGGGTGAGTTGCCTCCCTTTACCCGTTCAATCGCGCGCGAAAGCGGCTGGCAGTGGCGGATTCCGCTGCAGCACAGGGTTGGTAATGGTTTTGTTTTTGCCTCGGGTGCTATTGGTGATACCGAGGCCACCGACACGCTGTTGCAAAACGTTGTCGGTAAGCCCTTAAACGATCCGCGGGTTATTCGCTTTCGCCCCGGAAAACGGCGCAAAACCTGGGTGAAAAACTGCGTCGCTCTGGGCCTGGCCAGCGGATTTATAGAGCCTTTAGAATCTACCAGTATTCATTTGGTGTCCTCGGCGGTTATTCGCCTGATGCGTATGCTGCCTTTAACCGGCCTGTGCGCGCAGGATATTGAGACCTATAACCGCGCGACGGACAAAGAGCTGGCGGCGGTGCGTGATTTTGTGCTTTTGCATTACAAGCAAACCCGGCGCACTGACAGCGATTTTTGGCGTTACTGCCAGCAAATGCAGGTGCCGGATTCCTTGCAAGACCGGCTGGATATTTACCGAGATTCAGGAAGAATTTACTGGGATAGCGATGAGCTGTTTACAGTTAACTCCTGGAATCAGGTGATGCTGGGGCAGGGGGTTATGCCGCGTCATTACCATCCGGCGGCCGACATTATGCCGCAGGCAGATTTTGCCGCGCAGATGGCCAAGGTGCGTCAATCAGTGCAGCAGATGGTGGCTCAGCTGCCCACTCATCAGAATTTTTTACAATCCTACTGCGAGCCGCAATAGCATTTTTCCCGTCGCGCCCGATTTTTTTGGGCGCTTCCACGTTTAGCTTACCGCTTTTTACTCCTTTGGCGAGATCTGCCGCTCATTTGCGATCTTGCTAGAAATTCTTTTGTTTTCTTTTCAAAGCTTATCGCAAATTTATGCTTGCTATGTGTTTTGGGTTGGCGTAGACTCAGTCAAAAGGTCAAGTTGACCACAAGCATAAAGTCGACAAGACTAACTGTTTGGTCTTAGGGGAGCGCCTCTTACAGCCGATAAGAATATAAGCGCGGTGTGCGTTTCCTTCGACGATGGACATCTTGTTTTCAGCGCTAACTGAAAATGGGATTTGCCTGGGCGCAGCAAGCGTCAAGGTTGGCCCGGGTATAAAGCTAAAAATAATGCCAAGTCTAAGAAAGGAGAGCTCATGTATAACAGTAAATCCAACTTCAAACGCAAGTTGATTGCTTCGGCGGTCGCCTCTTGTGCTATGTCGGGCTTTGTTGCGCCGACATTTGCCCAGGGCACCGACATGCTTGAAGAGGTGGTGGTAACAGGCATACGCGCGTCACTGGATCGCGCTATGGATGTTAAACGCGATTCGGCCGGTGTGGTGGATGCCATTTCGGCGGAAGATATCGGTAAATTTCCCGACTCCAACCTCGCCGAATCCTTGCAGCGTATTACCGGTGTATCTATTGATCGTCGCAACGGTGAGGGCGCCGAGGTAACCATTCGTGGTTTCGGCAGCGACAATAATATGGTGCTGTTAAACGGTCGCCAAATGCCGGGCGGCACCGCCTTTGGTGGCGGTAGTGGTGCCGGTAACACCTTAGGTGGTGGCTCGCGGGCATTCGACTTCTCTAACCTTGCCTCTGAAAGTGTGGGCGGTGTTGACGTCTACAAGACCGGTCGCGCCAGCATCAGCTCGGGCGGTATTGGCGGTACCATCGATATTAACACCCGCCGTCCTCTGGATAACCCAGGTCTGAACGCCACCGTTGGCGCGAAGGCCGTATACGATAGCACTAATGTTCACGGCGAAGATGTGACTCCAGAACTGTCCGGTTTGGTTAGCTGGACCGACGACAGTGAAATGTTTGGTGTAGCTCTGAGCGCCAGCTATCAGGAGCGTGACTCCGCTTCTGCAGGTTTTGCCTCTAACGAGTGGAATATTCGCACTTGGGGTGAAGGCGATTTACTGTACTCAATGGCGCCAGATGGTGTGATTGAAAATGCACCCGAAGATGGGCAAATGTACACCCGCCCCAATGACATCCGCTACAGCTTTTCTGATCGCCATCGCGAGCGCACCAACGCTCAGTTGACTTTGCAGTTCCGCCCCATGGACGCTCTGACCATCACCGGTGACTACACCTACGCGGAAAACTACTTACAGGAAAACCGTCACGAGCAAACCTTCTGGTACAACAACGGCGGTAACGTTCAGCGCATTGAATTTGATGATGGTTTAGTGGCGGCGCCGGTTATTTATTCCGAAGGCCTGCTGAACTCTAAAGATATGGGCTTTGAGCAACAGTGGCGCGAGCAGACCAATACCCTGGAGTCTGCTGGTATTAATGTGGATTGGCAGATTACCGATTCCTTTAATCTGACTCTGGATGCCCACGACTCCACTATGGAAAGCTTGCCCACAGGCCCCGCAGGCGGAGCCGGTGAGATTGCCATTAGTGTTGCGGGCCCTGTAGGCGCCAGCCAAACCGTAGATTACAGCGGTGATTTGCCCTCGGCCAGTTACACCATTAACGATTCACGCGGCAATAACAATGGTGTGTTTGATGCTGGAGATTTAGGTACTCAGGTGGCGCGTATTTGGTATGCAGGCCAAACCACCGATGTTGATCAGATTCAGCTGGAAGGTACTTTTGATTTTGACGACGGCCGCATCAGCTTTGGTGTCGATAGCCGCTCGGTGTCCATGACCCAGCAAAACTCTAACCGCCAGATGACATTGGGTAACTGGGGCGTAAATAACCCGGGTGAAATTCCCGAGGGTTACATGGAAGAGTTTTGCCTGACCTGTCAATTTGACGATTACGACGTAGGTGAAATTGTTGGCTTCCGCTCCACTGATATTCCGGGGCTGGCAGAAACCATGATCAATCAGTACGCGAGCTCTACTGGCGACCCCAGCTATCAGTACATGATTGAGCCACTGTTTACCACCAACAACACCATCGAAGAAGATATCAATGCGTTGTACGTGGAATTCGAAACCTCGGGTAGCCTGGGGGATATGGGTACCAACCTGTTGGTGGGTTTACGCTACGAAGACACAGACGTGACTTCATCCAGCCAAATGCGTGTGCCGCAGTACTTTGAGTGGAACGGCAACAACGACTTCACCTTGCGGCAAACTGACGAAATTATGCCGGTGACTGTTGACGCCAGTTACGATCACTTGCTGCCTAGCGTCGATTTCAACATTAACTTTACCGATGATCTGGTGGGGCGCATCTCCTACAGTAAAACCATTGCTCGTGCCGGTTACGGCAACCTGGCGGCCTCGTCTGGCGGTTTTGGCATGGATGGTGGTTCAACCCTGCTGGGCGCTGTACCCCAGGCGGAGTCCAACAACCCCGAGCTGAAACCACTGGAGTCGGATAACGTCGATATATCTGTGGAGTGGTACTACGCCGACAGTAGTTACGCCTCTGTGGGTGTTTTCGATAAGCGTGTTAAAAACTTTGTGGGTATCGAAAAAGTTGAACAAGAGTTCTTTGGTATGCGCAACGTCACTAGCGGTGCACGTGCTCAGGCGGCATTGGCCGCACTGCAAGATCTGGGCGCAGCGGTGAACAATGATTCGCTCTATGCCATGACCGTTATTTTGAGCAATCCGCAAGACTTCCCCAATGGTGCTGCCGACTATCAGTATGATACCTCTACCGGCCTGACCGATCCGGATTTCTACGTGGATATTGAAAGTGGTTACAACATGATTCCGAACGACACGGATGATCCGACCACTTATCTCACCGACAAGCCGGTAAACCAAAACAACGCCAATATCTACGGTGCGGAATTTGCGCTGCAGCATTTCTTTGGTGAAACAGGTTTCGGTGTTCAGGCTAACTACACCCTGGTCCGTGGCGATCTGAAATTTGATAATGCCGCGCCGATTACTGAAACCCAGTTTGCATTGTTGGGCTTAAGTGATTCGGCCAACCTGGTGGCGATGTACGAGAACTACGGTTTTGACGTGCGCCTGGCATACAACTGGCGCGATGAGTTCTTGAATGAAACTGGCCGTGGCGGCTCCTCTAACCCCGTGTACGTAGAAGCTTACTCGCAGATTGATTTGAACGTCGGTTATGACATTACCGACAACTTCAACATCTTCTTTGAGGGTATTAACTTGAACGGTGAGAACGTACGTCACCACGCCCGTACCGAAAATATGCCTTGGTATCTGGAAGAGCTGGGTCCTCGCTACCAGCTTGGAGCTCGTTATACCTTTTGATTGATCTGGGTATAACTCCCGTTTGACAACCTCGTTGTCGAAATGCGGGTTTGGGCCGCTGCCTTGTCAGCGGCCTTTTTTATGCCTGTCTTTTGTGCCGTAACACCGCTTTAGTTCACCTGACGACTGTGGTTAAATGACCGCACAAGAGAGCCAAAAACCAATATGTCTGGTTTTTAACAATAACAATGTAACCAAGTGGATTTTTGCAATGGCTAATCACGCACTGCTCAATAATGTCAATCACCAAAATCTAAAAGTCGATACCCGCTACCGCGCCGAGTTCGGTGACAATCAAAGCGCTGTCATCACTTTTCCTACCGAGTTTGCCGATATTCAGCGTCACTATCCCATTTTGTTGCAAAAAAACAGCAACACTGGAGAATTTCAGGCGGTGGCTCTGTTGGGTTTTAACGATGAAAACCTGTTTTTGCAAAACGGCGAGTGGGCCGCCAGTTACGTACCCGGGGTTATCGCCCGAGGCCCTTTTTTAATTGGCTTTCAAGAGCAAGAGATTGATGGCGAAGTGCGTAAAGAGCCGGTGATACATGTAGATTTGGACGATCCTCGTGTCAACGAAACCGAAGGAGAGCCGGTTTTTCTCGAGCATGGCGGCAATTCGCCGTATCTCGAACGTGTGGTTACTATTTTGAAAGGTATTCACGATGGGCTCAGCTATGGCAAGGCTATGTATGCCGCGCTGGCAGAGTTAGAGCTGATCGAGCAGGTGAATTTAGAGATAAAAGTTCACGACGATGAGCAGTACAATTTTAACAATTTCTATACCATCAGCGATGAAAAGCTGGCTCAGCTAGACGGCGAGAATCTGGCAAAGTTAAATCGTGCAGGTTTTCTTGAGGGCGCCTTTTTGCTGAAAGCCTCGCTGACCAATATCAAAACGCTTATCGAGCTAAAGCGAAAGAAAATCGCCGCGGCCTAAGGCCAACCTACCTATTATCGATACCTGACGTGCTCATAACGGCTGCGTGCAAAGTGCTGGAGGGCGAGGGAGGTCTCACACGCCTATGATGGAGATAAATAAAAAAGTAAAAGTGGTGGCTGGCGTCACCCCTGATGCCATTAACTTTGATGAGTTAATGGCCGCGCAACAACCGGTTATTCTGCAGGGCTTAGTCCGCCAGTGGCCGATGGTACAGGCCGCGCTTAATTCTCATCAGAGCGCGATGGACTACCTCAAGTCTTTTTATAACGGTCGTACCGTGGGTTCCTACTGGGCGGGCCCCGAGATAAAGGGTCGCTACGGCTATAACGAGACGCTGACAGATCTAAACTTTGAACGCCGCCGGGTACCTTTAACTGAAATGTTAGAGAGTATTCAAACCCATTTATACGACGATGCACCGCCTTCTCGCTATGTGGGCTCTACTTCTATCGATGCGTGTTTGCCCGGGTTTCGCGCCGCCAATGATTTACCTTTTACGCACCCAATGTTTGAGCAAAACCCGCCGCTTGCGAGCATTTGGTTGGGCAATCCGTCAGTGGTCGCCGCTCATTACGACGCGCCCAACAATATCGCCTGCTGCGTGGCGGGCAAGCGTCGTTTTACGTTATTTCCCCCTGACCAGATCGCCAATTTATACCCGGGGCCGTTAGAGCCTACACCGGGTGGTCAGGCTATTAGCTTGGTGGACTTCGCTAATCCGGATTTAGAGCGCTTTCCCGGGTTCAGTCAAGCTCTTGAGGTGGCCCAGGTGGCAGATTTAGAGCCTGGTGATGCGCTTTTCTACCCCAGCATGTGGTGGCATCAGGTTGAGGGGCTGGATCGTTTTAACGTAATGATCAACTATTGGTGGAACACCTCGCCCGGTTATATGGGGACACCCATGAATGTGCTCAAGCACGCGTTGCTGAGTTTGCGCGATCGCCCCAAGCATGAGCGCGAGGCCTGGCGCAGCGTGTTTGATTACTATGTATTTGGTGAGGTGGAGCAAAGTCGGGCACATATCCCCGAACACGCCCGTGGTGAACTGGCGCCGCTGGACGATATACGGGCACGTCAGCTGCGCGCCTGGCTGATCAATCGCTTGAATCGCTGAGGTAAGCGCCGTGACTGCACCCGTACGTAAAGTGGTTATTGCCGGCGGTGGTACCGCAGGCTGGGTTACCGCTGCGGCGCTGTCGCGCCAGTTGGGCGATATGCTGGATATAACCCTGGTGGAATCGGATGCGATCGCCACAGTGGGCGTGGGAGAGGCCTCTATTCCCACGATGCCGACTTTTCACCGCTTGCTGCGTATTGATGAACAAGAATTTATGCGCGCCAGCAATGCCACCTTTAAGCTAGGTATCAGCTTTGAAAACTGGCGCTCTCTGGGGCACAAATATGTGCACTCGTTTGGCGAGACGGGCAAAGATACCTGGGTTGCGGACTTTCACCATTTTTGGCTGCGCGCCCGTGAGCTGGGTTTTGGCGGTGAGTTTGGGGACTATTGTCTGGAGCTGCAGGCGGCCCTGGAGAACAAGTTTGCCCTGCCTCAGGGGGCGACGAGCGGTTTGAACTATGCCTATCATCTGGACGCAGGGCTTTATGCGACCTTTTTACGCCGCATCAGCGAGAGCGCAGGGGTCTACCGAGTTGAAGGGAAAATTGATCGCGTAGTGCAAGATGCTGACAGCGGTTATATTAATTCTCTGCAACTTGAAGACGGTCGCGAGATAAGCGGCGATTTATTTATCGATTGCACAGGGTTTCGCGCCTTGTTAATTGAACAGACTTTGCAGTCCGGGTTTGAAGACTGGAGCCATTGGCTGCCCTGCAATAGGGCCCTGGCGGTGCAGAGCAAAAGTCACGCCTGCGTTCCCTACACCCGCTCTATTGCCCGCAGTGCCGGCTGGCAGTGGCAGATCCCGCTGCAAAACCGGGTAGGAAACGGCCTGGTGTATGCCGCTGATTATTTGACCGATGCAGAGGCCGAAGCTGAGCTAATGAACGGGCTAGAGGGCGATGCCTTAACCGCCCCGCGCTTAATTCGCTATCAAACCGGGCGGCGTAAACAGGCCTGGAGCAAAAACTGTATTGCGTTTGGTCTCTCGAGCGGGTTTGTCGAGCCATTGGAGTCCACCAGTATTCATCTGGTGATGATTGGCGTTACCCGTTTGCTGCAACTGTTTCCCTTCGACGGGATCAGCGACGCACTGATTGCGCGTTTTAATCAGCTCGCCGATGCCGAGCTGGAGGGTATCCGCGATTTTATTATCCTGCATTATCACGTCACCCAGCGTGATGACACGCCGTTTTGGCGCTATTGCCGCGATATGTCGCTACCCGATAGTCTCTCCCAGCGCATACAGCTGTTTCGCGACCATGCCCAGGCCTATCAGGGTGACAGTGAATTGTTCCGTGTCGACTCATGGGTGCAGGTGATGCTCGGGCAGGGGGTTGAGCCGGCGCACTATCACCCCATGGCTAAAGCCATGAAGCCCGAACAGTTACAGCAGTTTTTGCAGCAGTTGCGCGGCGCAATTGCGCAATCGGTGGGGGCTCTGCCTTCCCACGAGGCTTTTCTGAAGCAGTATTGCCCGGCTCAGGTTTAAGAGCTGGCGATCGTCTTTGCACGCTGCGGAAAATTCAATTGACAGGCAATAAAGGTGGGGCGTGAAAAGGGGCGGCGTCGCTGCTCGTTTTTTGCCTCGGCGCCCAAGGCCACTTACATAAGACGACTCCGCCTTAGTTGAACAAATCCCAGTCTAGTAGCGGCGTATAATCGCCCGCTGATTTATCGGAATAACTCTCTCCACTCGGATTACAGACCCGCCTACTTTTTACCAGACACTCACCCTTTGATGGGGCGTGTAATGGTAAAAGATTTTGTCGCCTAGGTTTATCGTTAACATGGTTAAGTGCCATTAAGTTACGCAAAGCTGCCAAGCAGCCCGTTTGGCTATTGCTATAATTGACCGGTTAGAGCCACACCAATGTGCTTGTAAGCAGAGTCTTACCGGCCGAATAAACGCGGCGAAGTGTGTCCACTTTTGTTTTACGCAAGAGGTGGGGCGCTTGGCGCTTTTACACCTGTTAACTTACGCCGCGACTGTGTTTAAACCGTACCTGCTATACCCGTTATAGTGACAACAATTATAGGAGCCGTTATGGCAATAAAGTCTCTTGCGCGCCTCGCTGTTACAGGCGCTGTTCTGGCAGCCTTATCTGCTTGCCAGTCTACCGAATCGCAATCTTCTGATGAGCCCCAGGCCAAGAGCCAGCGCGATGCCAGTATCTGGCCGCAAATCCAGAGCGAAGTGCGCAAAGATCCGGCAATTGAGTCCCGCATCGAAGAAATTTTGTCCCAGATGACGCTGGAAGAGAAAGTGGGACAGATGATTCAGCCGGAAATTCGTCATTTAACCGCTGAAGACGTACGCAAGTATCACATCGGTTCGGTTTTGAACGGTGGCGGCTCCTATCCGAATGCGGACAAATATGCCTCCGTGGAGGATTGGTTGGACTTGGCGGATGCCTATTACGAAGCCTCGATAGATAAAACCGGCGGTCGTTTGGGGATTCCCATTATGTGGGGTACCGATGCCGTACACGGTGTGGGTAATGTCGTGGGTGCTACTTTGTTTCCTCACAATATTGCGTTGGGTGCGGCTGATAATCCAGAGCTGTTAGAGCAAATTGGCTGGGCTACGGCGCGCGAGTTATCGGTTACCGGTATTGATTGGGATTTCTCGCCCACGGTCGCGGTAGCGCGTAATGAACGCTGGGGACGTACTTACGAATCCTGGTCTGAAGGGCCGGACATTGTCGGTGCCTATGCCGGCGAAATGGTTCGCGGACTACAGGGCGAGCCTGACAGCGACGAGTTTTTAGGTAAAGGCCGTATTGTCGCCACGGCAAAGCACTTTATCGGCGATGGCGGCACCAAAGATGGCATTGATCGCGGTGACACCACCGGTGATGAAAAGCACTTGCGTGATATTCACGGCGCTGGTTACTTCACCTCGATTGAAGCCGGTGTTCAAGTGGTTATGGCTTCTTTCACCCGCTGGGACGGCATTCGCATGCACGGTCATAAGTATCTGCTGACAGATGTCTTAAAAGATCGTATGGGTTTCGATGGCCTGGTGGTGGGCGATTGGAGCGGTCACAGCTTTGTAAAAGGTTGCTCGGCTACCAATTGCCCGGCTTCGGTTAACGCCGGGTTGGACATTTTTATGGCGCCGGACCCGGACTGGAAAGAACTGTACGCCAATACCATTCAAAACGTAAAAGACGGCGATATTCCTATGAGCCGTATCGACGATGCGGTTAGCCGTATTTTGCGGGTAAAACTGCGCGCCGGCTTGTTTGAAGCGCCCAAACCTTCGGCCCGTCCGCTGGCTGGTAAAGCAGAGTTGCTGGGCGCCGCCGAGCACCGCGCGATTGCGCGCCAAGCGGTTCGCGAGTCTCTGGTTATGCTGAAAAATTCAGATAACCTGCTGCCTTTATCCCGTAACCTGAACGTGCTGGTGGCCGGAGATGGCGCCGATGATATTGGCAAGCAAGCGGGCGGTTGGTCTGTGACCTGGCAGGGCACTGGTAATACCAACGACGATTTCCCAGGTGCCACATCTATTTACGACGGTATCAAGCAAGCGGTTGAAGCCGGTGGCGGCAGTGTGCAGCTGAGCGAAGATGGCTCTTATAAATCCAAGCCGGATGTCGCACTGGTTGTGTATGGAGAAGACCCATACGCCGAGATGCAGGGCGATATTTCCAACCTGGCCTATAAGCGGGGCTCGACCAAAGATTTGCAGTTGTTGCAATCACTGCGCGAGCAGAACATTCCGGTAGTATCGCTGTTTATTACCGGCCGCCCGCTGTGGATGAACCGTGAGCTAAACGCTTCCGATGCCTTTGTCGTGGTGTGGCAGCCGGGTACCGAGGGCAACGGGGTAGCCGATGTTATTTTCCGCGATAACGCCGGTAACATTAACTATGAAATGGGTGGCAAGCTGTCTTTCTCGTGGCCTAAAACCCCTAGCCAGGTGCCCTTGAATGTCGGTGATGCAGAGTATGATCCGCTGTTCCCCTACGGCTTTGGCTTAACCTATAGCGACACAGATACCTTGGGCGACAATTTATCGGAAGAAGGGCTCAAAGAAGCGGAAACTTCCGATGTGCTGACGCTGTTTAACCGTCGTCCTATTGATCCGTGGGGCATTGAAATTGTCGGTGCGCAAAACGACCGTGAAGTAATGAACAGCAAATCGGTATCCACCTCTACCGTCTCGGTAACGGCCGTGGATCGCAACGAACAGGAAGACGCCCGCCGCGTCGTGTGGAATGGTAAGGGCGAAGGCCTAGTGGCTCTGTTTGTCGAAGAACGTCAGGATTGGAGTGGTTATATTGAAGACAATGCCGCCCTAATCTTTGATATCAAGTTGGATAAAGCGCCCACAGACACGACTTACCTGCGCTTTGGTTGCGGCTCATACTGCGCTGCCGATATGGAGGTGACGCAAGGCTTTAAGGAGCATTTGGCGGGTACAGGCTGGCAAACAGTGACTATTGATCTGAGCTGTTTTCCCGATGCCGGAGCTAATTTTGGCCTGAGCCAGCCGCAGGAAGAGTACATCACCCAGGTGTTGCGTCCTTTCAGCTTTGTTACCAGTGGCGAGATGGATCTGACGTTTGCTAATGTGCGAGTAGAAAAACACAAGGCTACTAGCGCGATGGTAACCTGTCAGGGCGAGTAACATTACCTTGCAGTGAAATTAAAAAACCGCCTTCGGGCGGTTTTTTATGCTCAGGGCGAAGTTAAAACGCGAAGATTATTCAGTAACAAAAAAGAATCGCGCTGCGGCGCCCAGTCGGGCGTATTGCCACCGTGGAAGGTGGAGAGATAAACGCCGCCCACCCGGCCTGCCGGTGTATCTTGTAGGCGGTAGCTGATGTTATTGAGGCTGAGAACTTCCTCATTGTCGAACCAGACCTGCAGCTCGCCGTTTTCTTCACCCACATTGTTAACTTTTACCCGTTGCTGTAGGCAGTGCCAGCGCCCCGGCACAAATGATTTTCCCAGTTCGATATCCTGTCCCCACTGTTGACCGCCATATTGCCCGTTAGGTGACGGTGGTAGGTAGGCATAGACCACTGCACGGCCGTTTGTGCGCCACATAAACCGCAGCGTCCAACCGTTGCTGCCATCTGGCTGATTGCCACCCGAGCGAGCCCAGGAGTCGCTCGCGCCCATAAGGCCGGGTAACTTACCGCCTTTGCCAAAATCAAAACCCGCTTTGAATTTAAGGCAATATTTAAGGGTTAAGCTTTCGTAGGAGCTCGCCAACGAGTCGGTGCCGGCAAACACTATAGGAAGTTGTACACCGCCTTGTTGCGGGCCGACTGCTCCCTCTGGGTAACGTATCAGTAGCGAGTAGCTGTCTCCAGGTGCTTCGGGAGTTTTAATGACTTCGGTGGTATCAACACGAGATTGCCAAGGCGTGTTCCATTGCTGCGGCCAATCCGGTTCGTCAAAACGGTAGTTCATTAGTACTGACGATTCTGTGGCAGCACCCTGGTTGGCGCTAAGCGCTAGGCTGAGCAACAGCAGAGTCAGTGGTTTAGGTGTTATTTTTTTGTCCCGGTTTTGGCTAACCATAAGCATCAGCGCCAGTTGTCCCAAGCGTCCATTACTTTTGCCGAGTAGCGATAGCTGCCGTAGCTACCATTGTAGCGCGCTAAGGCTTCGGCCAAATGGCCGTCGGCCACCTCAAGGTAGTGTTTGAGAATAATACAGCCGTAGCGCAGATTGGTGTTTAGGTCGATTAAGTTATCATCGGGGCGGCCGATTTCATTTTTCCAAAAGGGCATAACTTGCATAATCCCCTGGGCGCCCACGGGGGAAATGGCAAAGCGATCAAAATGGCTTTCGATTTCAATCACTGCCAGCACCAGTTCGGGTTTTACCCCGGCCGCTGTGGCCTCGCGATGTACCGCGCGCAATAGGCTAAGCCGTTGGTCTGGATTTTTAACGTACTTTTCCAGGCGCCCGTCCATCAGCATCAGCCAGGCCTGGGCGTCAAAACGGTCGGTAAAACTGTCGGCCTGCTCGATATGGTTCTTCAGCAGTTTGCGCAGCTCTGAGTCTATGGCTTCGACTGGCGCGACGATCTGATTGGCCTGACTCCAGGCAGGAAGGGGTAGGGCGCTGCCAAGCAGCGCCCAGATAAGGAACAATGCCGGTTTAAAGGCCGAGCTTTTCACGCAGTAGCGCTTGCAGCTCATCCACGCTGACATCTTGTTTCTCGCTGTCGCGACGACCTTTGTATTCCACCGTGCCAGCCTCCAGGCCGCGCTCGCCGATGACGATTCGGTGGGGAATACCCATGAGGTCTGTATTCGCCAATAGCACGCCCAAGCGGGCGTTTTTCTCGTCCATAAACAGTACATCCACACCGGCTTCGCTTAATTGCTGATACAGGCTTTCACACAGTTCAGCCACGCGCTCAGATTTATGCATGTTAATGGGCACAATGGCTACCTGGAAAGGCGCAATGCTGTCGGGCCAGATAATACCGTTTTCGTCGTAGTTTTGCTCAATAGCAGAGGCGACTACGCGGGTCACGCCGATACCGTAGCAACCCATGATCATAGTCTGCTCTTTGCCGTTTTCGTCCAGCACCTTGGCGACCATGGCTTCGGAGTATTTATTGCCCAGCTGGAAAATATGACCCACTTCAATGCCGCGTTTGATTTCGAGGTTGCCCTTACCGCAGGGGCTGGGGTCGCCGGCGACGATATTGCGAATATCCGCCGCTTCGGCAAGGGGCAGATCACGCACCCAGTTGACGCCTGTGAGGTGGTAGCCATCTTTGTTGGCGCCACAGGCAAAATCCGCCAGTGCGAGCGCGCTGTGATCGGCAATGGTGCGAATGGAAAGGTTAACCGGACCAATGGAGCCAGGGCCCACGCCAAGCTCGGCGCGAATCCGCTCTTCGGGCGCAAAGGTCAGCGGCGAAGCGACGCCAGCGAGCTTTTCCGCCTTAATATCGTTGAGCTCATGGTCACCACGCACCACCAGTGCAACCAGCGGTGCCTGCGCTTTTTCTTCGTCTGTCTCACCCAGAACGACTAGGGTTTTTAGCGTCTGGGCAGCGTTCAAGCTTAAAAACTTGGCGACCTCTTCAATGCTGTGTTTACCGGGCGTGGCCACCTCTTGCATTTCGGCGCCGGGTGCCGGGCGTTCAGTGGCGGGGGGCAAGGCTTCGGCTTTTTCGATGTTGGCGGCGTAGTCAGAGCCATCGCTAAAGGCGATAGCGTCTTCGCCGCTTTCGGCCAGAACGTGAAACTCGTGTGAAAAGGCGCCGCCAATAGAACCGGTATCCGCCAGCACCGGACGGTAGGCGAGGCCGATACGATCGAAGATGTTGCAATAAGTTTGATGCATCACCTCGTAGGTTTGCTGCAAACACTCGTGAGAGCTGTGGAAAGAGTAGGCGTCTTTCATAATAAATTCGCGTGAGCGCATAACGCCAAAACGGGGGCGAATCTCATCGCGGAATTTGGTTTGAATTTGATAAAAGTTAGCGGGCAGTTGTTTGTAACTGGACAGTTCATTGCGCGCCAGGTCGGTAATCACCTCTTCATGGGTGGGGCCCAGGCAAAAGTCGCGCTCGTGGCGATCGTGAATGCGCAGCAGCTCGGGGCCATACTGCTCCCAGCGGCCGGAGTCTTGCCATAGTTCGGCCGGCTGCACCACGGGCATCAGAACTTCCTGCGCGCCGGATTTGTCCATTTCCTCGCGCACAATGCGCTCGACCTTGCGCAAAACGCGCAGGCCCAGCGGGAGCCAGGTGTACAGGCCCGAGGCCAATTTGCGGATCATGCCCGCACGTAGCATCAGCTGGTGGCTGATTACTTCGGCATCGGCGGGCGTTTCTTTTAGGGTGGCAATTAAAAAACGGCTGGAGCGCATAGTCGGATTCTTGCTTACTATAATCAATAGGTGGTGTATTCTGGAGTCTAATACTACCCGGAGCGGGCGTTAGACCGGCCACCGGTATTCTACGCAGCTTCAACGCCCGGGTACAGATCTCAACGACCGTTTACGGGAGCCTGTTATGTTTTCACTGGATCAGAAACTGCGCGATGACACCTTTGTGGTAGGGCGCTTTAGCCTGTCGCTGCTATTGCTGTCGCGAGATGCCAACTACCCCTGGTGCATACTGGTGCCGGAGCGGGAGAATACCTACGAGCTCTACCATTTATCTGACGAGGATCAGCAACAGCTGATTCGCGAGTCGAGCCGCCTCGCCGAGGTCATGGACAGTGTGTTTGACGCCGATAAGATGAATATTGCCACACTGGGCAACCAGGTAGCGCAATTGCATTTGCATCATATTGCCCGCTATAAAGATGACCCCGCCTGGCCGGGACCTGTGTGGGGCAAATTAACACCCAAAGAGTATGAACCTGAGATTTTGCGCTCGCGCATCGAAAAACTGGCCAATGCGTTAGCGGGGGAGGGGTTTTCGGTGCTCAGCGAAGGGGCAGATATACGCTCGGTCACGGCGCCCGCACCTAAAATCGATTGTTAAAGTCAGAGCCGATAGAAAAAACCCCGCATTTGCGGGGTTTTTATTGGGGCGTGTGTTACAGCGCCATTTCTTTCAGTTTCTTCAGCGGCCGAAGTTTTACAGTAGTGGTCGCTGGTTTGGCTTTAAAGACGGTTTCTTCACCGGTGAAGGGGTTGATACCTTTGCGAGCCTTGGTGGCTGGCTTTTTCACGGTTTGGATTTTCAGCAGGCCGGGCAGTACAAACTCGCCGCAGGCGCGTTTTTTAATGTGGCCTTCGATCACATCAGACAGCTCGTCCAGCACCGCTTGAACCTGCTTCTTACTCAGCTCGGTATTTTCAGCAATCTGGTTCAAGATTTGCGTTTTGTTGTAGCGCTCGCGCACTGCAGTAATTTTTTTAGCCGGTGCGGCTTTAGGAGCCGCTTTCTTGGCGGCAGCTTTTTTGGCAGGCGCTTTCTTTGCGGTAGCTTTTCTGGCAGCCATAATTCTTTCCTTTTAATGGTGTGAATGGTGTAAACAGGCTTTAGTACCTATTCGCTTGGTATCAAGCCGGCTAACTTGCTTGCAAGGTGGCGCCGGTGGCGAATAAGCCTATATATAAAGGATATAAAAGTACTCAGCAAGAAAAAAGTGGTTTAAACAGGGAAAATAGCTCAATTTTTACATTCAATCGCTGTGGCTGCGCGCTATTAGTGCGAGGTGTGCAAGTTTGGGATCTAAATATTCAAGATACGCAAGTTCGGGTCCGGTTCTCCATGTTCCCAAGCCCGGTCGAAGTCTTCCATGAGGTTTTTAATTTCGGCAAACGCGCGATAATTGGCAAAGCCCGAGTGCTGAAGGTCGTCGTTTTTGTACAGCAGGTACTGAGTGTCGACAATTAAAAATCCCATTTGCACATTGGTAGGCTCGATGGTCAGTTTACGTAGCTGTACTTTGCTTGGCAGGCGCTGATGCAGTTTGGCCAGCAAGTGACCCCGGTCGACCAGATCGCTGGTATCGCGAACCAGAATACGCACTTGCGCATCGCGCGATTGGCGACAAAAGCGAGACACAAGGCGCGAAGTGTCCTCGCGGTGATAGATATAGGGGTCAAGCTGGTGGCTCAGAATTGACAGCTTGCGGCGTCCGAGGCCGATAATCTTGTGAGTGTGATCGATAAACTCCTGCAGTGATTCTAACCTTTGCAGGTGTTGTTGGTTAAGATCGTCTGATGAGTGCATGCAAGCTCCTGTGGCCAGGGTTAGCGATACTGGTACAGCATGGCCTGATGGGGGATGCCCGCGTCCATAAAGACCTCGCTACAGACACTAAAGCCGAATTGTTGATAAAACTCTATGGCGTTAATTTGTGCGTATAAAAACAACGGTAGGGACGGCTCCGCCCAGCGTAAAATATAGTCTATCAGTGCTGTACCCAAGCGGCGGTTGCGGCACTGCTTAGCTACAGCCACTCGCCCCAGGTGGAGTGCCTCGCGCTGCTGCCAGGTATCGCGCACAACCCGGGCACAGCCTACCAGCTGATTGTCAATAAACACCCCAAAATGCCAGGCGCTAGGGTCTAGGCCATCCCATTCATCCGCAAGCGGCACCTGCTGCTCGCGAATAAATACCTCGCAACGCAATTTCGCCAAACTCGGGTGATGGCGGCACCAGCGTAACTCGCGGCACTCAGGCTTCATAGGCTTCGAGCCAGCCATGGTTTAGTAATTCAATTAGTAAGCCACGCTTTTGCTGATCGCCCGCCGCATCCAATGCTTGTAGCTCAAAGTCAGTCTGGTTACACAGTATTTCGGCAAGTGTGAGCGGGCAGCTGAATTCTTCTCCGTTAACAAACAGATAGCAATTTTCGTCATCTTTGAGGTAGCTGAATCTGGCCTCTGGTGCCTGCTTGAGATGTATGTTTTGTTGCAAAAATGCGGAAAAATCCTGCTCGCTTATTTGCGTAGCTGGGCATTCTTGCTCGGGGTACTTTGCTTCACTCATATAGCGGCCAAACCAGCGCGCAAGGCGTTGGTCGGTCAGTTGAGCGTGGAGAATACTGCGCAGCTGCTGCACCGTTGTGGCGGAAATTTCCCCTGGGTGGTTGAAGTTATCGTGCAGGTTGTCGCGATAGCGCTGGTCGTTTGACAGCTCGCTTGCTACCTCTTGACTGAATTCACAGAGAATGTCGGCAATGCTGGGAGCTCGAAAACCGATTGAGTAAGTGATGCACTCGTTATCCAGGGCGGTGCCCCAGTGTGCTACCCCAGGTGGGATATATACGATATCTCCAGGCTTGGCGATAAACGTGTGCACAGGTTTAAATTCTTTCAGTATCTTGAGCGGGGTTCCCTCTAAGGTTTCGCTAGCGTTGTCGCAGTGCTGTCCAATTTGCCACTCGCGGGTTCCGGCGCCCTGCAGTAAAAATACATCATAGTAGTCAAAATGAGGCCCGACACTTCCGCCTGTGGGAGCATAGCTGACCATTACGTCATCCAAGCGCCAGCTGGGAAGAAAGCGAAATTGCTGCAGTAGGCGTTGTACCTCTGGAACCAGCTGGTCAACAGCCTGCACCAGCAGTGTCCATTCAGATTCCGGCAAATTGAGAAAGCGCTCTTCATCGAAAGGGCCGTTTTCCAGCTGCCAGGGGGCGTCGGCCGAATGCGTGATTAAACGCGACTCTACGTCTTCTTCGAGGGCGAGGCCCGCAAGTTCCTCTGGGGTAAGTGGTGAAGCAAAATCTGTAATAGCGTCGGGTAAAAAAACGGCCTGGCGCTGCCAATAGTCGCGTAAAAAGTCTTTGACGCTAACAGGGCCCAGCTGAGTGAGAGGAGAGCTATTCATAGGCAAAAGAAAGGGGAGCTTGGCTCCCCTCGAATTAAATGTCGCGAGCTTGAGCTTCGGCGTTGCCAATATAGTTCGCGGGCGTCAATTCGCGAATGGTTTGCTTGGCATGCTCTGGAATGTCTAAAGTCTCGACAAACTCAGCCAACACTTCGCGGGTAATAGCCTGTCCGCGGGTCAGTGCTTTAAGTTTTTCATAGGGCTCAGCAACTGCGTAGCGGCGCATAATGGTTTGAATTGGCTCGGCCAGTACTTCCCAGGCGTTATCCAAATCTTCGGCGAGGCGGGCGCGATTAATTTCCAGCTTGCCAATACCTTTTAAGGTGGAGGCGTAGGCGATTAAGCTGTAACCAAAACCCACACCCATATTGCGTAACACGGTAGAGTCGGTTAAATCGCGCTGCCAGCGGGAGATGGGAAGCTTTTGCGCCAAGTGTGAAAATACGGCGTTGCCGATACCGAGGTTGCCCTCAGAGTTTTCAAAATCGATTGGGTTTACCTTGTGTGGCATGGTGGATGAGCCCACTTCACCAGCGATGGTTTTTTGCTTGAAATAGCCCAGCGAAATATAGCCCCAGATATCTCGATCAAAGTCGATGACTATGGTGTTAAAGCGAGCGATGGCATCGAACAGCTCGGCGATATAATCGTGTGGCTCAATTTGCGTGGTGTAGGGGTTCCAGCTCAAACCTAAGCTGGTGACGAAAGCCTCTGCATTGGCCTGCCAGTCTACGTCGGGATACGCCGATAAATGCGCGTTGTAATTACCTACAGCGCCGTTAATTTTGCCCAGTAGCTCAACCGCTTCAATTTGTGCCAGTTGACGGCGCAGGCGGGCGACTACGTTAGCCAGCTCTTTACCGACAGTGGTGGGGCTGGCAGTTTGCCCGTGGGTGCGCGACAGCATGGGGTCGGCGGCATAATCGTGGGCCAGTTTGGCTATACCATCGCTGATGGCGCGCGCTTCTTGCAGCAGTACATCGCGACCGCGTTTGAGCATCAGCCCGTGTGACAGATTGTTAATGTCTTCGCTGGTGCAGGCAAAGTGCACAAATTCCAGCACCGCCTCCAGCTCGCTGTTGCCGGCAAACTTTTTCTTTAAAAAGTACTCAACCGCTTTAACATCGTGGTTGGTGGTGCGTTCGATGTCTTTAACCGCCTGGGCGTCGGCCTCACTAAACTCGCTGACAATGGCATCCAACTGCTTGTGGGTGGCCTCGCTAAAGGTGGCAACTTCGCTGACGCCTTCTAGGCGGCTTAGCTGTTGCAGCCAGCGCACTTCCACTTCTACCCGGCAGTGAATCAGGCCGAATTCGCTAAAAATAGTGCGCAGTGCAGAGGTTTTACTGCCGTATCGGCCGTCAACGGGGGATACAGCGCTCAGGGGAGATAATTCCATGGGCGGTCTCGCAGGGTTTATGGGTTGCAAGGTGAAAATTAATGGGGCGCTATGATACCCCAAAACGGACCTGGTTTCAGGTGGATTATCAGAGGCGAACTTGCCGCAGTAGGCTCTCTGTTTCCGCGAGTAATCTTTTCCGCTGCATTATGATTTGCAATCGCGACCCGCCCACCTGGCGCCAGAGAGTGGCCGAGCGTATCGCGGCTAATAGCAGGGCCCGAACTTGGTTAGCTACCCGCTGCTGCTGTAGAAAGTTAGGGTCGCCGGCCACCTGGATGCGAAAGCGAAACTGGCTCAGCGTGGCGCTATAAATGTCGGCGATATTGGCGATCACATTCTCGTGAGTAACGTCAAAATGCTCTGCCTGCTGCGCAGCTTGCTCGAGGCGACTGGCAATCACTCCGAGCATATCGCGACGTTTGCTCAAGCGGCCTTGTAAATGCAAGATGCCGGCGCTGTAGCGCACGGTATGGTTTTGCAGCTGGCGGCTGGAGATAAGTAAGTCGCGCAGCGCTTCCAGCCCCAGGCGCAGGTCGTCCACCGAGCCGCCATAAACACTTAGGGTGTCGGCCGGGTTGAGTTGGAACAAGCTGTTGATGCTGCAGCGGTAGGCATCTGTGGGGGTAAATCCGGTGCGAGCGAGCTGATCTACCAGCGTTGTCGCCTGCATAATACCCGCTGCGGCGAGCGTGATGTCGCGCCAGTTTTTCTTGCGTGTCAAATTGAATCGTCCTGCGTCTTAGCGGTTGTCGCTGAATTCGATAACGGCGCCACCCATACAGACATCTCCCTGGTAGAAAACCACGGATTGTCCCGGAGTTACGGCGCGTTGCGGTGTATCAAACCAAACCTTGAGTTTATCGCCCTCAATTTCAACCCGGCAGGCTTGATCGGGTTGGCGGTAGCGGGTTTTGGCGGTGACATTTAAAGACGTCGCTGGCGGCGCGCCATTAATCCAGTGCGCATCGGTTGCCTGCAAGTAGTTGGTGTACAGCAACGGGTTCTCGGTGCCCTGGGCGGCGAGCAGAACATTGCGCTCCAGATCTTTACCCACCACAAACCAGGGCTCGTCACTGGCATCTTTAACACCGCCAATACCTAGTCCCTGGCGCTGACCGATGGTGTGATACATCAAGCCGCTGTGCTGGCCAATGACGCGCCCCTCCTGGTCTTCAATATTGCCGGGCTGGGCGGGCAAATATTGCTGCAGGAAATCTTTAAAGCGGCGCTCACCGATAAAGCAGATGCCAGTGCTGTCTTTTTTATTGTGGGTGATCAGATCGTGCTGCTGGGCTATGGCGCGCACCTCTGGCTTTTCCAACTCACCCACCGGGAACAGTGTTTTGCTGAATTCCGCCTCGGACACGGCGTGCAGAAAATAGCTTTGATCTTTGTTGTTATCCAGGCCGCGTAGCAGGTAGGTGTGGCCGCCGCGGTCCTGACGGCGCACATAATGACCGGTGGCGATTAAATCTGCACCCAGCATCTCGGCATACTCTAAAAACACCTTAAACTTGATTTCGCGGTTACAGAGAATATCCGGGTTAGGCGTGCGACCGGCTTGGTATTCAGCCAGAAAGTGTTCGAAGACATTATCCCAGTACTCGGCGGCAAAGTTGGCCGTGTGCAGTTTAATGCCCAATTTATCGCAAACTTTTTGCGCGTCGGCCAAATCTTCTTTGGCGGTGCAGTATTCAGTGCCGTCGTCTTCCTCCCAATTTTTCATAAACAGGCCTTCCACACGGTAGCCCTGCTGCATCAGCAAGAGTGCGGAAACGGACGAATCGACGCCGCCGGACATGCCGACGATAACGGTTTGCGGTGTTTGAGTCATAATACTGCTGTGCTGGGTGGTTACCGGGCGGGCATTTTACCCGTGCTGGCCCACGACCTCCAGTGGGTAGCGACGCCCGGCCAAATACTGATCGACAATATTCAGCACCATGGGGCTGCGAAGCTCCGCCTTGCGTTTGGCCAGCTCATCGCGAGAGAGCCATACCGGAGCGATAATTCCGGCATCCAGTTCGGCATTGGGCTCTTGTTGTAAGGCAGTGCCAATAAATGTGGTTCTGACGTATGTAACGCCGTTGGCGGGGGCGGTGTATAAATCGATACCAGCAACACCCGTCAGTTCAATATGCCAGCCGGTTTCTTCCAAAGTTTCCCGGATAGCGGCCTGTTGCAGCGTTTCGCCGGCTTCTAAATGCCCCGCTGGCTGGTTGATTCTCTCTTTTCCATCAATCAGTTCGCGCACCAGCAAAAAGCGGCCTTTGCGCTCGATAATGCAGGCGACGGTAACATGGGGAGTAAAGTTCATAATGGGCGGCGTTTGTGACGTGGGCGTGATTTTGCCTTCGGCGGTTGGGGTAGGTGGACTTGGGTTTCGACAAATTCACCAGGCTGAAGCTGGTTTAGCTGCCATTGTCCGATTGCGCTGCGCACCAGTCGCAATGTGGGTAAACCCACGGCGGCGGTCATGCGTCGTACCTGGCGGTTGCGTCCTTCGCTGATGGTGATGCTGAGCCAGGCGGTTGGGATGTTTTTCCGTTCGCGTACCGGGTTGTCCCGGGTCCAGAGTTGCGGCGGCTGCATACTCGAAACTTTGGCGGGGCGGGTTGGGCCGTCGTTTAACTCAACGCCTGTGCGCAATTGATCCAAAGCCTGCTTGCATGGCGTACCTTCTACCTGAACCCAATAGGTTTTAGGCAGTTTATTGCGTGGGTTGGTCACCCTCTGTGCGAGGGCGCCGTCAGCGGTCAGAAGCAGTAGGCCTTCAGAGTCTCTGTCCAGTCGCCCAGCGGCATAGATGCCCGGCTGTTTGATGTGATCAGCCAGGGTGGGGCGGCCCTGAGAGTCGGTAAATTGACACAATACCCCGTAGGGCTTGTTGAAAAGCACAAGTTTGGCCATAGATTAAGGAGAGCCCAAGCGACAATGGCCCGACAGTTTAGCCTAGTGCCCGGCATTTGTTGAGGGTCGTCGGGCTGACTTGTATCGTGGTTTGCTACTGCATTAGTGTGGTCGCTCGGGTAGGCTAATGTTCACGGCGTGGAAGCCTTTATCGCCGCGAGAGACTTCGAAAGTGACTGCCTGACCAGCTTTGAGCGTTTTATAACCGTCCATATCAATAGCTGAATAGTGGGCGAAAAGGTCTTCGTTGCCTTCGTCGGGGAGGATGAATCCGTAGCCTTTGGCATTGTTAAACCATTTGACGGTACCTGTAGGCATAGCGTAATTCCTTCTAATTACAGGCGCGTAATGGGGACTGCGCGCTTCGTTATTATTAGTTATCCGCCAAAGCGGAGTGGGCTGTGGCAAGCCCGAGGTCGGTCTGATGAAATTTTGACCAGTTGGGTCTTTTTAGCCGACCCGCATGGGCTTGTCAAGTGTAAGCGTAACCCTGACGTTTAAGCATGGGTTACAATGAGAGGAAATTAACCTCCTTCCGTAAGTGCCAGATTCTTGTGATGTATATGGGAAAGTTTGAAAACTATCGACTAACATTAAATCAAATTCGTGGTCAGAAAGACGATGATGACTACGACTTTGACGAGGGCGTTGCGGTACAGGAATCGCCGCCGCAACTTAAGCGTCCCTCTATGTATAAAGTTGTTATGCATAACGACGATTACACGCCGATGGAGTTTGTGGTTCACATACTTGAAGCGTTTTTTGGCATGGATCGTGAAAAGGCTACACATATCATGCTGACCGTACACACCCAGGGTAAAGCGGTGTGCGGTATATACACCCGGGACGTCGCCGAAACCAAGGCGGCCCAGGTAAACCAGTTCGCGAAGGACAATGAGCATCCACTGTTGTGCGAAATTGAAGTAGTGGACGGGGATGAAGACAGCGATTAAGTGGTAACACTGTCAGAGAGCTGACAGTGGGTTTTGCTCCCTAGAGAGGTACCCTAGATGTTAAGTAAAGATCTTGAAGTCACCCTGAACATGGCATTTAAAGGCGCTCGCAGCAAACGGCATGAGTTTATGACCGTCGAGCACCTACTATTGGCGTTGATTGATAACGAATCGGCCGCCATGGTGTTGCGTGCCTGTGGTGCAGATCTGGTGGTTCTGCGACGGGAGCTGATTGAGTTTGTGGATTCCACCACACCACTGTTACCCGAAAATGACGATGAGCGCGAAACTCAGCCAACTTTAGGTTTTCAGCGGGTGCTTCAGCGCGCGGTTTTTCATGTGCAGTCTTCGGGCAAGCAAGAAGTAACGGGCGCCAACGTTCTGGTCGCTATATTCAGTGAACAGGAAAGCCAGGCGGTTTATTACCTGAAGCAACAGAGCATAGCGCGTATTGATATCGTCAATTACATCACCCACGGGATTCAAAAAGTCGCCGGGCACGAGCATGGCTCGGAAGACGGCTCCCATGAACAGGCCGACGACGAGACCCTGGGGGTGGAGCAACCCTCGCAGAGCCCGCTGGAAAATTTTGCCAGTAACCTGAATGAGCTTGCTGCCAGTGGCAAGATCGATCCGCTGATCGGCCGCAGTTTTGAGCTGGAACGGGTGTCTCAGGTGCTGTCGCGCCGGCGCAAAAATAACCCGTTGCTGGTGGGTGAATCCGGCGTGGGTAAAACCGCGATTGCCGAGGGCTTGGCCAAGCGCATCGTTGATGGCGAGGTGCCCGAGGCGCTGGCCTCCAGTGTGGTTTACTCCCTTGATATGGGCGCGCTGTTAGCTGGCACCAAATACCGTGGTGATTTTGAAAAGCGGTTTAAAGGCTTACTGCAAGAGCTAAAAAAGCAGCCGCACTCTATTTTGTTTATCGACGAGATTCACACCATTATCGGTGCGGGTGCCGCCTCCGGTGGCGTGATGGACGCCTCTAATTTGCTAAAGCCGCTACTCAGCTCCGGCCAGTTGCGCTGCATGGGCTCTACTACCTATCAGGAGTATCGCGGCATTTTTGAGAAAGACCGCGCCCTGTCGCGCCGCTTTCAGAAGGTGGACGTGGTAGAGCCAAGCGTCGATGAAACCTATCAGATTCTCAAAGGCTTGAAAAAGCATTTTGAGGAGCACCATGGCTTGCGCTATACCGAGCCCGCATTAAAGGCGGCGGCCGAGCTATCCGAGCGTTACATTAATGACCGCTTTCTACCCGACAAAGCCATTGATGTGATTGACGAGGCGGGTGCTTATCAGCAGTTGCAGCCGCCCAGCAAGCGCAAAAAGACTGTTAGTGTGTCGGATGTGGAAGCAGTGGTGGCGAAGATTGCCCGGATACCGCCCAAGAGCGTTTCATCCAATGACCTGGAACAGCTGCGCAAGTTGGATGACAATCTGAAAATGACCGTGTTTGGTCAGGATGAGGCCATTGATACACTCTCTACCGCGATTAAGCTCGCACGCGCCGGGCTACGCAGTGGCGATAAGCCTATCGGCTCATTTCTATTTGCCGGTCCAACAGGTGTGGGTAAAACCGAGGTTAGCCGACAATTGGCCAAATGCTTGGGAGTCGAGCTGATCCGGTTTGACATGTCTGAGTATATGGAGCGGCATACTGTTTCGCGGTTAATTGGTGCGCCTCCGGGCTATGTGGGTTTCGACCAGGGCGGTCTTCTTACCGATGCTGTCACCAAAAGCCCTCACAGTGTGGTTTTATTGGACGAAATCGAAAAAGCGCACCCCGATGTTTTCAACCTGCTGTTACAGGTGATGGATCACGGTACTTTGACCGACAACAACGGTCGCAAGGCCGACTTCCGCAATGTCATTTTGATCATGACAACGAATGCCGGTGCTGAAGATGTGAGCCGCGCCTCTATAGGCTTCACCAAGCAGGATCACTCCACTGACGGTATAGAGGCGATTAAGAAGATGTTTACGCCTGAGTTTCGCAACCGTCTTGATGCCACGGTTCAGTTTGGTGCTCTACCACTTTCTGTGGTGGAAACCGTGGTGGACAAGTTTCTTACCGAGTTGCAAGCGCAGCTGGATGAGAAAAAAGTCAATCTGGAGGTCAGTAGCGCTGCGCGTAAATGGCTTGCGGAGCAGGGCTATGATGAAAAAATGGGTGCTCGCCCCATGGCTCGTCTTATACAGGAAAAGGTTAAGAAGCCTTTGGCTGAAGCGGTGCTGTTTGGTGAGCTTTCCGGCGGCGGCACAGTGTCTGTCGATGTGGGCGAAGACGGCCAGCTGGCACTGGAGTTTGAGGTTAAAGAGCCCGCCCCAGCTTGATGATCCTGTTTAGGTCCTTTGTCGGCGTAAAACTTAAAAGCCCCCCGTAGGCGGGGCTTTTTTGTGGGTGCCAGTTGATTCAATAAGCACCTTTAATCAGGTCAATGCCGGGCGCTAAAGCGCGCCGCCAGGCGGTATCAATTCTCTCGTTATACACCGGGTCGTGTTTGCGTAGAGTCTCAAGCAGCGCTTCCAGCCAAGTGTTATAGAGGTGCGGGCGTATGTTGTATCCATCGCGATTGTGACTTTTGCCCAGTGCTTTGAGTTTGGTACCAGGAAGGCCGCGGGAAAACAGAATCAGCTGCATAATCCCGTTGCGCAGTAAATGCCGTTGGGCGGGCATGTCGGTATCGACGAACATCTGCCGGACCTCGTCGGACTTTCCCATAAAGTTGTCGTAAAAATCGCTAAAAAATGTATCGCGGTTACAGCAGCGGCCATAACTTTGAAACACTAAATCCTGATCGCTTTGCACTCAATCGCCTCAATCGGTGACTTTGGAGGCGCAACATATCACCGAGTGTTTGGGTCGGTTTTGATTTGGGTCAAAAAGGGAAGGGGGATAAACAAAAGCCCCATAAAGGGGGCTTTTGTTGAAATAAGGTATTAACGGGCGCGGTAGGTGATACGGCCTTTGGTCAGGTCGTAGGGGGTCATCTCTACCTTTACTTTGTCGCCGGTCAGAATGCGGATGTAGTTTTTACGCATTTTGCCCGAGATATGTGCAGTCACTACGTGGCCGTTTTCCAGTTTTACGCGGAAAGTGGTGTTTGGCAGAGTGTCTACAACCTCGCCTTCAAATTCGATTACATCGTCTTTCGCCATTCGGCAGAATCCTCAATTTGTCTTTGCAGTTGCGCGAAAAGGCGGCAATTGTGCCTGAAAAGCACGCAATAGCCAAGTCCGAAGGGCGATTTTCACTATCTGAGTTTAATTCAAATTAACCCAGTGCTTATTGATCAGCAGTTGTAGCGGCCGGTACTGGGTTTTATACGCCATTTTCTGGCAGTTGCGAATCCAGTAACCCAGGTATACGTATTCCAGGCCCATGTCTTGGGCCTTACTGATTTGCGCCAAAATAGCGTAGGCGCCCAAGCTGCGTTTGGCCTCGGTGCTGTCAAAAAATGTGTAAACCGCCGACAGGCCGTCTTTTAGCTCATCGCAGACGGCGACCCCCAATAGGCACCCCTGATACCGATACTCAATGTATCGAGTGGTGCCCCATTCGGCGCTGAGAAACGCCTCGTACTGTTCCCGGGTGGGCGGGTACATGTCACCATCGGCATGGCGGGTGTTGATGTAGTGCTCATAGAGCCGGTAATGCTCATCCGTCTGAATGCTGTTTACCAGCTGCAGTTGCAGATCGGAGTTTTTCTTGATGCAGCGCTTTTGGCTGCGATTGGGTTTGAAACGGCGCACGGGGATGCGGCAGGACACACAGGCTTGGCAAGCCGCGCAATGGGGGCGGTATAAATGACCTCCGCTGCGACGGAATCCCAGTTGAGAAAGCTGCGAATATAAATCCTGATCCACTTCGGCCGCAGGATCGATAAAAACCGTGGTCGCTTCTTCGCCTTTAAGATAGCTACATGGATGAGGGGCAGTAGCAAAGAGTTTCAGGCTGGATAAGTCGCTCATACTGTCTGTCTCCTTAACCCGAGTTTACTCTAGAGCATTTGCCTGTGCTTAGAAAGGGTAATCTAGTCCATATAATTCACATGGCCAGGGTGAGGCAGTGCTGTGCCCAATCAAGTTGTTCAACCGTTGAGCAAATTCCTCGCGGGGTATTTCGTAGGCGCCGAGGCTAAACAGGTGGTCACTGGCAACCTGGCAGTCGATGAGTTCAAACCCCCAGTCGTTTAGGTAATAACACAGACTGGCAAAAGCGATTTTCGATGCATTGTCCCGCCGTGCAAACATGGACTCGCCAAAAAACACCCGTCCCAGCGCCAAACCGTATAGCCCGCCCACCAAGTCGTCGCCTTGCCACATCTCGACACTGTGGGTGATGCCTAACTCGTGTAAATCGCAATAAGCTTTGTGCATTTGCGGTGTGATCCAGGTACCACCCGCGCCTCGGCGCGGCGCCGCGCAGGCCTGCATTACTGTGCTAAAGGCGGTATCGAACCGCAATTCAAAAGGGGCTTTGCGCAGCTGCTTGCGTAGCGAGCGCGATAAGTGAACCTCGCTCGGGTGCAATACTGTGCGCGGGTTTGGGCTCCACCAGAGAATGGGTTGGTCTTGCTCATACCAGGGAAATATGCCCTGTGCATAAGCGTTGACAATGCGCTGTGGTTTAAGATCGCCGCCAGCGGCGAGCAGACCGTCAGGGTCATCAAGTGCTGTGTCCAGCGGCGGAAATAGGGCGGGGTCGTCGTTGAGCCACGGCAATTGAATCATAAGGTGTCTCTGGCAGGCATTGTGCGCATACAAACAAAAACGGCGAAGGTGTTAACCCCCGCCGCTATTGTACGCAAAAGTTTCGCGACTATCAGTCGTCGAGAAACTTCTCTGCATCCAGAGCGGCCATACAGCCGGCGCCGGCGGAGGTGATCGCCTGGCGGTAGATGTGGTCAGATACATCGCCCGCTGCATAAACACCTTCAACACTGGTGGCAGTGGCATTACCTTCAAGACCGCTGTTGATTTTGATGTAACCGTCTTTCATGTCAAGCTGGCCGGCAAAGATGTCGGTATTGGGTTTATGACCGATGGCAATAAACACGCCCGATACGTCGATCTCAGTGGTGTCGCCCGCCTCAAGGTTGTTCAGACGCAGGCCGGTTACGCCGCTGTCGTCGCCCAGCACTTCATCCAGAGTGTGATTCCAGAGAATTTTAATGTTCTCTTTGGCAAACAACTTATCTTGCAGGATTTTTTCTGAACGCAGTGAATCGCGACGGTGAATCAGCGTCACTTCGCTGGCGATATTGGACAGGTACAATGCCTCTTCCACAGCGGTATTACCGCCGCCCACTACGGCTACCTTTTGGTCGCGATAGAAGAAGCCGTCACAGGTAGCGCAAGCGCTAACGCCTTTACCCATAAATGCTTCTTCCGAAGGCAGGCCCAGATACTGAGCCGAGGCCCCGGTGGCAATAATCAGCGCGTCGCAGGTGTAAGTTTCGGTACCCTTGAGGGTGAATGGGCGCTTTGACAGATCTGCTTCGTTGATATGGTCAAAAATAATTTCGGTATCAAAGCGCTCTGCGTGCTGCTGCATTTGCACCATTAAATCTGGGCCTTGCAGGTCGGAAACGCCGCCGGGCCAGTTTTCAACTTCTGTGGTGGTGGTCAGCTGGCCGCCCTGCTGCATGCCGGTAATAACCACTGGCTTGAGGTTGGCACGGGCGGCGTAAATAGCGGCCGTGTAGCCAGCGGGGCCAGAGCCCAGAACAATCAGGCGGTGGTGTTTAGCTTCGCTCATTTGAATAGAATCCTTTTAGAAAAATCTGCGGGGGTAATAAATTGGCGTCAATCATAAGTGAATCAATTAGTATGGGCAAAATTGTAGTCTTCAATACCTGGTATTGGTATTTTTAATCAGCCTGTAAGATGATATAGCTGCCGACTGCTGCACTGCGAAGCGGGGCGGGCTTGCTTTACAATAGCGCCCCGCACGCCGCGACGATCAAAGATAGTGAATGGGGTTAGAACGTTTGAGCAAAAAAAGTACAAAAGCTGCAGCGAGAGAGCAAGGCGAATCTACCATGATTATGCGTTATTTACGTGAAGGGGCCCTCATTGGTCTGGTGGCCGCCTGTGGATTACTGCTGCTGACGCTGCTGACCTATGATGCGGGCGATCCCGGTTGGTCGCGCACCGGGGAAAACCTGCGTGTGCAAAATGCGGGGGGGCCGGCCGGCGCCTGGCTGGCCGATGTGTTTTTCTCTCTGTTTGGATACTTGTCATTTTTATTCCCCTTGATGCTCGGTTACCGCGCCTGGTTGATTATTCGCGATCGCGCGCATCCGCCGGAGTTTGACCCAGTGCTGCTGGGGCTGCGTACTGTCGGTCTGGTGTTGGTGATGGTGGCGGGCACTGGCCTTGCTGTCCTGCATGTGGGGGGGCGTGAATCAACACTTCCGTTTTCTGACGGCGGCTATCTGGGGTTGTCGGTGGCCGAAGCCGTAGCTGGCGCCTTCAGCCATACCGGGGGCACTTTACTGCTATTGGCGATGTTTTTCTTTGGTTTAACGATATTTACCGACCTTTCATGGCTGGGCTTGATGGATGATATCGGGCGCAAAGTGCTGCAGGGCTGGCGCTTGGCCGGAGAAAAATTGGCACACTGGCGCAGCGCTAGAAACGAAAAGCGCAGCGCGGATAAGCAACAGCGCGAGCGCCGCGAAGTGATTGAAACCCGCAAGAAAACTGAGGCTAAGCGGGTGCCGCCCACGATCAGCGAGCCGGTAAAAAAGCCTGCGCCCAGCAAACGCGCGGTGCAGGAAAAACAAGTGCCGCTGTTTGGTAAGGACGATACCCCGGTCGGGGATTTGCCACCCATCAGTCTGTTGGACCCGGCCGATAAGCACAGTGACAAAGCCTTTTCCAAAGAGTCGCTGGAGGCCATGTCAAAGCTGTTGGAGTTAAAACTCAAGGATTTTGGTATCGATATTGAAGTCGTGTCCGTGCAGCCTGGCCCAGTGGTTACCCGGTTTGAGATTCAACCTGCCCCGGGGGTTAAAGCCAGCCGTATTACCAACCTCGCCAAAGACCTGGCGCGTTCCCTGGCCGTGATCAGTGTGCGGGTTGTGGAGGTAATACCTGGGCGTTCGGTGATGGGGATTGAGATACCCAACGAGCACCGCGAAATGGTGCGCTTGAGCGAAGTCTTGTCGTCAGAGCCCTACGAAAAAGCCAAATCGCGTTTGACCATGGCCCTTGGGCACAATATTGCCGGTGAGCCGGTTATTGCCGACTTAGCGCGTATGCCGCATTTGCTGGTGGCCGGTACTACGGGTTCTGGTAAATCGGTGGGGGTGAATGTGATGCTGCTGTCGCTGCTGTACAAATCCTCCCCTAAAGATGTGCGCTTGATTCTGGTGGACCCGAAAATGTTGGAATTGTCGGTCTACGAGGGTATTCCGCATTTGCTGACGCCGGTTATTACCGATATGAACGATGCCGCCAACGGTTTGCGCTGGTGTGTAGGGGAAATGGAGCGTCGCTATAAACTGATGGCGGCCATGGGGGTGCGTAACCTGGCGGGCTTTAATCGCAAAATAGAGGAGGCGGAAAAAGCCGGCACACCGATCCCGGACCCACTGTTTAAACCCGATGAGCACTATGAGCCGGGTAGCGCCGAGGCGACTCCGCCAAACCTGGAAACCCTGCCCGCCATTGTGGTGGTTATCGACGAATTCGCCGACATGATGATGATTGTCGGTAAAAAAGTGGAACAATTGATTGCCCGAATTGCTCAAAAAGCCCGGGCCGCTGGGATTCACCTGATTTTGGCGACCCAGCGTCCATCGGTGGATGTGATTACCGGCTTGATTAAAGCCAATGTGCCCACCCGGATGGCGTTTCAGGTGTCCTCCAAGATCGACTCGCGCACTATTCTCGATCAGGGCGGGGCAGAGCAATTACTGGGTCATGGTGACATGCTCTATCTGCCTCCTGGCACCAGCGTGCCGGAGCGTGTGCACGGCGCGTTTGTAGACGATCACGAAGTGCACAATGTGGTGGCCGATTGGAAAAAACGCGGTGAACCCGATTACTTGGAAGGTGTGATTGACGATAGTACCAACAATATTCCGGTTCCCGGTTTGTCCGGCGGGGAAGACGGCGGTAATGACGAAGGCGATGCTCTTTACGACGAAGCAGTCGCGTTTGTGATCGACTCGCGTAAAGCGTCCATTTCGTCGGTTCAGCGTAAATTGCGTATTGGTTACAACCGCGCTGCGCGTTTGATTGAAACCATGGAGGCCGCCGGTGTCGTATCTGAAGCGGGCCACAATGGTAATCGCGAGGTGCTGGCGCCCAAATCTTAAAGAGATGGGCGCCGAACGAAAAGGTTTGAGTATGAAATTAATAGTTGCTTGTTTAACTGGTCTTATATTGTGCAGCACACCATGGGCTCTGGCGCAACAACAGGCGGCGGTGGAGCTTACTGAAAAGCTGCATAAGTTAGTGAGTCTTAAAGGTGAGTTTACCCAAGTTTTGCAAGATGAATCCGGCAGTGAGCTGGAGCGCAGCCAAGGCGAATTCGTGCTGCAAAAGCCCGGACGTTTTTACTGGCAAACCCATGACCCGTTTCCGCAGACGCTAGTGTCCAACGGCGAAACTATCTGGTTGTACGACCCGGATTTAATGCAGGTGACGGTGCGCCAGGTGAGCGACGATTTACAGCGTACACCGGCGCTTTTGCTGAGTGAGTCGGCCGCTAAGGTGGCGCAGGCTTATAAGGTAAGTGAACCTGTCAATAATCAATTTGTGCTGGAGCCCCGTGAAGAAGACGCCCTGTTTGAATCCCTGACACTGGTTTTTGCCGCAGATCAGGTGGCGCAAATTCAACTGCTGGACGGCTTGGGGCAAACTACGGTGTTCACTTTCGAGAGCGCGCAGCAGAATCAGCCCGTGGATGAATCTTTGTTCGAATTCGCGATACCCGAGGGTGTCGACGTACTGATTGATTAATATGGGCGATTTGTTTGCCACCGAGCCCGTGCACCAACCGCTGGCTGCGCGTATGCGACCTCGAAGTCTGGACGATTACATCGGCCAGCAGCATATTTTGGCGGCGGGTAAGCCGCTGCGTGAAGCGGTAGAAAAAGGCCAGCTACACTCAATGATTTTATGGGGCCCGCCCGGGGTGGGTAAAACCTCGCTGGCCCGCCTGTTTGCCGAGCGCGCCGACGCGCGATTCGAAACCCTCTCGGCGGTACTGTCCGGTGTGAAAGAGATTCGCGCCGCGGTGCAAGTGGCGCAGCAAGAGCGGCAAATGCGTGGCCGCGCCACAATTTTATTTGTCGATGAAGTGCACCGCTTTAACAAATCTCAGCAGGACGCTTTTTTACCCTTTGTGGAAGACGGCACCTTTATCTTTATTGGCGCCACTACCGAAAACCCATCCTTTGAATTAAATAACGCTCTCTTATCTCGCTGCCGAGTGTACGTCTTGCGCTCGCTTGAGCGTGAACTGATCGAGCGTGTAATTCGCCAAGCGTTAAACGATGCCGAGCGCGGATTGGGTGGTGAAAATATTGCCATCGCCGATGCTGCGCTCACCATATTGGCCAATGCGGCCGATGGCGATGCGCGCAAATCCCTCAATTTGCTCGAATTGGCCGCTGACCTTGCGCCTGAGCGCGATGGCGCCCGGCTTATCAGTGAAGAGGTGTTGGCCGAGGTGCTGGGCGGCGATGTGCGCCGCTTTGATAAGGGGGGCGATCTGTTTTACGAGCAGATCTCCGCCATGCATAAAGCCGTGCGCGGCACTTCGCCCGATGGCGCACTTTATTGGCTTGCGCGCATGCTCGATGGTGGTTGTGATCCGCTTTATATCGCCCGCAGGGTAGTGCGTATGGCCAGTGAAGATATCGGCAATGCCGACCCGCGCGGCCTGTCGCTGGCGCTCGCCGCCTGGGATACCCAGGAGCGATTAGGCAGCCCAGAGGGCGAGCTGGCTATAGCCCAGGCAATTACCTATCTCGCCTGCGCCCCCAAAAGTAACGCTGTGTATAATGGCTTTAATCAGGCTATGGCCGATGTAAAATCCGACCCGGCATTAGATGTGCCTATGCATCTTCGCAATGCGCCTACAAGCATGATGAAGTCGATGGATTTTGGCGCTGAGTATCGCTACGCCCACGATGAGCCCGGTGCCTATGCCGCCGGTGAAAACTATTTGCCCGAGCCCATTGCCGAGCGGCGCTACTATCATCCTACCGATCGTGGGCTAGAGGGGAAAATAGGCGAAAAACTCAGACATCTACGGGCTTTGGATGCGGCCAGCTCGACAAAACGCTATCAGAGGGATTGACCATGCAATGGTTGTTCGTTGCCGCAGGTGGCGCCTTGGGTGCCATGGCGAGATTTTTTATTACCACCCAACTCTACCCGCTAGCGGGAAATCGTTTTCCGCTGGGCACCTTGGTGGTTAATCTGCTCGGGTGTTTTCTGGTAGCTCTGCTGTATGTGGTGATTGTAGAGAAGGCCATGCTTGCGCCTTATTGGCGCCATCTGCTGGTTACTGGGTTTCTCGGTGCCCTGACGACCTTTTCCACTTTTTCCTTGGATGCGCTACTGCTTTGGCAAAATGGCCTGCACTCGGTGGCGTTGATCTACGTGCTGGCCAATGTAGTCGGATGCCTTCTGGTGGTAACTGCCTCGTGGTATTTGGCCCACTTTATGTTATCTTAACCGCCCAAAAATTCGGGCTCTCGCCCAGCCATTAACTGTTAAAAAGTCATTTCTATGCTAGATCCGAAACTGATTCGCGGCAATCTTGAAGAGGTTGCTACAGGACTCGCCAAGCGGGGTTTTCAACTCGATGTGGAGCTGTTGCGCTCGCTCGAAGAAGAGCGCAAAGCCGTACAAATCAAGACCGAAAACCTGCAGTCCGAGCGCAACAGTCGCTCTAAGAATATTGGCAAGGCCAAGGCCGCCGGTGAAGATATTGCACCTCTGTTGAAAGAGGTTGAGCAGTTAAAGCAGGATTTGGCTACAGCCGAGACTGAGCTGCATCAGATACAGCACAAACTGGACGATTATCTGTCGGGCGTGCCCAACATTCCCGTCGCTGAGGTGCCCGAGGGCGCCGATGAAGACGACAACGTAGTGCTGCGCCGCTGGGGTACGCCGCGTGACTTTGATTTTGAGGTCAAAGACCATGTGGACTTAGGCGCTCAGCTGCAGGGCTTGGATTTCGATACCGCCAGCAAGATTACCGGTGCGCGCTTTGCCGTGATGCGCGGCAACATCGCCCGCATGCACCGGGCATTGATTCAATTTATGCTGGATACGCACCTGGGCGAACATGGTTACGAAGAGGTTAATGTTCCTTATATCGTCAATGCCGACTCTCTCTATGGTACGGGTCAGCTGCCTAAGTTTGCCGAAGACTTATTTAAAATCGCCGATGATGAGCGCGATTTTTTCCTGATCCCGACCGCTGAAGTGCCCGTGACCAATTTGTTGCGCGATGTGTTGTTGGATAAAGAGGTAAAACTGCCGCTTAAATTTGTCGCGCACACGCCTTGCTTTCGCTCTGAGGCGGGCAGTCATGGTCGTGATACCCGGGGCATGATTCGTCAGCATCAGTTTGAAAAAGTCGAGCTGGTGCAGTTTGTTCGTCCTGAGCAGTCAGAGGCCGCGCTTGAGTCTCTGACTGCCAACGCCGAGGCCATTTTGCAGAAACTGGGCCTACCATATCGCACAGTGATCCTGTGCGGTGGCGATATCGGCTTTTCCGCTGCCAAGACTTACGATATTGAAGTCTGGGTGCCATCACAGAATAAGTATCGTGAGATTTCTTCTTGCTCAAATTTCGGCGACTTCCAGGCGCGTCGCCTGAAGGCCCGCTATCGCGATCCCGAAACGGGCAAACCAGCGTTGCTGCACACGCTTAACGGATCTGGCCTAGCCATTGGTCGCACCTTGTTGGCGGTGTTGGAAAACTACCAGCAGGCTGACGGCAGTGTGCTGGTGCCTGAGGTGTTGCAACCCTATATGGGTGGTACGACTCGAATTGGCGGAGTGTAAAGGTCGCTATGGATTACTTCCCCTTCTTTATGCGTTTGCGCGGTCAGCGAGTATTGCTGGTCGGAGGAGGGGATATAGCCACCCGTAAGGCTCGCTTGCTGTTAAAGGCCGGCGCCACTTTAAATGTGGTTACCTTGGCAATAGATAATGAGTTGGAAGAGCTAGTCCAAAATTCGGGTGGCAGCGTGCAGCTGCGCGAATACCAGCCCTGCGATTTGGATAACGTCGTTTTGGCGGTGGCGGCCACCGACACCGCGAGCGTAAATGAGCAGATATCCGCCGATGCTCGGGCCCGTCATTTACCCGTCAATGTAGTGGATAGTCCCGAGCTGTGCACAGTGATTACCCCCGCTATAGTAGACCGATCACCCCTGGTAATTGCGATTTCCAGCGGGGGGGAGGCGCCGGTACTGGCGCGCATGGTACGCGCCAAGCTGGAGCGCTTGTTGCCCGCCAGCTATGGCCGCCTGGCGGGTTTAGCCAGCCGCTTTCGCGAAGCGGTGAAAGCTAAATTCACCACCGGTGATCAGCGCCGTCGCTTTTGGGAGCGAATACTCGAAGGGCCGGTAGCCGAGCGCGTATACGCCGGCCAAGACGCGCAGGCGGATCGTCTGCTAGAGGCTGAGTTGGAAAGCGCGCGCGATGAAGTCGGCGGAGAAGTCTACTTAGTCGGGGGTGGCCCCGGCGATCCGGAACTCTTGACACTCAAAGCGCTGCGCTTAATGCAGCAGGCCGAAGTTGTGCTCTACGACCGCTTGGTCTCTAATGAAGTGTTAGAGCTGGTGCGTCGTGACGCCGACCGCATTTATGTAGGAAAAAAGCGCAGCGATCACAGTATGGAGCAGCCCGCGATCAATCAGTTGCTGCTGGATCTGGCGCAACAGGGTAAGCGCGTGTTGCGCCTCAAAGGTGGTGACCCGTTTATTTTTGGTCGTGGCGGCGAAGAGATTGAACTGCTGGCAGAGAACCGCATTCCGTTTCAGGTAGTACCCGGTATTACTGCCGCATCCGGTTGCGCGGCTTACGCTGGTATTCCTTTAACGCATCGCGATTGCGCCCAGTCGGTGCGCTTTATCACCGGGCACTTAAAGAACGACAACCCCAACCTTAGCTGGCCCGAATTGGCGCTACCAGGGCAAACGCTGGTGTTTTATATGGGCCTTTTGGGGTTAGAGCAAATTGCCCACGAGTTAGTAGAGCACGGTCGCGCTCCGCACACGCCTGTTGCGTTAGTGGAAAAAGGTACAACCAGTGCGCAAACCGTGGTGGTTGGAGAGCTCTCTAATATTAATACCAAGGTCAAAGAGCGCGACATCAAAGGGCCCACGCTGATTATCGTGGGTGAGGTTGTAGCTTTGCGTTCCAGGTTAGACTGGTTTTCGGCCAAGGCTTAACTTTTCGCTAAAGCCAGGGCGTTTAAAGCCGAAAACCTATTATGGTGTATCTCGGTCCTATCACACGCTTAACCCCCGCCCCTAAGCCCAAGCCCGCTACAGGCTATGAGCCCGATCGCGATTTGGTGATTACAAAGCGTCTGCCGGATGCCCCCCCTAAGTTTGTAGAAAGGCGCAAGGGTGATCGCCGCAAAAACGACCGCTCCTCACGCTTTGATTCACGCTCTGGTGGCGACCGTCGTCGCAATAACCGCCCAAATATCGATATTGAAGTGTAACTTCCCAGCAGGCTTTGGGTCTGTAGAATGATGACTAAAATAAGCTTAGGGGAAGCTCATGTCCGAATATGATTTGATGGTAATTGGTGGCGGTTCTGGCGGCGTGCGCGCCAGTCGTGTAGCCGCAGGCCTGGGCGCCAAGGTGGCGCTGGTTGAAGAGCGGGCTCTGGGGGGCACTTGCGTTAATGTCGGGTGCGTGCCCAAAAAGCTGTTTGTCTACGCCTCACAATTTCGCGAACAATTCTCCCATGCTGTGGGCTACGGTTGGACGCTGGCCAGTCCCGAGTTTGACTGGCCGACCCTGCGGGACAACAAGAATCGTGAAATCGCTCGCCTAAACGGTATTTATGACAAAATTCTGAGCTCCGCCGGTGTAGAACTTTTGCAAGGGCACGGCAAAATTCTCTCTCCCAATTGTGTGCAGGTGGGAGATCGCGAGTACTTTGCCAAGAAAATTCTTATTGCGGTAGGTGGCTGGCCGTTTATCCCTGACTTCCCCGGGCGCGAATACGCAATCAGCTCCAACGAAGTTTTCTTCCTCGAACATTTGCCGAGAGCCATGGTTATTGTTGGTGGTGGCTATATTGCCTGTGAGTTTGCCAGTATTTTTAACGGCCTGGGCGTGGAAACTCATTTGGTATACCGCCGAGACTTATTATTACGCGGCTTTGATCTGGATATTCGCGAGCTGATGGCCCAGCAAATGAAAGACAAGGGTGTGCATCTACATTTTAATGCCGATGTCACTGGTATAGAGCACAATGACGGCTTGCAAGTGCAGCTGGATACTGGTGCTACCTTGAGTGTGGATGAGGTTATGTATGCCACGGGGCGCAGGCCACTGCTGCAAGGGCTGGGGCTTGAGAATACCCGCGTGGTGGTAAATGACAGGGGCGCCATTGAAGTGGATGAAACCTTGCAGACGGCAGAGCCGTCAATTTACGCGCTGGGCGATGCAGTAGGTCGCAAGGAGCTGACCCCTGTGGCTCTGGCCGAAGGCATGGCTTTGGCTCGGCGCCTGTTTGCACCCCAGGACTATAGCGAAGATCAGTTGCGGATCGACTACGATTTGATACCTACGGCGGTGTTTACTCAGCCCAATATTGCCACCGTAGGGCTGTCCGAAGAGCAGGCGCGCGAACAGGGCTTTGAGGTCCGAGTTTATGCCGCCAAGTTCAAACCCATGCCTTTGAGTCTTACTGACAGCGACGAAAAGGTCTTGGTAAAACTGGTCGTCAATAAGGCCGACGACAGAGTGTTGGGGGCACACATGCTGGGGTTAGATGCCGGGGAGATTATTCAAGGGCTTGCAGTGGCCATCACCGCAGGTGCGACAAAGGCGGACTTTGATCGAACCCTAGGTATTCATCCCACTGTTGCCGAGGAGTTTGTCACCCTGCGCGAATCTGTCAGGGAGTAAGCAACTGAGCACGACACAGGCGATTGACTGGAACATATTAACTCAAAGAAAGGATAGAACAATGCAATTGAATCGAAAACGCAACTTTGCAGCGCTAATCGCGCTGGCTCTGTCTCTGAGCTGTGCTCATGTTCAGGCTCGCGATGACGCCCTAATGATGCCGGTAGAGGATGTGTTGACCGAGTTTAAAGATCGCCTGGATCCGCAGGTGTCTTTTTATTTCGGCAAACAAGCCTACCCAGAGCCCGCTGCGAAAATGGGCGAGTATGTTACCAACAAAAAGACCAATGCTTTTAATAAATCAGATGAAGAAGCGTGTAAGTGGGTAATGTTGTCGGCTTTGTTGCAAATGCAAGAGCGCGCCCTGGCTGAAGGTGGTAATGCTGTGGTGGACATTCGCAGTTACTACAAAAAGAACGAGGTAAGCAGTGAAACTGAATACGAGTGCCACGCTGGTAATCTGATGGCGGGCGTCGCCCTGATTGGCAGGGTGGTCAAAATAGACTGAGTTATTAAGCGCCCGGTTCGGGCGTTTTTTTTATCTTAAAAAAGCCATGCCTTGTAATGGCGCGGGCTAGAAATAATGCACCACTTGCTTTGCTTAAAAGTAGGGCAAAATCTGTGCTTTACTTTAAGGCGAAAAATCCTAAGGCATCGCAACTTGGTGCGTGAATTTATGCCGTGTGATTTGCGCATCAAATTAGTCTGAGCTGTTCTGCGGTTTCTTCTTGTTGTTTTAACTCCCTGTTTTTATTAAATGTTTTATTTATTTTGGCGGCGTGTGTATACGCTGGCATATCGCTTGCTCAAGGGCATTTGACTCGAGTGGACGGACAGAAAGTGTAATTTGCATTGCACACAAAAAGCCCACAATGGTTGCCAATCCAAGAGACGTCCAAAATAGGGCGCGATGGGAAGAATGACAAAAAATCATTTTTGCAGAGCTAGGAGAAAAGCAATGAACAAGCATTTTGCCAAATTAGCCGGTGTAGTCAGTGTTGCCGCCTGCGTGGGGGCGCAGGCTCAAGAGGCGCAGAGCCTGCAAGAGGCACTGACCGATGGGGATGCGCAAGTCAGTCTGCGTTTACGCTACGAAACCGTTGAATGGGAAGGTTTAGAAGACTCTGATGCGCTGACCTTAAAGACCCGCTTAAGTTACACCACGGCGGATTTTAACGGTTTAGGTGTAACCCTGGAGATGGACGACGTTCAATCGGTGACCGATGTGGACTATCGCACCGCTCCCAATGATCCGAACAATCCCGGCACGGCGGTGATTGCCGATCCGGAAGGCACTGAGGTCAACCAGGCATTCGTTTCTTACAAAGGGCTCGGCGCTTCAGAATTTCGCTATGGTCGCCAGCGCATCACCCTGGATAACCAGCGTTTTATCGGTGCAGTCGGTTGGCGCCAAAACGATCAGACCTTTGACTCTTTCTCCTTTAGCAATACAGCTTTGGAGGGAGCAAAGTTTTTCTACGCCTATGTTTACAACGCTAACCGCATATTTGGCGACGACAACCCTCAGGGTAACCACAAGCACGAATCACATTTGTTGAATTTCAATTATGCGTTTGGCGACGCGGGTAAGTTATCCGCTTACGCCTATTTGCTTGACAACAAATCCGCTGCGGCCTTGTCCAGTGACTCTTACGGGCTGCGCTGGGCTGGCAAAGTGGGTGAGGCGTTCAGCTACAATCTCGAATATGCCAACCAGCAAGATGCCGGTGATAATCCGGTTTCTTATCAGGCGGATTATATTCTTGCGGATGCGGGTTATAAGCTCGGCGGCGTTACTCTCGGCGGTGGTTACGAGTTGCTGGGGTCGGATGAGGGCAAAGCGGGTTTTACCACCTCGCTGGCCACTTTGCACAAGTTTCAGGGGTGGACGGATCGTTTCTTAAGCACACCCGCTGACGGCATTGAGGATTTCTACATCAGTGCTTCTGGTAGTGTGGCTGGAATAAAATTGATGGCGGTATATCACGATCTGGCATCGGATTATCAGAGTACTGATTACGGCCAGGAGATTGATATTTCTGCGGCGACAAGCTTTGGCCCGGTGGGCGTGCTGCTCAAGTACGCAGATTACCAAGCGGATGATTTTGGCTCGGATACGCAAAAAATCTGGCTGCAATTAAGCAGTACATTCTAACTGCAATTGTGAGTTAGCCTAGTAAGGCCCAGCGTGCGCAAACACGCTGGGCTTTTTTGTATTCTACGTTCTACCGACAATAAAAAAGGCCCCGTAGGGCCTTTGTCGACTAGCGCCTTGTGAGCACTTACGCCGGATAGTCGCGCTGCGTGTAGCCGGTGTACAGCTGACGCGGGCGACCAATTTTGTAGGGCTTGCTGACCATTTCGTCCCAGTGGGCATACCAGCCCACAGCGCGGCCGGTGGCGAAAATCACGGTGAACATTTCGGTGGGAATGCCCAGTGCTTTCATGATGATGCCCGAGTAGAAATCTACGTTGGGGTAGAGTTTTTTCTGAATGAAGTACTCATCTTCCAGAGCGATTTTTTCCAGCTTTTTGGCGATCGCCAGCAGCGGATCGTTTTCCAACCCTAGCTCAGACAATACTTCATCGGCGGCTTGCTTCATTACCTTGGCGCGCGGGTCAAAGTTTTTATAAACCCGGTGACCAAAACCCATCAAGCGGAACGGATCGGCTTTGTCTTTGGCTTTGGCAACGTAAGTATCGATGTTATCGACACTGCCAATCTCTTCCAGCATGTTCAATACGGCTTCGTTGGCGCCGCCGTGAGCAGGGCCCCACAGAGTGGAAATGCCCGCGGCAATAGCAGCAAACGGGTTGGTGCCAGAGGAGCCGGACAGGCGCACGGTTGAAGTCGAGGCGTTTTGCTCGTGGTCGGCGTGCAGCAGGAAAATGCGATCCATGGCCTTGGCCAGTACTGGGCTGACTTTATCGTCGGCAGACTTGCCGAAAGTCATGTTCAGGTAGTTGGCGGCGTAATCCAATGCGGCATTGGGTGCAATAAAATCTTCGCCCTTCAGGTGTTTGTAGGTCATCGCGGCCAGAGTAGGCATTTGACCGATTAGGCGGTAGGCGGTTTGTTCGCGATCTTCTTCTTTAGTGATGTCGATCTCGTCGTTGTAAACCGCCGCCAGAGCAGCTACTGCGCTACACATAACGGCCATCGGGTGGGCGTCTTTGGCAAAGCTTTGAATCAGATTGGCAACGGAGGGATCGACGGAGGAGTTATCTTTAACGGCTTGAACGAAGGCTTGCTTTTGCTCGGTGCTGGGCAGTTCGCCTTTTAGCAGCAGATAGCAGGTTTCCAGGTAGTCGGAATGCTCAGCCAGCTGGTCGATGGGGTAGCCGCGGTGCAGCAGCACGCCCTTGCCACCATCAATAAAGGTGATTTGAGATTCGCACGAGGCGGTGGACATAAAGCCCGGGTCGTAAGTAAAAAAACCGTTTTTGGTCAGGCTGGTGACATCAATAACGTTTGGGCCAACGGCGCTTTCATAAATCGGCAGCTCTACCGATGTGTCCTGGCCGTCGACCGTTAAACGCGCTTTTTTGTCAGTCATTACGGACTCCTGTAGTTACTTGTCGAGTTTGGCCGACATTAATGGCCGAACTTCTCATTCAGTGAGACACAACCGTACGGCACGCAATACCCAGGCGCCAGGGCAGGTCAGCACACTTTATTAAAAAGGTTGGGGGGCGAGCTGGCAGCGCTGGAACGCTGTGTACTTCACTCACCACGGTGTTGCTGTGGCTCTTTAGAGCTCTTAATGTTGGCCGATTGCGGAATGATATCGCAATCTCTAGCGGCTCTCGTCCTGTGTAACAGGCAACACTTTCCTCGACCCGGCGAGTCACCCCACCTTGCCGTCAGGAGGCGGCATTATAGATGAGATTGATGAGCTAGGCATAGCTTTGCGGCTTTATCGGTATTTTTTTACGTAAATTAATGCAGAAACTCTGATGGTTTTTTAAGCGTTAGGTCCGTCTTGGTGCGGGCTTGTGGTTCAGGATGGGGCGCGGGTGTCAAAATGCCCTGTTTGGGCGCGGATGGTTGACCAATTCTGGTTGAGAAGTTGAGGCGAAGTGCTTGGAAAATCAGCAAAAAATCCATTTTGCAGACCTTTTTTTTATTTGTGTTTCGCGGGGCAAATCCCTATAATACGCCGCGACTTGCAGGATGTGACTGGGGGATTATTCTGTTGCACCCATTTGGCGCACATTGCCTTGCATTCTCCCTATGGGTGACCCCAGACGCTGATTTTTAAAACCGGCCCTAAGCGGGCACAAAGGTGATTAGCTACCGTGAACAAAAAAAGACCTGTCAATCTCGAGATCTCAACGATCAAGCTTCCGATAACCGCCCTTGTTTCTATTACCCATCGCGCATCAGGCGTTTTCCTGTTTGCCGGAGTGGCGGTACTGCTGTGGGTGTTGGATTCCAGTCTCAGCTCTGAGGAAGGCTTTGCCGCTGTGCAGGATGCTCTGGCGAGCCCTGTATGTAAATTCATTATTTGGGCCGTGCTTGCCGGTCTTGCCTACCATTTGGCTATGGGTGTGCGCCACCTGTTTATGGATTGTGGTATGGGTGAGACCCTTGAGGGAGGGCGCCTCGGTGCCAAGCTGGCGCTGTTTGCGGCTGTTGTACTGATCGTTTTGGCAGGAGTGTGGGTATGGTAACGGCAATTACAAACTTGGGCCGCAGCGGCCTTTACGATTGGCTTATTCAGCGCCTCAGTGCTGTGGCCATGACCGCTTACGTAGTGTTTCTGGTGGTGTATTTGGTGATAAACCCCGATCTGGATTTTGCTCAATGGCGCTCGCTGTTTGATCAGCTTTGGATGCGCGTTTTTAGTCTGATCACCTTGCTGTCTATTGTGGCGCATGCCTGGATCGGCCTGTGGGCTGTTTTGACCGATTACATTACTCCTATGACGCTGGGTGGCAAGGCCACCGTGGTTCGCGTATTTGCTCAGGTTGTTCTGGGTGTCGTGGCGCTGACCTATACCGTCTGGGGCATCGAAATTCTTTGGGGGCTTTGATTCATGGCTAACATGCGTACGATTTCATTTGACGGTATCGTCATCGGTGGTGGTGGCGCTGGCATGCGCGCAGCGCTGCAGCTGGCGCAATCTGGTTACAAGACAGCCGTTATTACCAAAGTTTTCCCTACTCGCTCGCATACGGTGTCTGCTCAGGGCGGTATTACCTGTGCGATTGCCAGCTCCGATCCGCAGGACGACTGGCGCTGGCACATGTATGACACTGTTAAAGGGTCTGATTATATCGGCGATCAGGATGCCATTGAGTATATGTGCTCGGTGGGGCCTGAGTCGGTCTTTGAGCTTGAGCACATGGGGCTGCCGTTCTCCCGCACCGACGAGGGGCGGATCTATCAGCGCCCGTTCGGTGGTCAGTCGAAGGATTTCGGCCGTGGCGGTCAGGCCGCTCGCACCTGTGCGGCGGCGGATCGCACGGGTCACGCGTTGTTGCATACTCTGTATCAACAGAACGTAAAGAACAACACCGTATTTTTGAACGAGTGGTTTGCCGTCGATCTGGTTAAAAACCAAGACGGTGCTGTTGTCGGTGTTATTGCCATCAATATTGAAGATGGTGAAGTGGTTTTTGTTAAATCCAAGGCCACTGTCTTTGCTACCGGCGGTGCAGGTCGCATCTATGCCTCTACCACTAATGCCCACATCAATACCGGTGATGGTATCGGCATGGCGCTGCGCGCCGGTTTCCCGGTGCAGGATATCGAAATGTGGCAGTTCCACCCAACTGGCATTCATGGTGCCGGTACACTGGTAACTGAGGGTTGCCGGGGTGAGGGTGGTTATCTGATTAACAAAGATGGCGAGCGCTTTATGGAGCGCTATGCGCCAAACGCGAAGGATTTGGCGGGTCGCGATGTGGTAGCTCGCTCGATGGTGCTGGAGATTCTTGAAGGCCGTGGTTGCGGCGAAAATGGCGACCATGTGTACCTCAAGCTTGATCACTTGGGTGAAGAAACTCTGAATGCGAAGTTGCCGGGTATTTTGGAGTTGTCGCGCACCTTTGCGCACGCTGACCCGGTAAAAGAGCCGATTCCCGTAGTGCCAACCTGTCATTACATGATGGGTGGTATTCCCACCAATGTCAGTGGTCAGGCGCTGACTCAGGATGCCGACGGCAATGATAAGGTGATACCCGGTTTCTACGCCTGTGGTGAAGCCGCCTGTGTTTCTGTTCACGGTGCTAACCGTCTGGGTGGTAACTCGCTGTTGGATCTGGTGGTGTTTGGTCGCTCAGCGGGCCAGTACATCGAGAAAAGCTTGCGTGAGGGAATTGAGCTTAGCGAGCCGCGCGACTCGGACATTGAAGCGGCCATGGCGCGCCTTGATCGTCTTAATACGTCCAAGGGTGGCGAGTCTACAGCCGCCTTGCGCACCGAGCTGCAGAACGTGATGCAAAACCACTTCGGCGTGTTCCGCAAGGGCGAGTTCATGCAGGAGGGGATTAAAAAGCTGGCCGATTTGCGCGAGCGTATCGCCAATGTCAGCCTTGAAGACAAAAGCAATGCTTTTAACACATCTCGCATTGAGGCTCTGGAGTTGCAGAACCTGCTGGAGGTGGCTGAGGCAACCGCCATTGCTGCTGAGGAGCGCAAAGAATCTCGCGGTGCTCACGCTCGCGAAGACTTCCAGGAGCGCGATGACGACAACTGGCTGTGTCACTCCATGTTTTTCCCCGCCGACAAGCGTGTGGGTAAGCGTGCCGTAAACTTTGCGCCCAAATCGATGGACGCATTTGAGCCGAAAATTCGTACTTATTAATGGGGTGGTGAGATATGTTGAAAGTAGAGATTTACCGCTATAACCCGGAAACTGACTCCGCGCCCTACATGAAGACTTACGAAATCGATACTAAGGGCAAGGATCTGATGGTGCTGGATGTGCTTGAGCAGCTTAAAGCTCAGGACACCACGCTGTCCTACCGTCGTTCGTGTCGTGAAGGTGTATGCGGCTCCGATGGCATGAATATTAACGGCAAAAACGGCTTGGCCTGTATCACGCCGCTGTCTGAGTGCGTTAAAAAAGGTAAGTTGATATTGCGTCCGCTGCCGGGATTGCCGGTTATTCGCGATCTGGTTGTGGATATGTCTCAGTTTTATGCGCAATACAAGAAAATTGAGCCCTATCTGCAAACCGATACTCCGGCTCCGGCTATCGAGCGCTTACAATCACCGGAAGAACGGGCTAAACTCGACGGCCTGTATGAGTGTATACTTTGTGCCTGTTGCTCAACCAGCTGCCCTTCGTTCTGGTGGAATCCAGACAAATTTATTGGCCCAGCTGGCTTGCTGCAGGCTTACCGTTTCTTGGTAGACAGCCGCGACGAGGCAACTGAACATCGCCTGACCAACCTGGATGACCCCTTCAGCGTATTTCGTTGCCACGGCATCCAGAATTGTGTATCGGTGTGCCCCAAGGGGTTGAACCCAACCCGGGCCATTGGTCACATACGGTCCATGTTGCTGCGCAGTGCGACCTAACAGGACGAATTGTGCATGAATGAGTAACGCTAATGCGCTGTCAGAGGGAAAACCCGCTGCGGCGCATTTGCGTATGTATCGTGCTCTGAACCGGTACGCTAAGCGGCGCCTTCGGCCACAAGCTGGATGCGTTTTTGGAAGCTAACTGCCAATGTTGGCAGGGGAGCCCAGGTTATCGCCCGGGTGGCCCAATAGGGTAAATCCCTAACAAAAGGTGGGTGGAATGCAAGACAGCCTTATGGAGCAGCTATGGAGTACGTCCCATATCTCTGGTGGGAACGCTTCATATGTGGAAGACCTCTACGATATTTATTTACATGATCCCAATGGCGTGCCGGAAGAGTGGCGCGACTACTTCGACCAGTTGCCCCGTGTAAATGGGGTTGTATCCCAAGACACACCGCACTCGGTGATTCGCGAGCAGTTTGCTCAGCTTGCCAAAAGTCGCTCCAGTGCCGCCTCGCCGAATGTGGCGACCTCTATTTCTCTCGAGCACGAGCGCAAACAAGTTAAAGTTCTGCAGCTGATCAGCTCATACCGGTTTCGTGGCCACCAAAAAGCTAAGCTCGATCCGCTCGGTATTATGGAGCGTGAGCATGTGCCCGATCTGGATTTGGCCTATCACGGCCTGACCTCTGCCGATCTGGATACCGTATTTCAAACCGGCAATATGTTTATTGGCCGCGAAGAAGCCCCCCTCAAAGATATAGTCGCCGCACTGGAGCAAACTTATTGCGGTCATGTGGGGCCTGAAATCATGCACATCACCAACCTTGCTGAAAAGCAATGGCTGCAGCAGCGGTTGGAAAGCGTGCGCTCTAACCCGACTTTTACCCCCGAGCAGCGCCTTGCTGTGCTGGAGCGCTTGACCGCCGCCGAAGGCCTGGAGCGTCACCTGGACAGCAAATATCCGGGCACCAAACGTTTCGGTCTCGAGGGTGGAGAGAGTTTTATCCCGCTGGTGGATGCGCTGGTTAAGCGCGCCGGCAGCTACGGCGCCAAAGAAATTGTTCTCGGTATGGCGCACCGAGGTCGTTTGAATACATTGGTCAATGTGTTCGGCAAAAGCCCTGCAGAACTGTTTGGCGAATTCGAAGGTAAGCGCTTGGTCGATACCTCGGGCGATGTGAAATACCATCAGGGTTTCTCTTCTAACGTCATGACCCCGGGCGGTGAGATTCATATGGCGATGGCGTTTAACCCGTCGCACCTTGAGATTGTATCCCCGGTAGTGGTGGGCTCTGTGCGCGCCCGTCAGGATCGCCGCGACGACTCCGTAGGCGATAAGGTTGTACCCATTGTGGTACACGGCGATGCCGCCTTTGCCGGCCAGGGTGTGGTGATGGAGACTTTCCAAATGTCTCAGACCCGCGCCTACAAAACCGGCGGCACCTTGCATTTGGTGATTAACAACCAGGTGGGCTTTACCACGAGCTTCCGCGAAGATGCGCGCTCCACCGAATACTGCACCGACGTGGCAAAAATGATCGAGGCGCCTATCTTCCATGTCAACGGCGACGATCCGGACGCCGTATTGTTTGTCGCGCAGTTGGCGATGGATTATCGCAACGAGTTCAAAAAAGACGTGGTTATCGATCTTGTCTGTTATCGCCGCCGTGGTCACAACGAGGCGGATGATCCCTCGGCAACCCAGCCGATGATGTACCAGGTAATTCGCAAGCAAAAAACCACTCGCACTTTGTATTCCGACAAATTGGTTGAGGCGGGCGTGCTGAGCGCCGAAGACTCCGCCAAGATGATGGACGATTACCGCGCTTCATTGGATCGCGGTGAAAGCGTTGCCAATGGTCTGGTGTCCGAGCCCGATAAGTCGCTATTTGTGGATTGGTCGCCCTACATCGGTCACGACTGGCAGACCCCTGCTGAAACCGGCTTTGATTTAAAAGCTCTGCAGGCGGTTGCGCACAAAATGTGCGATGTGCCAGACGGCATCGTACTGCAGCGTCAGGTATCAAAAATTTACGACGATCGCCGCAAAATGGCCGGTGGGGCACTGCCTATTAACTGGGGTTTCGCCGAAACCCTGGCTTACGCTACTTTGCTTGAGCAAGGTTTTCAGGTGCGCATGACCGGCCAGGACGTCGGGCGCGGTACTTTCTCACACCGCCATGCGGTATTGCACAGTCAGAAAGACGGCAAGCGCTATACTCCACTGGCCAAAATGAGCGAGAACCAGCCGGCCTTCGATTTATACGACTCTTACCTGTCGGAAGAGGCGGTACTGGCATTTGAGTATGGTTACGCGACTACGACCCCTAACGCCCTGATTATCTGGGAAGCTCAGTTTGGCGACTTCGCCAACGGCGCCCAGGTAGTGATTGACCAGTTCATCACCAGTGGTGAGCACAAGTGGGGCCGTTTGTGTGGCTTGACGATGCTGTTACCTCACGGCTATGAAGGGCAGGGGCCGGAGCACTCATCCGCTCGCCTCGAACGCTTTATGCAGCTGTGCGCCGAGCACAACATCCAAGTGGTGATTCCCACCACCCCTGCTCAGGTATTCCATATGCTGCGTCGTCAGGCGATTCGTCCCATGCGTCGGCCGCTGGTGGTGATGAGTCCGAAGTGGATTTTGCGTCACCCACTGGCAACGTCGAGTTTGGAAGATCTGGCCAATGGCACCTTCCAGAACGTGATTGGCGAGCAGGAGCTTGACCCGGCGAAATGCAAGCGGGTAGTTCTGTGTTCGGGCAAGGTCTACTACCATTTGCTCGAGGAGCGCAACAAGCGCGAGCAAGATGATGTTGCATTGATTCGTCTGGAGCAGTTGTATCCCTTCCCGGAAGAAGAGCTAAAAGCGGCGCTCGCGCCTTACGCCCACGTTAAAGACGTGATGTGGTGTCAGGAGGAGCCGATGAACCAGGGCGCCTGGTACGCGAGCCAGCATCATATGCGTCGTGTGGTGTATGAATTAAACCCCAATCTGTATCTGGGCTATGTGGGGCGCGACCCCTCGGCAGCGCCTGCAGCCGGCTATGCCTCGGTGCATCTAGAAGAGCAAAAGCGTTTTATCAATGAAGCGCTGAGTGTATAAGCACGCAACTGAATTGAAAGCTGTATTAAGCTAAGGATACGTAATGAGCACTGATATCAAAGCCCCAACTTTTCCCGAGTCTGTGCAGGACGGCACCGTGGCCACCTGGCACAAGCAACCTGGCGAAGCTTGCTCGCGCGACGAGCTAATTGTCGATATTGAAACCGATAAGGTTGTGCTAGAAGTGGTAGCTCCCGCCGACGGCGTTTTGTCCGAAGTCATAAAAGGCGAAGGCGACACCGTGTTGTCCAACGAGGTGATTGCCAAGTTTGACGAAGGCGCTAGCGGTTCTGCCCCTGCCGGCGGCGACAAGCCCGCCGAGACAGACAAAAAAGAAGAAAAGAGCGAGGCACCTGCGGCCAGCTCTGGTGCAGACGACAAAATTCTGAGCCCTGCGGCGCGTAAACTGGCCGATGAGAACAACATCGACCCAGCCGCGGTTGCCGGTACTGGTAAAGACGGCCGTGTGACCAAAGAAGATGTCATGAATCACATCGAAAGCGGCGCCAAAAAGCCCGAGCCGGCCGCCGCCCAGCCCGCCCAAGCAGCCGCGGCACCTATGCCTGCCGGCGAGCGCGTGGAAAAGCGTGTACCCATGACGCGCCTACGCAAGCGCATCGCCGAGCGTCTGCTGGAAGCTACCAGCTCTACTGCCATGTTAACGACATTTAACGAGGTTAATATGGCTCCGGTGATGGAGCTGCGTAAGCAGTACAAAGACAAGTTCGAGAAAATTCATAATGGTACCCGCCTGGGCTTTATGGGCTTTTTCGTGAAGGCCGCTACCGAGGCTCTGAAGCGTTTTCCTGCGGTTAATGCCTCGCTGGATGGAGACGATATTGTCTATCACGGCTATCAGGATATCGGTGTGGCTGTGTCTACCGAAAAAGGGCTGGTTGTGCCCGTGTTGCGCAATAGCGAGAACATGAGCATTGCTGAGGTGGAGTCAACCATTCGCGATTTCGGTGGCCGTGCCCGCGATGGCAAGCTGTCCATCGATGAGATGACTGGCGGCACCTTTACCATTACCAATGGCGGCGTGTTTGGCTCGCTGTTGTCCACGCCCATTCTGAATTTGCCGCAAACCGCTATCCTGGGTATGCACAAAATTCAGGAGCGTCCAATGGCGGTGAACGGCAAGGTAGAAATTCTGCCTATGATGTATCTGGCGCTGTCCTACGATCACCGCATGATCGATGGCAAAGAGGCGGTACAGTTCCTGGTGGCAATCAAAGAGCTGTTAGAAGATCCTGCGCGCATCCTGCTGGAAATCTAAACCGGATGCATTCACCGGGTGGCTTACCGGCCGCCCGGACATTTGATGAGCCGGAACACCAAAGCCGGCATTGCGATAACAATTGGGAATGAGACTATGTCTGACAAATACGATGTGATTGTGGTTGGTTCGGGCCCCGCCGGATACGTGGGGGCCATTCGCTGCGCTCAACTGGGCCTGAAAACCGCCTGTATTGAAAAGTGGAAAGACAAAGACGGTAAAGGCATCAACGGCGGTACTTGTCTGAACACAGGTTGTATTCCATCCAAAGCGCTGCTTGATAGCTCGCAAAAATTTCATTATGCCGAGGAAGGTTTTGCCAACCACGGCATCAGCACCGGTAAGCTGGCCATTGACGTGCCCGCCATGATTAAGCGTAAAGAGGCGGTGGTTAAACAAATGTCTGGCGGCGTTGCCGGCCTGTTTCAGTCCAACAAAGTTAAAAGCCTTTACGGTACCGGCAAGCTGTTGGCCGGCAAGAAAGTTGAGTTCACCGATAATAACGGCAAAACTAGCATATTAGAGGCTGACAATGTGATCCTGGCCTCTGGTTCTATCCCGGTTAATATCGGTGTCGCCCCCGTCGACAACGACGTTATTGTTGATTCTACTGGCGCGTTGGAATTCCAGGAAGTGCCAAAGCGCTTGGGGGTTATTGGCGCTGGTGTTATTGGTCTTGAGCTGGGTAGTGTATGGAAGCGTGTGGGCGCAGAAGTAGTACTGCTGGAAGCCATGGACAACTTCCTGTCGATTATGGATCAGCAGATCGCCAAAGAAGCGCAGAAAATCTTCACCAAGCAAGGCCTGGATATTCGCCTGAGCTGTCGTGTTACCGGGACCGAAGTGAAAGGCCGCGGTAAGAAGAAAGAAGTTGAAGTGACCTACACCGACAAAGATGGCAACGAGCAAAAAGAAGTGTTCGATAAGCTCATCGTTTGTGTGGGGCGCAAGCCATACACCGAAGGCCTGCTCGCCGAGGACAGCGGTGTAAATCTCGACGAGCGCGGCTTTATTTACGTTAATGATCTTTGCTCTACCGACGCCCCAGGCGTATGGGCGGTAGGTGATGTGGTGCGCGGGCCCATGCTGGCCCATAAAGGCTCGGAAGAGGGCGTTATGGTTGCCGAGCGTATCGCCGGTCAGAAGCCTCTGGTCAATTACGATATCATTCCCAACGTGATCTATACTCACCCCGAAGTGGCCTCTGTGGGTAAAACCGAAGAGCAGCTCAAAGCCGAAGGTGAAGATTACGAAGTGGGTACATTCCCCTTTATGGCGGTAGGCCGAGCGGTAGCTTCGGATGAAGCAGAGGGTATGGTTAAAATTATTGCACATGCTAAAACCGATCGTATTCTCGGTGCCCACATTGTCGGGCCGTCAGCGTCAGATCTGGTGCAGCAAGTGGCAATTGCCATGGAGTTTGGCTCTAGCGCAGAGGATATCGGCATGACTGTATTCGGTCACCCGACCTTCTCTGAGGCGGTCAAAGAAGCGGCTCTGGCCGTGGGTGGTCATGCTATTCACATGCCTAACCGCAAGCGCAAGAAATAACTATTCCAACAATATATGAAGCACGAAGAGCCGGCCTAAAGGCCGGTTTCTTCAATGGTTGTCCGGATTTGAGCCACAGTGCCGGACAGCTGGGAAGAAAGCAGCGGCGGGTTAAAACAGTGCGCCATGACATTGCCAGAGCGCAGCGCCTGCCTTTATTTTCAGTCACGTGAACAAAACGGAAAATCATCATGAATCTGCATGAGTACCAAGGCAAACAATTGTTTGCGCAATACGGTCTGCCCGTCTCCAAGGGCGTTGCAGCCCAAACTGCTGCCGAGGCGGTAGCTGCTGCCGATACGCTCGGCGTTGAAGAGTTTGTGGTTAAAGCACAAGTTCACGCCGGTGGCCGTGGTAAGGCCGGCGGTGTAAAACTGGTTAAAAGTAAAAGCGAAATCGAAGCATTCGCTAAACAGTGGCTGGGCAAAAACCTGGTAACTTACCAGACAGATGAAAATGGTCAGCCAGTTAGCCGTATTCTGGTAGAAACCTGCTCTGATATTGATAAAGAGCTGTACCTGGGCGCGGTTGTCGACCGTTCTAGCCGTCGCATCGTTTTTATGGCTTCAACTGAAGGCGGTGTTGAGATCGAGAAAGTTGCCGAAGAAACACCGGAAAAGATTCTCAAAGCGACCATTGATCCGCTGGTGGGTCCACAGCCTTACCAGGCGCGCGATCTGGCTTTTAAGCTGGGTCTTGAAGGCAAGCAAATCAAACAGTTTGTGCAGATCTTTATGGGTCTGGGCAAAATGTTCAAAGAGAAAGATTTGGCCTTGGTTGAAATCAACCCGCTGATTATTACTCCCGCCGGTGATCTGCACTGTCTGGATGCCAAAGTGGGTATCGACAGTAATGCCCTGTACCGTCACGCTGATCTGCGCGAAATGCACGATCCCTCGCAGGAAGATGAGCGTGAAGCACACGCCGCTCAGTGGGAGCTGAACTACGTAGCACTGGACGGCAACATTGGTTGCATGGTGAATGGTGCGGGCCTGGCTATGGGCACCATGGATATCGTAAAACTGCACGGCGGCCAGCCTGCCAACTTCCTTGACGTAGGTGGCGGTGCGACCAAAGAGCGTGTGGTTGAAGCGTTTAAAATCATCCTCTCTGACGACAATGTTAAAGCTGTTTTGATTAACATTTTTGGCGGTATTGTACGCTGCGACTTGATCGCTGAGGGCGTAATTGGTGCCGTTGAAGAAGTGGGCGTTAAGGTGCCTGTGGTAGTGCGTCTTGAAGGTAACAATGCCGAGCTGGGCGCTAAAGTTTTGGCGGACAGTGGTCTGAATATTATTGCTGCGACCAGTCTGACTGACGCTGCCGAGCAAGTGGTTAAAGCAGCGGAGGGTAAATAAATGAGCGTTTTGATCAATAAAGACACCAAAGTTATCTGTCAGGGTTTTACCGGTTCACAAGGTACCTTCCACTCTGAGCAAGCCATTGCTTATGGCACTAAAATGGTTGGTGGTGTGACGCCGGGCAAAGGTGGTCAAACTCACTTGGGCCTGCCGGTTTTTAACACCGTTGCTGAAGCGGTAGAAGAAACTGGCGCCGAAGCGTCTGTTATCTACGTACCTGCGCCTTTCTGTAAGGATTCAATTTTAGAAGCGGCGAATGCCGGCATTAAGTTGATTGTATGTATCACCGAAGGTGTACCTACAATGGACATGCTCGATTGCAAAGTAAAATGCGATGAGCTGGGTGTACGCCTGATTGGCCCTAACTGCCCGGGTGTGATTACTCCCGGCGAGTGCAAAATCGGCATTATGCCTGGCCACATTCACAAGGCCGGTAAAGTGGGTATTGTGTCTCGCTCTGGTACTCTGACTTACGAAGCCGTTAAACAAACTACCGATTACGGTTTTGGCCAGTCTACCTGTGTAGGTATTGGTGGTGACCCGATTCCCGGCTCTAACTTTATCGACATTCTGCAGTTGTTCCAAGACGACCCGCAAACCGAAGCCATCGTAATGATCGGTGAAATCGGCGGTAGCGCGGAAGAAGAAGCTGCGGCCTTTATCAAAGAAAATGTCACCAAGCCTGTTGTATCTTATATTGCAGGTGTTACGGCGCCTCCGGGTAAGCGTATGGGTCATGCCGGTGCGATTATTTCTGGTGGTAAAGGGACTGCAGATGAAAAGTTTGCCGCTTTGGAAGACGCCGGTGTAAAAACTGTGCGCAGCCTCGCAGGTATTGGCGATGCCCTGAAAGAGCTAACCGGCTGGTAAGTTCGGTTACTGAGAGGGGCGGCCATTGGCCGCCCTTTTTGTTTCTGCAGGGGGAATTCGCAATCTGGTAACACTTGTAAAAACGCTTTTCTTTTACAAAAAAATGTGGGACATTGCGCGGTTTTACGCATTGGTAGTTAAGCGCGTATCTAGGTGGCAATAGGCCCAGGGAGTAAGCGATTGAACGATACTGAAACTCAGACATGGTCCGCTAAGCAGTCTGCCGAGCTCTATGGTATTGAAGAGTGGGGCGGTGGATACTTTGGTATTAACAGCGACGGCAATGTCGAAGTTCGCGCGCCGGGTAATGGCGGCAAAACAGCGGTAGCACTTACCGATATTATCGATGGCTTGCAGCAGCGCGGGTTGGATATGCCTGTATTGCTGCGTATCGAAAACCTGGTCGATAGCCGCATCAGTATCCTCAACGAGTCTTTTGCCGAGGCCATTAAAGTTACCGGCTTTAAAGGGCAGTATCGCGGCGCCTTTCCTATTAAAGTGAATCAACAAAGCCATATCGTGGAAGAGATTGCCCGCTTTGGTGAGCGCTACAACCACGGCCTGGAGGCAGGCAGCAAAGCCGAGCTAATGATTGCCATGTCGGTGCTGCAAAACCGTGAGAGCCTGATTGTTTGCAACGGCTACAAAGACGCCGAGTTTATCGACTTGGGGCTGCAGGCGCGTAAATTAGGCTTTAAATGTATTTTTGTTCTCGAAACCATGGCTGAAGTGCGTCTGGTCATCGAGCGCTCGCGCGAGTTAAATGTCGATCCGATTATCGGTGTGCGCCTCAAGCTATCCACTAAAGTTGAAGGGCACTGGGCCGAGGACAGTGGTGACCGCAGTCTGTTTGGCTTAACCACTAATCAGCTGGTGGATATTATCGATGAGCTTCGTGAGGCAGAGTTACTGCACTGCCTGGAGCTTTTGCATTTTCACCTTGGCTCACAAATTCCGAATATTCGCAGTATTCGCGCCGGAGTTTTGGAAGCTTGCCGCTATTACATTGAAATGGTGGGCGAGGGCGCGCCACTGAAATATATGGACTTGGGTGGCGGTCTGGCGATTGACTATGACGGCACCAGCAGTGTGAGCGGGCACAGCCGTAACTATACCGTACAAGAGTACTGTGTAGACGTCGTCGAGGCCATAGCACAACAGCTTGATGCCCATAATTTGCCACACCCGACCATCGTCACCGAATCGGGGCGTGCTACTGTGGCTCATACCTCGGTCTTGCTTTTCAATATTTTGGATGTTGGCCATTTTGAGCCAGGCCCTATTCCTGCCGAACTGCCCGAAAACCCGCACGAACAGTTGTCTAACCTGTGGCACACCTTAAAAATGATTGAGGTCAATCGTCTGCAGGAGAATTACAACGATGTGATTTATTATCGCGACCAGGTACGGGATTGCTTTTTCCGTGGTGAGATTAATTTGCGTGATCGTGCCCTGGCGGAAAATTTGTGCCTGGCGGGATTACAGCAAATTGTGGCTCTGCTGCCTGAGATGAAGCGTATTCCACCTGAGTTAGAGGCTTTGCCTGAGCAGCTGGCCGACATTTACTACGGTAATTTCAGTGTCTTTCAGTCTCTGCCTGACTCTTGGGCTATCAATCAGGTGTTCCCGGTGATGCCAATCCATCGCCTGAATGAAGAGCCGACGCGTAAAGCGACCATTGCCGACTTAACCTGTGATTGTGATGGCAAGCTGGATAGCTTTGCAGGCCCAGAGGGCGAAACCAATACGTTGTCTTTACACCCGATCAAACACGGCGAAGAGTACCATTTGGGCGTGTTTTTGGTGGGGGCCTATCAGGAAACCTTGGGCGATCTGCACAATTTGTTTGGCGACACTAATGTTGCCAGCGTGCGCATCAACCACGACGGATCTTTGGATTTTGTGCACGAGCTGCACGGCGATAGCATCGCCGATGTGCTCAGCTATGTGGAGTATGATCCACAGTCCATGTTTCGCCAGTTCCGCATGGCGGCGGAGCAGGCCGTGCGCGACGGTCGTATCAGCGTGTCTGAACGCCAGAGTATGCTAACGGCATATTCAGAGAGTTTACGCGGTTACACTTATTTTGAACGCTAGTAGGCCAAAGGAGAGACGGTATGGCTAAAGTAATGATCATTGGCGCCGGTGGTGTGGGCGGTGTAGTCGCCCATAAATGTGCCCAGCTGCCGGAAGTTTTTACCGAAATAGTGCTGGCAAGTCGCACAGAGTCAAAATGTAAGGCTATTGCCGAGCAGTTGCCGCGACCGGTAAAAACGGCCCAAGTGGACGCGGATAATGTGGCCGAAACAGCGGCGTTACTGAAGCAAGAAAAACCGGACTTGGTGATTAACGTCGCTTTGCCCTATCAGGATTTGGCCATTATGGACGCCTGCCTGGAGGCGGGCGTGGATTATCTGGATACCGCCAATTACGAGCCGCCGGAAGAGGCGAAGTTCGAATACAAATGGCAATGGGCTTATCAGGATAAGTTTAAGAGTGCTGAACGCATGGCCCTGCTGGGGTCAGGTTTTGATCCGGGTGTGACTAATGTCTACACCGCTTATTTGAAAAAGCACTATTTGGATGAAATTCACTACCTGGATATTATCGATTGCAATGCCGGCGATCATGGTCAGCCTTTTGCGACCAATTTTAATCCGGAAATCAATATCCGCGAAGTAACCGCGAACGGTCGCTTTTGGCAGGACGGTGACTGGCGGGAGACTGGACCCTTAGAGGAAAACCGTTCGTTTGATTTTCCCGCCGGTATTGGTCCCAAGCAGATTTACTTGATGTACCACGAAGAGCTGGAGTCTATTACCAAGCATCTTCCGGAAATCAAGCGCGCGCGCTTTTGGATGACTTTTTCCGATAATTACTTAAAGCACCTGGAAGTGCTGGGGAATATCGGTATGACATCCATTGAGCCTGTGCAGTTTGAAGGCAAAGAGATTATTCCGCTGCAGTTTCTTAAGGCATTGCTTCCAGACCCTGCCAGCCTTGGACCTCTAACCAAAGGTAAAACCTGTATCGGCTGCGTGGCGCGTGGTGTTAAAGACGGCGTTGAAAAAACTTATTACATTTATAATATCTGCGACCACGAAGAGTGCTACGCCGAGGTGAAGTCCCAGGCAATTTCATACACCACCGGTGTGCCGGCTATGATCGGCGCGAAAATGATGCTGGAGAAAAAGTGGTCTGGCGCCGGTGTGTGGAATATGGAGCAATTGGATCCAGATCCATTTATGGAAGACTTGAACAAATATGGTCTGCCATGGCAGGTTGTGGAGATTGATCAGCCCACGGGCATGGAAGATTGATCGCTCACTAGGTTAAGCCCGTCACCGACGGGCTTTTTTCTATCCGCTATACATAAGAGATTCTGCATGCAGAAACGTCAGTACTTTAACCAATTCGACCCGACTCGAGTTCCGTCGCCGTGCTTTGTGATTGATAAGGCGGCAGTGGAAGATAATTTAAAAATTCTAAATCGGGTTGGGCAAGAAAGCGGTGCGAAAGTGCTGGCGGCTTTAAAAGCGTTTAGCTGTTGGTCGCTGGGGGATCTGTTTAACCAGTATTTGTGGGGTAGTTGTGCCAGTGGTGTGAACGAGGCGCGTCTTGCTCGCGAATATTACGGTGGCGAAGTGCACACCTATTCGGCGGCCTACAAAGAAAGCGACTTGCAGCAAATTTTAAAGATTTCAGATCATGTGCTGTTTAACTCGGTATCGCAGTGGGGGCGTTTCGAGGCCCTATGCCGAAAGGCTAAAGACGCACGGCCGGGTTTGGAATTTGGCTTGCGAATCAACCCTGAGCATTCAGAAGGGGATGTCGCCATTTACGACCCCTGTGCACCTAAATCCCGTATGGGCATACCGCGCAGTGAATTCCCCGCTGTTCTGCCCGAGCTGATTACCGGTTTACACTTTCACACCTTGTGTGAACACGATTTTCCGCCGTTGGCGCGAACCGTTAAAGCGGTGGAGGAAAAGTTTGCGGAATATTTGCCGCAGTTGAAATGGGTTAACTTCGGTGGCGGCCACCATGTCAGCCGTGAAGATTATCAAGTGGATGAGTTGATTGCCTTGATCAAGGACTTCTCGGCCAAATACGATGTACAAGTGTATATTGAGCCTGGCGAAGCCACCGCCATTCGCAGCGGAGTATTGGTGGCGGAAGTACTGGATACTTTTACCAGCACTGTGCCGCAGGCTATTTTAGATACCTCGGCGACTTGTCACATGCCAGATACCCTGGAGATGCCTTATCGTGCCGATATTCTCGGTGCCGGTATGCCCGATGAGAAGCCTTTTACATATCGGCTGGGGGGTATGACTTGTCTGGCCGGTGACGTTATCGGTGATTATAGCTTTGATGCGCCTTTGCAGGTCGGACAACGGCTGATGTTTGATGATATGGCGCACTACACCATGGTAAAAACGACGACCTTCAATGGCATCAACTTGCCGTCGATCGCGTTGTGGGATTCTCGTACCGACAGCTTGGAAGTGGTACGCGAATTTGGCTACGAAGAGTTTAAAAGCCGCTTGTCTTAATTTGGCGCAGTGAAGTGGGCCAAAGAGAAAATACTGAATAACAGGCTATTTCACTGCCAAAATGTCTGCTACCCGCTTTCGCAAAGCGGGTAATATCTCTTTTTCAAACCACGGATTCTTCGCTAACCAGCGATTGTTACGACCGCTGGGGTGAGGTAATGGTAGTATTTCTGGCCAGACCTCAGCCCAACGACCTACACGTTCGGTTAGAGTTTTACCCATGTTCGGTAAATGCCAGGCCTGGGCGTATTGCCCAATAACAAGGGTTAATTCGGTGTTGCTTAGCCTTTCTAGTAACGCATTGCGCCACAAAGGCGCGCACTCTGGTCGTGGCGCTAAATCACCACTTGCGCCAGTGCCCGGGTAGCAAAACCCCATTGGCACCAAAGCAAAGTAATCCGGGTTGTAAAAGGTTTCCCGGTTGACGCCCAGCCATTGGCGCAGTCGGTCGCCGCTTGGATCATTAAACGCAGTGGCCGATTCATGGGCGCGAATGCCGGGTGCCTGCGCGGCGATTAAAATACGTGACCTTGGGCTCGCTTGTAGCACCGGACGGGCTGGCAAGGGCAGGTGGGCCTGACAGTTTTTGCACTGCTGAATATCTTGCCAGAGCATGTCGAAATCTATTGCCATAATCCTGTCATAATAATCTTTGCTTTATGCAGTACACTGGTCGGATGACATTCTGGTTACTGACAATTGCCGGTGTATCCGCCAGCGGTAAAACAACATTGATGGATTACCTCGCGCGCGGGGTACATAAGCGCTTTGGCTATTACCCTACCTGCGTATCGATGGACGGTTACTATCGCGATTTTTCCGCTCTGGCGCCTCACGAGCTGCAGCAGGTAAACTACGATCACCCCGATAGCTTTGATGTTACAGCGCTTATTCGAGACTTGCGTTACTTGAAGGCCGGTAAGCCGATTTACCCCAGAAGCTATGACTATGTTCAGCACAAACCGGTAGAGGCCGTTACTTTGACTGAAACCAAACCTGTGCTTGTGCTGGAGGGCATTTTGCCTCTTCACTTTACTGAGATCCTATCGCTTAGCGATTTAACCGTCTACATTGATACCCCTATAAATGACTGTTATGCGCGTCGTTTGCGGCGAGATACGCTAGAGCGGGGGCGCAGCGAAGAGTCGATCCGCTACCAATTTGAAACTCATGTCATGCCTATGTACAACGCGTATATTCAGCCGCAAAAAGAGCGGGCCGACAGGGTGCTCGCCGATGGCGGGCAGTGCCCGATATTACTTCAAGATATTGTTGAAAAGGTTGCAGCATGTCGGGACTGATTGCTCTGCTGGGTATGCTGGTATTGTTGGGAGTTGCTGCCTGCCTGAGTGAAAACCTGCGTGCCGTCAAGTGGCGCACGGTTGGCGTCGCGTTTTGTTTGCAGCTCGGTCTGGGCGCGTTAGTGCTTTATTCCTCTTGGGGGCGCGCAGCGCTCGGATACATGGCAGAGGCTATATACAGCGTAATAGAGTTCGGGCAAGCGGGGATAGCGTTTATGTTTGGCGATTTAGCCAGTGATAAGCTCGGGTTTATTTTTGCCTTCAATGTATTGCCCATCGTTATATTTTTCTCCTCTTTTGTAGCTGTACTTTACTACTTGGGCATTATGCAGTGGGTTATTCGTATTCTGGGTGGGGCGCTGCGCTTTTTGCTGGGCACTAGCCGGGCAGAGTCGCTTTCCGCTACCGCCAATATTTTCGTCGGCCATACTGAGGCGCCCATGGTGGTTAAGCCTTTTATTGCCCACATGACCCGCTCAGAGCTGTTCGCCATTATGGTGGGCGGTCTGGCGACCGTGGCGGGCTCTGTGCTAGCCGGCTATGTGGGTTTGGGAGTAGAGCTAAAATACCTGTTAGCCGCGAGCTTTATGGCTGCGCCTGGTGGTTTTTTAATGGCGAAGTTAATTGTTCCGGAAACCGAAACTCCCGTAGAAGACATCGAAGCCAGTGCCGCCAGTGAAACTCAGTACACCAATGTATTCGACGCGGCTGCCGTGGGTGCAACCGACGGCTTAAAGCTTGCTAGTAATATCGGCGCGATGCTGATTGCGTTTATCAGCCTGATTGCATTGGTGAACGGCCTGTTTGCTCTAATCGGCTCATGGATTGGCTTTGAGTCCTTAAGCTTGCAGTGGCTGTTGGGACTATTGTTTCAACCCTTGGCGTTTTTGCTCGGTATCCCCTGGGAGGAAAGCAGGCTCGCGGGCAGTTTAATTGGGCAAAAACTGGTGTTGAACGAGTTTGTTGCTTTCGTCGATTTAGCCGCTCAGCGGGATCAGTTATCTCAAGCTTCCCAAGCCATACTTTCGTTTGCGTTGTGTGGTTTTGCCAACTTTGGCTCTTTAGCGGTACTGCTGGGTGGCTTTGCCACCCTGGCGCCCAAGCGCCGTACCGATGTTGCCAGTATGGGCCTAAAAGCGGTATTCGCTGGTTTTTTAGCGAATATGATGAGTGCCGCCATCGCCGGGTTTTTCTTTTCGCTGGGTTAATCGCAGGATAAAAATATTTCCAGCCGTATTGTTATTTCGCGATGCTTGGTAACATTCACAGGCAGCGGGAGATAATATTATGTTTAAAAAACGGGCTAGCAACATCGCACCAGTCATCGGCCTGATAGTTTTGGTATTCGGTACAGCGGCTGTGTGTTCTGCACAGGCGCAGCCACCAGAGCAAAAAACACCCCAGCAAATCGCCGCTTTGGCCCAGCAGTACTGCGGTTCCTGCCATACTACGCCCTCGCCGCAACTGTTACCTAAAGCCAGTTGGCCCGGAGTCATCGATTCAATGGCCGAACTGTCCGAGCGACGCCTGGGCAAGCCCTATATCCCCGATACCGCGTTGCACCATATAAAAGCCTTGTATTACGGCAGTGCACCCAAGGTGTTGCCAGTGCTGCCGTATATTGATCGCACTCACCCTCAGGTTCAGTTTACGCAAAAGCCTCTCTCGGTGCCGACTCAAGTGCCGCAAATTATGTCGATTACCCAGGTGGCCAACAGTGCAGGTTATTTTGAGTTTTTGTTGGCAGATGCCGAAGCAGGTGAGTTGATAAAACTGTCGGGCAAGGTGGGTGAGCTGGATCAGTGGCAGGAGCAGAGTATCGCACAGATAGATCTTCCCGTGGCTGTGGATACGCTGGACGCCAATGGTGATGGCTTGACCGATTACATTGTTGCCGATCTGGGTGAGCTGCCACCGAATGGCAACCCCTCGGGAAAAGTCTATGTGTTGCTTAACAATAGTAAGGGGGCATACGAGAAAAAACTATTGGTAGAAAATCTGGGGCGGGTGAGCGACGTCAACGCCCTGGACTTGGATCAGGATGGCGATACCGATATAGCTGTTGCCGTCTTTGGCGGCCAGGGGCGTGGCGAAGTATTGTGGTTAGAGCAAACCCCTAGCGGTTACCAAACTCATGCACTGCTGAGCATGAGTGGCGCGCTAAATATCGACGATACCGATTTAAACCAGGATGGAATCGTTGATCTGGTTACTCTGGTGGCGCAGGAGCACGAAACCTTGATTGCTTTTGTGGGGACGGGCAAGGGACAGTTTGAGCGGCATGATCTGGTTAGTGCTGGTCACCCAATGTTTGGTGCCACAAGTCTTACCGTAGTGGATCTTGATCGCGACGGCGACGACGATCTGTTGTTTACCAATGGCGATGCCTTTGATACCCAAACCGATCCCAAGCCCTATCACGGTATTCAATGGTTGGAAAATAGAGGCGAGCTTAAGTTTGCCGCCCATGACGTTGGGCGCTATTACGGGGCGGTCAATGCCAAGGCCGCCGATATGGACGGCGATGGTGATCTGGATATTGTCGCCAGCAGTTGGGTAAATTATTGGCAAGACCCCAAGCGCAATGCGCTGGTTTGGTATGAAAATACCGGCGCACAAAAGTTTATTCCATACCCTGTTAACCAGAGTCTACGTGGCCTGGTGCCGCTGATACTGGAAGATTTCAACGGCGATGGTCGAGTGGATATTCTTACTGGTTCATTTCGTATGGATTTATTGCATCAGGCGCTTAAACGAGAGGGTGATACCTTGAGTTTTGAACTTAATAAATCTGATCAGGCGCCACGCAGTGACCGTTTAATGATCTTTGTTTCCCAGTCTAGGCAAGCGTCTTCCTCCCCCTAGTGCTTGTTGGAGCCGCAGGTATTGCTTGCACCGGGGTTCGTGTCTTGTATAATTACTGAAATTTCAGAAATTAGTGAAAGTTCATGTCGCCGCTGATCGAATCGTTCGTTCGCCACTTTGGTGAAATGGGTAGCCGCTGGGGGATTAATCGCACAGTAGGGCAGATGTACGCCTATATTGTGCTGTCTGACGAGCCGGTAAACGCCGATGAGCTTGCCAGCGAGCTAAAAGTGTCACGTTCCAATGTGAGTATGGGGCTAAAGGAGTTACAGAGTTGGAATCTGGTGCGCCTAATGCATGTGCCGGGTGATCGTAAGGATTACTTCACCGCGCCTGAGGATGTTTGGGAAATCGCGATGACGCTTATCAACGAGCGACGCAAGCGAGAAATCGACCCGACGTTGACGGTAATGCGTGATTTACTGATGGAAAACCCGCGCAGCAGTGGGGATCAATACGCGCAAAAGCGCATTGAAGACATGTATCAGCTGATCGAGATGCTTACTCAGTGGAGCCGTGAAATACAACAGCTTAGCCCCAAGCAAATTTCCCGCATGCTTAAGCTGGGCGCAGGTGTAAGTAAGCTGCTCGGCTAGCGTAAGAGCCAGTTAACACGACAGCAAGAGGTAGTCATGCTGGATGTTTTTATGCTGTCGCGAATTCAGTTCGCGGCCAATATTACCTTTCACATTCTCTTTCCGACCATCACCATTGCGCTGTGCTGGCTGCTGTTGTTTTTTAAGCTTCGCTACAATCGCACTGGCGACGAAGCCTGGCTGCAAGCCTATCGGTTCTGGGTAAAAATTTTTGCTCTGAGTTTCGCCCTGGGCGTGGTCAGTGGCATTACTATGTCGTTTCAGTTTGGCACCAACTGGCCTGGGTACATGGAGACAGTAGGGAATATTGCAGGCCCCTTGCTCGGCTACGAAGTATTGACTGCGTTTTTCCTGGAGGCGACTTTCCTCGGAATTATGCTCTATGGTACCAAACGGGTTTCCAATCGCATTCATACCCTGGCAACGGCACTGGTGGCCGTAGGTACTTCTATGTCGGCATTTTGGATTCTGTCTCTCAACAGTTGGATGCAGACCCCGGCCGGGTTTGAGATGCGAGACGGTGTCGCCTTTCCGGTGGATTGGTGGGCGATTATTTTTAACCCCTCTATGCCCTATAGAGTAGGACATATGTTGCTGGCATCGGGGCTTACGGCTTCGTTTTTTGTCGCCGGAGTGTCTGCGTATCGCAGGCTAAAGGGCGATCACTCCCGTGAGGTTAGCTACAGCTTAAAAACCGGAGTTTATCTGGCGGCTCTATTGATTCCACTGCAAATATTTATGGGGGATCTACACGGGCTTAATACCCTAGAGCACCAGCCCGCCAAAATTGCCGCAATGGAAGGCGTATGGCATACCGAGTCAGGGGCGCCGCTACAGTTGTTTGCATTACCCAATAGTGAGACCAAGACCAACGACTATTCCATTGCTATCCCTCGCGGTGCGAGTTGGATTTTAACCCACAGTGGCGACGGCGAGATTCGTGGCCTGAATGAGTTTGAAGGCGAACACCCGCCGGTGGCGCCGGTGTTTTGGGCCTTTCGAGTAATGGTGGGAATGGGACTGTTGATGCTGCTGATGTCTTGGACCTGCACTTGGCAGGTATGGCGACGGGGGGCGCCGGACCGACTGTGGTTAAAAGGGCTGGTGGCGATGACATTTGCCGGCTGGGTGGCCACCGTAGCCGGTTGGTATGTGACAGAAATCGGCCGCCAGCCCTATATGGTTTACGGGGTGGTGAAAACCGCTGACTTGGTGACCAATACACCGGCCAGTCACGTTATGTTTACTGCCACCGCTTATGTGCTCGTCTATATTGGGCTGATAATCGCGTTCTTGCACACGCTATTTTATCTGGCTCGTAAGGCGGTAAAAAGCTCGGTTAAAGATTTGGATCCGGAAGTTGCGGGAGGCGAAATATGAGTGGCGAAGCTTATTGGTTGCCGATCATCTTTATTTTCTTGATGGGGCTTGCGGTTCTAATTTATGCCGTGCTCGATGGATTTGATCTGGGAGTTGGGATATTGATGCCCATGGGCCGGCCTGAATCGCGCGATACGATGTTTGCCTCTATCGGACCATTTTGGGATGCCAATGAAACCTGGTTGGTGCTGGCGGTAGGGGTGTTGCTCATTGCGTTTCCTACCGCTCACTCGGAAATACTGGGCACCCTGTATTTACCGGCTTTCTTTTTGCTGTTTGGCTTGATTTTGCGGGGCGTGGCATTCGATTTTCGCGCAAAAGCCCACGCCGATTATCAATTGCGTTGGGATCGCTGTTTTAAAACCGGCTCGCTCATCGCCTCGCTATCGCAAGGTTATATGCTGGGTATTTATGTCACCGGGTTTGAGGGCGGTGCTCTGTCAATCGGGTTTGGCGTACTCAGTGCGATTTGCGTTACCGCAGCCTATGCGTTTATCGGGGCCTGCTGGCTGGTGCGTAAAACCGAAGGTGAATTACAGCTATGGGCGGCAAAACGGGCGAGATTTACGGCGGTTTTAATGATTGTTGGCTTGATAAGCGTGAGCCTGGTGAACCCACTGATCAGCCCCGAAGTCTTTGATAAATGGTTTACCTTGCCCCAGGCGTTGTTGTTATTGCTGATTCCGTTTATGTGCGCGGTCTTGTTTGTGGTGCTGTTTATTTATTTGCGTCACTTCCCCTACGAGGGCGACTTCGCCTCCTGGGTGCCTTTTGCCTGTGCTATAGGTATATTTTTTCTCTCTTTTCAGGCCTTGGCCTACAGTTATTTCCCTTATGTTATACCGGGACAGCTGACTATTTGGCAGGCGGCTAGTGCCCCAGAATCGCTAATGTTTATTCTGGTTGGCGCACTGTTTGTATTACCCACTATTCTTACCTACACCTTTATCGTCTACCGAGTCTTTGGCGGTAAAGCGCAAGCACTCACTTATGGCGACTGAGGTTTCGCAGTTGCCACTGTCATAAAAATGCCCTCAAGGTTTTTTGTTCATCGTGGTAGCATAACCGCTTTGCTTAATACTTGGGGGCCGAGATGGCTGCAAAAAAAGCGCACAAATCGGGTTATAAAACCGATGACAAGAATATGCACATCTTGCACGATATTTACCTGCCAAAGGCACAACACAAAGAAATTCGTCGCTTTAAGCGCTTGTATGAAGAGCCGTCATTGCATGGCACTAAAGTCTGGCGTTCTAGTGCTGTGCTAATGGACTATTTACTCGAAAACCCGATTCGCAAGCGCGCGAAAGTGTTAGAGATAGGTTGTGGCTGGGGTGGCTTGAGCTGTTTTATGGCTAAGCATTTTGACGCCCGCGTAACGGCTGTTGATGCCGACGGCGCGCTCGCTCCCTATGTCGAGTTTGTTAAAGCGCTTAACGACGTAAAGAAAGTTGAGTTTGTCACCAAGCGTTTCGAAAAAATCACGAAAAAAGATCTGCAAGGCATACATACTCTAATCGGTAGCGAAATCTGTTTTTGGGATGAGATGACCAAACCCCTCTACAACTTGATCAAGCGTGCTCGTGACGCGGGGGTAAAGAATATACTGATCGCCGATCCGGGTCGGACGCCATTCTTAAACCTGGTAGACAAATGCGAAGCCAAGTTTGATGGGGAGATGCTTGGGCATACCATCAAAAAACCCTGGAAGACGGAAAAGTTCATCCTCAAGGTTTCCGGTCGCTAATGGCGGGGTAAATTGTACGTTTTACAAGCCTGGCCCCTTAGCCGGCTTGTTTTACACTCGGTATTTATAAGTTTCTTCCTTCAGCGAGCTATTTTGGTCGCCCTGAGCTGTGGCAAGGCATTTGCAGTAAGCCAGTCAATACGATTGCTCAGGAGGCGGTATGTTTGTTACTCACGAAAAAATAGCGGTAGAGTTTCTGCTGGATGATCTGAATGATTTGGTGCGCAGTCACTGCGATTTAATTGCCACCTACGAGGATGCGCAAAAGCAGGTGCGCTCATCCCAGCTGCAAGAATTGCTGGACCAGCTGCGACTGGACCACCGGGTCAACATTAAACTATTGGGGCAGCTGGTTGCTGACCATGGTGGTGAGCTGAATGCCTCTCCCGACAGCGGCCAGCTGCCACAAAAAATGCGCGTGATTTTCGGTAGCTTGCTCAGCGATGGCGCGGTAATTAGAGCAGTGCATAACGCCGAGGCTAAATTGCTGCAGGAATATACCCGTGCACTCAACAACTTGACTTATATTCCTGGGTTAGAAGCGGTGTTGGAAAGCAACCGCTTGGCTACGCAAAGACGCCAAGGGCGGTTGCAAATCGCGATTAGTTTGGATGACTAACTAATTGCCCTGACACTCAAGGCAAAAGCTCATTACCTCGCCTGGGGTGTCTGTGAGTGGCACGGAGGCCAGCGCGCTGCTCATCTGATTCCAGCCCGCTACCGCCTGCTTTAATTGGGTGGGCAAAGGCACGCTGACGCTCCCTAAGCGTTGCAGTAATTCTTCCATCGGCGTGAGCGGGGCGCTGATGGTTTTGACTTCCCATTTTTCAAGCTCAGCGGCTTCTGCGGCCGCTTGCAGAGTGTCCTGCAAGGTTCCCAGGCGGTCGACCAAGCCAAGCTCCAACGCACTTTTTCCACTCCATACGCGCCCCTGGCCGATTTTGTCGACCGCATCCACGCTCATATCTCGTGCATTAGCCACTGTGGTGATAAAGCGCTGGTAAATGCTGTCTACCGAAAGTTGCATTAGGCGTGCAGTTTCTTCGCTCATAGAGCGAGTGGGGTTAAGTGCGTCGGCCAAGGCTGTGCTGCCTACGCCATCCGTGTACACACCGAGTTTGGCGAGAGATTCCTCGAGGGTAGGAATTAAGCTGAAGGCGCCGATTGAACCGGTAATAGTGGTCGGTAGCGCCCATATTTGCTCGCCGGCGCTGGCAATCCAGTAGCCGCCCGAGGCGGCCACACTGCCCATACTGATGTAAACCGGTATACCTGCGTCCCGCGTGGTAGCAATTTCGGCGCGTATGATCTCCGATGCGAAGGCGCTACCGCCGGGGCTGTCAACGCGAATCACCAGGGCTTTTATGTCTCCGTCCTGCCGTACCTGGCGCAGCAGCTGAATCATGCTGTCACTGCCAATTGTGCCCGGCGGTTGCTCGCCGTCGTAAATGGGGCCCACAGCGTTAATCAGTGCAATATAGGATTTGCCGGGCAAGGGCAGCTGGCGGTTGTGATCTAAATAGCGGTACCAATCGACGCTTTTGTAACTGTCGCTGTGTTTGTCGTAACCCAATAAGTCGACAAGCTCGGCGCGCATTTGCTGGCGGCTGGCTACTTTATCCACCAGGCCGTAAGCCAGAGCCAAATGTGAGGTGTCGCCGCCGGCGCTGGCCAGGGCTTGATCGCTGTGGTTAATAAGCTGGTCGATTTTGCCTTTTTCCAGCTCGCGCATTGACTCCACCCGCGCGGTGTATTCACTCCATAATTGGTTTACCCACAAACGATTGTGCTCGCGCGAGGCCTCAGACATTTCTGTGCGCGAATAGGGCTCTATTGCGTCTTTAAACTTGCCCGCGCGAAAGATATGAAAGTTAAGCCCCAGTCTTTCGATAGCCTCTTTGTAGTACAGACGATAGCTGCCGTAGCCCGTTAGCAGCACAAAGCCCATATCGTGCAAATACACAGTATCGGCGTGGCTGGCCAGGTAATAGCGGTCTTGCATGTACTGGTCGGCCATAGCGATAACCGGCTTGCCGCTTTGTTTAAAGCGTTCAATGGCCTGCGCGATTTCATGCAATTTGCTGATGCCGCCGCCGTTGAGGTAGTTAAGGTTGAGCAGCAGGTGGCTTACCCGGCGATCATCTCGGGCGAGGTCAATACTGCGCACCAGGTCGCGCACAATGGTTTCGCTGTGCAAAGCGCTTTCGCCACCCAGTGCGGACAGGGCATCCAGCGCCTGGCGCTCATCCACCAGGGTGCCGTAAGGGGTTAATTCCAGCGCGAAAGATTCGGGCAGGACATCGCTTTGGCGCTGGCTGATGGCCACCACAATAATTACCACAATCAGTAAAAACAGCAGGTTGGCTATGACCCGGCGTGTCCAGGTTATGCCGTTCCACACAACCGCAAAAAAGCGGCCAATGGGGTTTCTGGATTTGGATTCGCTCACGAAATTTCCTTTTGTTGGGGTCTAGGCGTTCTGGCTTGTCTGCTGGTGTGCCAGGTTGGCGTGCTGCCGCCAGCGGCTGGTCATCATGGCCGCGCAGAACAACACCACCGTCAAGCCGACACCTAAATAGTCAATTACACTGGCCTTGGGCGCCATGGCGGTCACGACAAAACCGCAAAAATAAAACAAGGTGAGAAAGCACAGCCAGCTGTAGGTTCGGTAATGCCCACGAAAACAGCCGGGGATAAACAGTGCCAGCGGCAGCGTTTGAATGGCCCAGCGTACCCAACTGCCACTGGACTCAGTGAAATTGACCCAGCTGAATAAAAGGCACAGTCCCACCAGGCAGATAAGGCTTAGGGTACGACCCATTTGGTAGCGGCGGGTCAGCGGAGCGATGTCGGCAGCGGTGTATTGGGGAGTTTTCACGCGGTCCTCTTAAGTTTTAGTGCCAGCTCGGCGATGCGTTTGCCCTGGGCGTGGCACAGCGCCTGTTCGGTAGCATCAAGCTGCGGGTGTTCGCCGTGGTGGCTGGCGCCATAGGGCGTACCGCCAGCGGTAGTTTGGTTGAGTCCCCCCTCGCTGTAGGGAATACCGGCCATTATCATGCCCTGGTGCAGCAGCGGTAACATCATGCTCAGCAGAGTGCTCTCCTGGCCACCGTGCAGGCTGGCGGTTGAGGTAAAGACCCCGGCAGGTTTGTCGATCAGATCGCCGTTAAGCCATAAGTCGCTGGCCGAATCAATGAAATATTTCAGCGGCGCGGCCATATTGCCAAAACGGGTAGGGCTGCCCAGCAGCAGGCCCGCGCAGTGGCGCAAGTCATTTTTGCTGCAGTAAACGGCGCCTGTGGCGGGAATTTCGGGCAGGCTAGCCTCGGTATCCGGCGAAACCGGCGCTACCGTGCGCAGGCGTGCCTCCACACCTGTAGCTTCTACGCCGCGCGCCAAGGCTTCGGCCAGGGCCCGGGTGGCGCCGCTGCGGCTGTAGTAAAGAACCAGAATATAAGGGGCGTCGCTCACAGTAGCTCCAGTACCTTTTCCGGGGGGCGACCGATGCAGGCCCGCTCGCCAGCAACGACTATAGGCCGTTCGATCAGTTTGGGGTGGCGGCTCATGGCGTCGATAAGCTCGGCGTCGGAAAGTTCGCTGCGCTGTAAATCCAGCTCTTTGTATTCGGCTTCACCACGGCGTAGTAACTGGCGCGCGCCGATTCCTAGCTTGCCCAGTAGCTGCTGCAACTCGGCTTTATCGGGCGGAGTTTCTAAGTAGCGGATGATTTCGGGCTCGACCCCTCGCTCTTGCAGCAGTGCCAGGGTTTGGCGGGATTTGGAACAGCGAGGGTTATGGTAGATGCGCATAAATGGCTCCGGGTAAACTGACAGCGCTCGATTATAGCCGCTAGGCGCACCGCAGCGCATCCCAGTTTGCGGTAGCTTCAGCAATGAAAACCGTTTAAGGTTACTGGGTCTATAATGGCCGTTAATTGAATGTAATGTGGAATAAAAGCCGTTTATGAGCACACCGCTGTTAATTTGTGATGACTCGAAAATGGCGCGCAACCAGGTGGCGCGCTCACTGCCCGATACCTTAGATGTAGATGTCAGCTTTGCCACCAACGGCATGGAGGCTCTGCAGGCGATTCGCGATGGACGCGGTGAAATCGTGTTTTTGGATTTAACCATGCCGGAAATGGATGGCTACCAGGTGCTCGAACAGATTGCAGCTGAGCAGCTCAAATGTGTCGTGATTGTAATTTCCGGCGATATTCAACCTTCGGCGCGCGAGCGGGTTACCGGCCTGGGGGCGCTGGACTTTATCAAAAAGCCTGTCAACACTCAGTCTTTGCAAGAAACCCTGCGTAAGTTCGGCCTGATCTGATCTCTCTATGCGATTATCCCAGTTTGGTGAAACACTAAGTGCGGGCTCCAGCATTGTCTCGCTTATGGAGGATCTCGGCTCTGCGTTGCGGGAAAATCCGGAAATGTTGTTTTTAGGCGGTGGTAATCCGGCGCGCATACCGGCGGTAGAGACTGCATTGAGCGGGGCCTTGCATAACGCCCTGGCGGACCCTGAAAAAGCCTGGCAGATGCTGGGTGTGTATCAGTCGCCGGCGGGCGACACGCAGCTGCGCCAGGAGTTGGCCGACTGCCTTAAAAGCCGCTATCAGTGGCCTGTTAGTGCAGCCAATATTGCCTTTGCCAATGGCAGCCAGTCGGCTTTCTTTGTTTTGTTTAATCTATTTGCCGGCGCCATGAGCGATGGCAGCGCGCGTCATATTCAGTTGCCTTTGGTACCTGAGTATCTGGGGTATTCGGAGCTCGGGCTGGGCAGCAATTTTTACCGCGCCAGCCGCCCGGATATTGAGCTGATCGGTGACCATAGCTTTAAATACCATGTGGATTTTTCACGTTTTGCTATAGACGCCGACAGCGCCGCCGTATGTGTGTCGCGCCCCACCAATCCCACCGGGAATATGATTACCGATACTGAGCTGGCAGGTCTTGATGAACGCGCCCGGGTGGCGGATATTCCCCTGATTATTGACGGCGCATACGGACTGCCGTTTCCCGGCATTGTGTTTACCGAGGCCTGCGCCCATTGGAATGAGAATACGATACTGGTGCTCAGTTTATCTAAGCTAGGGTTGCCAGGGGTACGCACTTCTGTAGTGATCGCTGACGAGCCCGTGATTCGCGCCTTCGCCCAGGCCAATACGGTACTGAGCTTAGCAGCGGGCAATGTGGGGCCGGCCATTGCCCGTGAGCTTCTGGCCAGTGAGCAATTGTTGCAGCTGGGGCGTGAGCAGGTGACGCCTTTTTACCGCGAGCGCTGCCAGCAGACGCTGGCCATATTACAAGCCGCCCTCGGTCATCTGCCCATGCGAGTGCATCGCCCTGAAGGGGCCATTTTTCTCTGGCTCTGGTTTGAGGGGCTGCCCATATCCAGTGCTGAGCTGTACCAGCGTTTAAAAGCACGCGGCGTGTTGATTATTGCCGGCGAACACTTTTTCCCGGGCTTGCAGGAGCCCTGGCAGCACCAGTACGAATGTGTGCGTATCAGCTATGCGCAGCCCGGTCATGTGGTAGAGCAGGCCGCGAAGATCTTGTCTCAGGAGGTGGCTCGCGCCTATGCCCAGGGTTAATTGCTCTGGGGTTAGCGCAGCCGGTACCAGGGGCGGGCGCTGTGGTGAATCAAAGCCAGGTGTTCGGCTTTTACCGCGTCGCTGTCGTAGAAGAAGTAGTCTTGATTGAGAGTGCGATTTAGCCACTTTTTCACTGGTGTCACCTGGGCCGCTTCCAGGCTGGGCACGCCCAGCTTGTGCTGGGCGTTGTAGCTGTGATTCCAGTGCACCAGCACATGATGCTGCGCCAGCTGCACCGCTTCGTCTGCATCGTTTGCTTTTACCCGCCTGGCGGTCAAAAAACCGATAATCGGTGTCTCGGCGTAGTTATCAAAAAAGATACCGGTTCCGCACAGAACAACATCATAATAGCGGGACATAATGCCTGAACGAGCCTCGTTAACTGAGCGATTGGGGGGTGTTGAGTAAGCGCGCAAAGTGCTTGCGCACGCGCACATTGTCAAGCCCGGCAATACTACTGGAAAAGCCAAACCAAACATACAAGCCGTTAAGGTTTTTGAACATAGGCGGCAGGTGCTGCGGCCCGTAGATATGGCCCTCGCAAAAATGCTCGTATAGTACCGGAATGTCCTCCAGGGTTACCTTGCCCAGATACAGCATGGGAATCATTTCGGGCATGCCTGCGGCAATGGCGCTGCGGATAAAACCCACGTTCTCCACAAAACCTTTAACGTAGCTGATGTCCTTGGTAAACGCCGCTCCGCCGGTGACCGGGGCGCCGCGAAATACTCGCTGGGTCACTTTATAGCTGTCCTGGGGGCTGTCGCCGCGATCGCGAAAGTAGCGAAACACCTCGACAAAGTCGGCGCCGCTTTCGGCCATATCCACCGCTACCACCCGGTCACTCACTTTTTGTGCCCGGCGCGGAAACGAGCTGAATGTCAGGGTTTCCATCAGAACGGCCATGCCCTCCTGAATTGCGGTAATGCGCGGTGAGCCGACGCTCAGCCAGGTGGCCCAGGGCTGCGCACGGCCGTTTAGGGTAGTGCCGATGTGTACCCAACCCTCGTGGACTTCGAGTACGTTCAAGTCCTGCAAGGTGAAGGTAGCGCGGCTGTTGATTTTAATGCAATCCCCACCCGCGGCGGCATCTGAAACGATGTCGTCGGACAGCTCAACCCGCACCTTGTTCGCACCAAAGTACTCATCCATACGAGTGGCCAGATAGTCCACTGCAAACTCGGCGCTATAGCTGCGCCCGCCGGGCGGGGTCAGGTGCTCGGCGGCGGGCCAGGAGAATATTTGACATAGGTCCTGACCCAGCTCCAGCAGAGTTTTATTGTCGCCGGCAATAGTGTTGGAGGGTGAGCCGTACAGCAGGCGGCTGTAGTGGCCAAACTCTGCACTGCCGCGACAGCCCAGCATGGCAAGTACCTGGCGGTACTGCCCCGCAGTGTTGCGCATAATGTTGCCGAGCGCGTCTTGGGCGCCCAACTGGCGAATAATGTCTATTTCGAGCTGGGCAAACGCCTCACTTAAATTGTGGCGGTCAAAGGGTAGTGGCATGTGCTCGTAATAGTCCCGGCCGATATTGGGCAGGGCGGCGCCGTCACGGGCTAAGAAGGTATCTTGCACGCTGGCGGGCCATTTAATGGCATCGAGAATTCGGATAGGGCGCTGCAGGGCTACCAGGCGGTCAGACAGTGTCTTGATGCGTTGCAGGTAGGCTTGGGAATCGGGCATGGGAGCTGGAACCAGAGTTAACTTCCTTGAAGGGTGCAGTGTAGCCTGACGGGTAGTGTGGCGATAGTGGTTGAATGCGCAATTGAGCCTGATTGTGGCTCTTTTCACGCCCCGGCCATTGCGGCATAGTAGCGCTTATGGCTTATGTTCCTTTGGCACGCTTGCACGAACTTTACGATGGTTACCGTCAACCGATACGGCTGGCGGGACAGGAGCTATTGTTGTTGCAGGATGAGGGTCGCCTAGTGTTGCTGGCAAACCGCTGTCCGCACCGCCAGGCGCCCTTGAGTAATGCCAATATCGCCGCCGGTGTGCTGCGCTGCCCGCAGCACGGCATAGAGTTCTCTCTGCGCAGCGGGCAGGCTCTCAACGAGGCCGGTTGTGCCGCTTTGCAGTTCTTTCCCCTCATTTACGAGGGCAATACTGTCGGCGTGGAAGTGGCGCCGTAACAGCCGCTGCGTTCGCGTGGCCCGCACCAGCAATGGCGCGGTTTCGAAGCGTCTCACTCTCAGGTATAATTGCGCCCTTTTTGGCGGCCAGGGCAGCCTGGACGCGTTGTTTATTGGTAGGTTTGAAGTGGAGAAAAGCTATGCCTATCTATGAATACCGTTGTGAGGCCTGTGGCCACGAGATGGAAGCATTGCAAAAAATGAGCGATGCGCCTTTAACCGATTGCCCTAAATGCCAGCAAGCCGAATTGGTGAAAAAGATCTCGGCGGCCGGCTTCCGTTTGAAAGGCGGCGGCTGGTACGAGACCGACTTCAAGTCGGGCAAGCAGAAAAACCTTGCCGGCGGCGGTGAATCGAAAAAGCCCGCCTCAGGCGGCAAAAGCGAGTCGGCAGCGGCCGCCTCAGCCAGTTAATGAATAACCAGACGGGAATATACCTATGCGCAGTGATTACTGTGGCGCCTTGAATGCCTCTTACATCGACCGTGAAGTGACTTTATGCGGCTGGGTCGATCGTCGCCGCGACCACGGTGGTGTGATTTTTATTGATTTGCGTGACCGCGCAGGTGTTGTTCAGGTGGTGTTCGATCCGGACGCCAAAGAGAAATTTGAACTCGCCGATAAAGTGCGTGGTGAATATGTGTTGCAAGTAACCGGTAAGGTTCGTGCCCGCGACGCCGCGACCGTCAACCCCAATATGGCGACGGGTGAAATTGAGGTGTATGGCACGGAGCTGGAAATTCTCAACGAGGCCGAGACCATTCCTTTCCCGCTGTCAGAGCACTCAAGCGTGGGTGAAGATGTACGCCTGAAGTACCGCTACATTGATTTACGCCGTGCTGAGATGCAAAAAAGCCTGCAATTTCGTTCCAAGGTGACCATTGCGATTCGCAACTATCTGGACGAAAACGGTTTTCTGGACATCGAAACCCCGATTCTTACCCGCGCAACCCCGGAGGGTGCCCGCGATTATCTGGTGCCTTCGCGCACCCACGAGAACAAATTCTTTGCCCTGCCGCAATCACCTCAGCTGTTTAAACAGCTACTGATGGTGTCTGGCTTTGACCGTTACTACCAAATCGCCAAGTGCTTCCGCGATGAAGACTTGCGCGCTGACCGTCAGCCCGAGTTTACCCAGATCGATATTGAAACCTCGTTTATGGACGAGGAAGGCATTATGGGTATCACCGAAGGCATGATTAAGCAGTTGTTTAACGACTTGCTGAGCATCGATTTGGGCGAGTTCCCGCGCATGGACTACGCCACCGCCATGGAAAAATACGGTTCCGACAAGCCGGATTTACGTATTCCGCTGGAGCTGGTGGATGTGAAAGACTTGATGGGCGAAGTGGAGTTTAAAGTCTTCTCAGGTCCCGCTAAAGATCCGAAAGGCCGCGTTACCGCGCTGAAAGTGCCCGGTGGCAACGACAAGCTGACCCGCAAGCAAATTGACGACTACACCAAGTTTGTCAGCATCTATGGCGCGAAAGGCCTAGCCTACATCAAGGTTAACGACGTTAGCGATGTGGAAGAGGGCTTGCAGTCACCGATTGTTAAGTTTTTGCCCAACGATGTTCGCAAGGCTATTTTGCAGCGCCTTGACGCTCAAAATGGCGATTTGATTTTCTTCGGCGCGGATAAAGCCACCATTGTGAGTGAAGCTTTGGGCGCGCTGCGCTGCAAGCTGGGTGAAGACCTGGATTTGTACACCTGTGAGTGGGCGCCGCTGTGGGTAGTCGACTTCCCGATGTTTGAAGAGAATGACGACGGCTCCATGCAGGCATTGCACCACCCGTTCACCGCGCCATCGTGCAGCCCGGACGAGCTGAAAGCAAACCCGGCGACCGCGCTGTCACGCGCCTACGACATGGTGTTAAACGGTACCGAGTTGGGCGGGGGTTCTGTGCGTATTCACGATCAGAACATGCAGCAGGCGGTGTTTGATATTCTGGGCATCAGCAGCGAAGAGCAGCGCGAAAAGTTCGGCTTCTTGCTGGATGCCTTGAAGTACGGCGCGCCGCCGCACGGTGGCCTGGCGTTTGGTTTGGATCGCCTGATTATGTTGATGACCGGTGCCAGCTCCATTCGCGATGTAATTGCCTTCCCGAAAACTCAGAGCGCGGCCTGTGTAATGACCGACGCGCCAGGGGCGGTGGATGCCGCGCAACTGCGCGAGCTGCACATTCGCCTGCGCCAGAAAGAGCAAAAAGAAACGTCTGAATAGCCGTCATGGCGGTTAAACGGCCGGGCTTGCCCGGCCGTTTTTGTATCTGACAGTTGTATAACCCAGTAACAAAGAGCGGAGTCGACTATGGCTGGCCACAGTAAATGGGCAAACATTAAACACCGCAAAGCTGCACAGGATGCCAAACGCGGCAAGGTTTTTAGTAAAATTATTCGCGAGCTGACGGTTGCTGCGCGAAGCGGTGACAACCCCGACGACAACCCGCGCCTGCGCGCCGCTATGGATAAAGCCCTGGGCGCGAACATGAAAAAAGACACTATCGACAAAGCCGTAGCGCGCGGTGCTGGCAATGCCGACGGTGAAAACTACGAAGAGTGTACCTACGAAGGTTATGGTGTAGGAGGCGTTGCGGTGTTGGTGGAGTGTATGACCGACAATAAGAATCGCACCGTCGCCGAAGTGCGTCACGCTTTTAGCAAGCGCGGCGGTAATCTGGGAACAGACGGTTCCGTGGCTTATCTGTTTTCTAAAATCGGGCAGTTGGTTTTTAATCCCGATGTCGATGAAGATGACCTTCTTGAAGCCGCACTGGAGGCGGGCGCCGAAGAGCTTATCACCCATAGCGATGGCAGCAAGGAAATCGAAACCGCGTTTGAAGATTACTTTGAGGTGAAAGGCGCAATGGTCGCGGCGGGCTTTGCACCCGAGGCTTCGCAAATTACTATGAAGCCTGCCACCACCGTCGAGCTGGATAAAGATGGCGCGGAAAAAATTATCGCCTTGGTGGATATGCTGGAAGATCTGGATGATGTGCAAAATGTGTACACTAACTCCGACATTCCCGACGATGTTCTGGCGCAGCTTTAGCCTCAACCAGGTTTAACAATATGGCAATAGTTATGGGGGTGGATCCAGGTTCGCGTAAAACCGGCTTTGGCCTGGTGAATGCGACTGGCGGACGCTGTGAATACATCACCAGCGGGGTGATTCGCATCCCCGATATTGCTTTTCCCGAGCGCTTAAAATTAATTTTTGATAGCGTCACTCAGCTGATTGAGCAGCATTGCCCGCAGGAGTTTGCCATCGAGCAAGTGTTTATGGCGAAAAGTGCCGGCTCGGCGCTAAAGCTTGGTCAGGCGCGTGGAGCGGCGATTGTCGCGGCGGTAAACCAGAGCCTGCCGGTGGCTGAGTATGAAGCGCGTAAAGTGAAGCAGGCCATTACCGGTACCGGCGCCGCCGATAAGCTGCAAGTACAGCATATGGTAAAAACTTTGCTCAAGCTGCCCGCGTGCCCTCAGGAGGATGCCGCCGATGCCCTGGCCATCGCGTTATGTCATGTAAACTCCCAGCAACATTTAGTAAAACTCGCTCGCGCTCGCAGCTTTCGCCGTGGTCGTATGGTATAAAGAGCGACAAATTTGAACAGAAATTAATAACTCATGATTGGACGATTGCACGGCACATTGCTGGAACAACAGGCACCTTTTTTATTGCTGGATGTCAGTGGCGTAGGCTATGAGCTGCAGGCGCCCATGACGACTTTTTACCAGTTGCCTCAACCCGGGCAAACAGCCACGCTGTATACCCATCTCGCCGTCAGCGAAACCGCGCACCAACTGTTTGGGTTTGCCAAGCGCTCCGACCGAGATTTGTTTCGCACGCTTATTAAAGTCAATGGCGTGGGGCCGAAGATGGCAGTGGCGATTCTATCCGGGATGGATGCCGACGATATCGCCCGCTGTGTCCACGAGGATAACGTTGCCGCCTTGGTGAAAGTCCCTGGGGTCGGTAAAAAAACCGCCGAGCGATTGGTGATTGAGCTGCGCGATAAAATCGCGCCCTCCGCTGCGCCGCAGGATCTTTTAAACCCGGCAGCTGCCGCAGTGCCCGGTGGCGCCGACGAAGAGGCCGAAAGCGCTCTGATTGCATTGGGCTATAAACCGGCAGAGGCCAGCCGCATGGTAAATGCGGCGCACAAGGCGAATCCTACCGCCAGTGCCCAAGAGCTGATTCGTCATGCACTGCGAAAAATTGCCGGCTAGGGCTTTCTCATGATTGAAACCGACCGCTTAATTGCCCCCGAAACTAAGGGCCCCGAGGAGCAGCTGGACCGTGCGATACGGCCAAAAACTCTGGCCGAGTATGTGGGTCAGCCGGTGGTGCGAGAGCAGATGGAAATTTTTATCCAGGCGGCACGCGGGCGAGGCGAGTCGCTGGACCATACGCTGGTGTTCGGCCCGCCCGGGCTGGGTAAAACCACCCTCGCCAATATCATTGCCCAGGAAATGGGCGTGGCTTTAAAAAGTACCTCGGGCCCGGTGCTGGAAAAAGCCGGCGACCTTGCTGCGCTAATGACCAATCTGGAGCCCGGCGATGTTTTATTTATCGATGAAATTCACCGCCTGAGCCCGGTAGTGGAAGAAATTCTCTACCCGGCGATGGAGGATTTTCAGCTGGATATCGTGATCGGCGAAGGTCCTGCCGCCCGCTCTATTAAACTCGACTTGCCGCCTTTCACCCTGGTGGGCGCAACCACAAGGGCGGGACTTTTGACATCGCCGCTGCGCGATCGCTTTGGCATTGTGCAGCGCCTTGAGTTTTATAATATTTCCGATCTCACCCACATTGTGAGTCGCTCGGCATCGCTTTTGGGTGTGCCTATGGACGAGGCGGGCGCAGCCGAAGTGGCCAAGCGCTCGCGCGGTACACCGCGCATCGCCAACAGGTTGCTGCGCCGGGTGCGTGACTTTGCGCAAATAAAAGCCAATGGCGAGGTCAGCGAGGCGGTGGCCGACCAGGCGTTGAATATGCTGAATGTAGACGTGCGTGGTTTTGATCACATGGACAGACGTTTGCTGGTGGCCATGATGGATAATTTTACCGGCGGCCCGGTAGGCATTGATTCACTGGCGGCGGCAATAGGTGAAGAGCGTGGCACCATTGAGGATGTTATCGAGCCCTACCTGATTCAGCAGGGCTTTATCGCCCGCACCCCTCGTGGACGCGTATTGACCCCTTTGGCTTATGAACATTTCGGTGCTCCGGTGCCCGATCGCTTTAAGGACGGTTTGTGAGCGACAGCGTGTTCTCTTTGCCGGTGCGAGTTTATATCGAAGATACCGATGCCGGTGGTATTGTCTATTACGTCAATTACCTCAAGTTTATGGAGCGTTCGCGCACAGAATTTTTGCGCCAATACGGTTATGATAAGCCGGCGATATTGGACGGTGGTCAGTTACTGGTGGTGCACCGCGCCGAAGTAGATTACAAGCGCTCCGCCAGGCTGGATGACTTGTTACAGGTAACCACCGAGATAGAATCTCTGGCGCGCACCAATGTATTGTTTCGCCAGAATATTTTTCGCGGGAACGAATTGCTTTGTGCGGGTCTAATCCGCATTGCCTGTGTGTCGCCCGCAACCATGAAACCCTGCGCCATGCCGCTTACCATGCGTGAGAAGCTGGCCGAGACTATTGAAACGGACAAGAGTTAAGTCTTTATGCCAAACGAACATTCGCTTTCTATCTGGAGTCTGATTGCCAACGCCAGTTTACTGGTGCAGCTTGTCATGGCGCTGCTTTTTCTGGCGTCGGTTGTTTCTTGGGTGATGATTATTCAGCGCGGCATGTACCAGCGCAACGCTAGAGCAAAATATTTGGCTTTTGAAAAGCAGTTTTGGTCAGGCATTGACCTCAACCAGCTGTATCGTCAGAGCAATGGTAAAACAGGTAAAGACGCGGTCGACGGCGTCGAGAATATTTTTCGCGCGGGGTTTAAAGAGTTTATGCGTTTGCGCTCGCAAAGCAGTGCAGACTCGGATGCAGTCATGGAAGGCTGTCAGCGCGCCATGCGTGTGGCTTTGGCCCGCGAAGAAGAAAAGCTGGAGGCAAATTTGCCGTTTCTTGCCAGTGTGGCATCGGTCAGCCCCTACATTGGCTTGTTTGGCACCGTGTGGGGGATTATGAACTCTTTCCGCGGTCTGGCAAATGTTCACCAGGCCACCCTGGCTACGGTGGCGCCCGGTATCTCCGAGGCATTGGTGGCGACCGCCATGGGCTTGTTTGCAGCGATCCCGGCGGTGCTTGCCTACAACCGTTTCTCGGCTCGGGCCGAGGCCATGGAAAATCAGTACCAGACCTTTGCCGAAGAGTTCTCTGCGATTTTGCACCGCCAGGTGCACAGCAAGCAGGTGTCTTCGTAAATTTCCCATTGCAATAGGTGATGTATGGCAGCCTTTGGCCCCAAACAAAAAAAGAAACCCATGGCAGAAATCAACGTCGTGCCTTATATCGACGTAATGTTGGTGCTGTTGGTGGTATTTATGGTGACTGCGCCTATGTTGATGCAAGGGGTAAAAGTGGATTTGCCCGAAGCGCCCTCAGCGCCCATTGATAACAAAGACGACGAGCCTTTGATTGTCTCGGTGGATAAATCCGGTCAGTACTATATCGAGTTAGGCGGCGAGCCGAAGCAAGCCAAGCCACTCGCGCAGATTACCGAGATGGTCGGCAAAGTATTAGGTGAAAAGCCCAGCACACCTGTATTGGTGTGGGGTGATACCGATGTTAACTACGGCGTGGTAGTAGGCTTGATGACCCAGTTGCAAAATGCTGGCGCGCCTTCTGTCGGTCTGGTTACTGATCCGCCGCAGTAGGTGATGCTGTCTCTATGAATTGGCGCAGTAGTTACACCCTTCCCGTTGTTATCAGTGTCGGCATGCACCTGGCGCTGATAGCGGTTATTACGCTCGGTTGGGAGACAACCGCCGAGGTCAAACCTCGGGTTTTTAAGCCCAAATTTGTCGAGGCCAAACTGGTCGAGTTAAAGGCCCAGTCCAAAGAAGAGACGGCACCCGCGCAAAACAAGATCATCGACTTAACCAAACAGCGTGAGCTGGAGCGTCAGCAGGCTGAGGCAGAGCGCAAGGCCCGGGAGCAAGCGGCGCGAAAACGCCAGCAAGAGCAAGAGCGCAAGGCAAAGGCCGAGGCGGAGCGCAAGCGCAAGCAAAAAGAGGAGGCCGAGCGCAAACGCCAACAAGAGCTTGAAGCCAAGCGTCGCGCCGCAGAGGCCGCCGAGAAAAAGGCCGAGCAAGAGCGGCGCGAGCGATTGGAGCGTCAGCGCCTTGAAGAGCAAAAACGCAAAGCCGAAGCCGAGGCCCGGCAGCAGGCTGAATTGGCTGCAGCGCAGACGCAAAGTTACGTCAATATGATCGCTGCGCGCGTCGAGCAAAACTGGAGCAGGCCGCCATCTGCGCGCCGTGGCATGCGCGCCACACTCCTGATACAGTTAGTGCCCACCGGGCAGGTGGTCAATGTGACGGTGATTGAGAGCAGCGGTAACGCCGCCTTTGATCGTTCCGCCGAGCAGGCCGTGCGCCGAGTCGACCGCTTTACCGAGCTGCAAAACATGCCGCCTAAACTGTTTGAAGAAAACTTCCGCCAGTTGCGGTTGGAATTTAAGCCTGAGGATTTACGCTTGTGAGAATTTTTGTCGCTTTGCTGTTGTCATTGTGCGCCTTGACCGCCAGGGCTCAGCTGACTATTGAAATTACCCAGGGGGTAGATAACCCCACCCGAATCGCAGTTGTGCCTATGGGGTGGAGTGGCTCCTCGCCGCTGCCCGAAGACGTATCGTCTATCGTGTCGGCTAACCTTGAGCGCAGTGGTCAGTTTGAATCGGTGCCGCGCACCAGCATGCTGTCTTTCCCCAGTAAAGAGGCCGACGTGTTTTACCGCGACTGGCGTGTAATGGGCACCGAGTTTTTGTTGGTGGGCAATATAGAGGAGCGCGGCGGTCGCTACTATGCCACCTACAGCTTGTTCGATGTGCTGGGGCAGCGCAAAGTCATCAGCAATGGCAAGGTCGATGGTGGGGCGGGGCAGTTGCGCGACATCGCCCACCATATTTCCGATGTGGTGTACGAAAAAATCACCGGAATTCGCGGCGCGTTTGCCACCCAGATTCTCTATGTAGAGGCTTTTCAGCGCGTTAATCAGCCGGATACTTTCCGCCTGATGCTGGCCGATGCCGATGGCGCCCGCCCGCGGATGCTACTTGAGTCAGATGAGCCGCTGCTCTCTCCGGCTTGGTCGCCCGATGGTCGCCAAGTGGCTTATGTATCGTTCGAGACGTCCCGCCCCGCCATCTTTTTGCAAAGCCTCGCAACTGGGCAACGTGAACAATTGACAGATTTTACCGGCTTGAATGGCGCACCGGCCTTTTCTCCGGACGGTACCAAGTTGGCAATGGTGCTGTCTAAAGATGGTAACCCCGAGATCTATACCCTGGATTTACGCACCCGTCAGTTCACGAGAATTACCAATCATTACGCTATTGATACCGAACCGAGCTGGACGGCGGACGGAAAAGGGGTGGTATTTACCTCAAATCGCGGTGGCAAACCACAAATTTATCAGGTGACTCTTGCCAGCGGGCGGGTAGAACGCTTAACCTTTGACGGCGAGTACAATGCTCGCGGGCGAGTCTCGCTGGATGGCAACACCTTGGTAATGGTTCATCAGCGCAATGGGGTTTTCCACATTGCGGCACAAGATCTCACTACCGGCACTTTGCGTATCCTGACAGAGACAAATTTAGATGAATCGCCTACTATAGCGCCCAATGGTGCTATGTTGCTCTACGCGACACGCTTTGGGGGAAAAGGTATTTTGGCCGCTGTGTCACTGGATGCGGGTACCAAGTATCGATTGCCATCCAAGCAGGGTGATGTACGAGAACCCGCTTGGTCGCCATTTTTTAACTAAAATTGCAGTGAGCTCAAAAAATCAACAACTTGATCGGAGTTAATCATGATTACTAAAGCAATGAAACAGGGTCTGACTTTTGCGTTTGTTATGGCATTTTTGGTGGGTTGTTCCAGCACCGACACCAAAACTGACGATGCCGACACTGGCGCAAATGGCGGTGGCGTAACCACCGGCACTGCAGATGGCGGCACCTTGGGTTCCAGCGACGGCTCGCAAGACGGTATGCAAGATCTGGAAACCATTATTTACTTCGACTTTGATCAGGCGGTACTGCAACCTGAAGCTCGCACCTTGTTGCTGGCGCACGCCGAGCAGCTGCGCGGCACCAACACTTCTGTGCGCTTGGAAGGTCACGCTGATGAGCGCGGTTCGCGCGAGTACAACATGGCTCTGGGCGAGCGTCGTGCCAACGCTGTGCGTGATTTCCTGGTACTGCAAGGTGTAAACCGCAGCAACCTGGAAGTGATCAGCTACGGTGAAGAGCGTCCTCTGTCTCTGGGTAGCGGTGAGTCAGCCTGGAGCAAAAACCGTCGCGTAGAAATCGACTACTAAGAGCGTTTGAATGAAGAACCACCTGTTGTTAACGGCCGTTTTCGCGGCCGTTTTCTCTGTCAGTACACAGGCTCAGGTTCAGGTAGTGGACTCCCCGGTGCAGAAAGCATCGGGGGCGTCCGCTCCCGCTGCTAACGGCAACCTGAACACCAACCAACAAGCCGAACTTTTCTATCAGCTCCAGACGTTACAGCAAGAAGTGATGAACCTGCGCGGTCTGGTGGAAGAGCAAGCGTTCGAATTAAAGCGGTTAAAGCAGCAGCGCTTGGACGATTACCTTGATCTGGATCGTCGTATCAGCGCGTTGACCACCGGTACTACCCCTGAAACATCTCCTGCGGCAACCTCTTTTACGCCTAGCGGCTCTGCTGCTACGACTGCGCCCGCCGTTGCAGCCGGCAATCCAGAATCAGTTTCATCGACTACATCGGTGGCGGCAGCACTGCCTTCTGGTGTCAGCGAAGGTGCCAGTGAAGCTGAAGTTTATGGCGCCGCGTATGATCTGCTCAAGCAGCGTCAAATCGATGCGTCGGTAGCTGGTTTTAAAGCCCACTTAGAGCGCTTTCCACAGGGCGAGTATGCTTCTAACAGTTACTATTGGCTGGGTGAGATTTACCTGCTGAAAAATGACTTGCCTGAAGCGCAGCGCTGGTTCGGCGATTTGCTGGCGGAATTCCCGGACAGCCGTAAGGTGCCGGACGCCCAGTTCAAATTGGGTAAGGTCTACCACCTGCAGGGGCAAAATGATCGTGCCCAAGAGTTGCTGAATATTGTCGCTGCAAGCAATGCCGATGCGTCGCGCCTAGCGAAACAGTATTTACAGGAAAACTTCTAGCTTAAAACTTTTAGTTTATTGCGCCACGCTTTGCTGGCCGGGGCTTTACCCCGGCTGCGCTTGGTCTTTTTTTAATGCTTTAAATCAGCGGTTGCCAAATTGCGGGCAAAAAAAAGGCCCACTTATGTGGACCGCGGGTGAACTGTTTTCCGTGTTCGAAACGTGAGCTTGATTCCTTAGCCCTAGCGTCCTGCTGATATGTCCTTAACCCCTGTCGTGGTTAGCTCGGCGATCCTGTCCGTTGTTGACTATCCCTAAATCCCTGTCTTCCTTGCTTTTGCTTGTTTTAATCCCTGGCCTGCCTGGCAAAACGTCCTGTGAACCATCCTGGCCCCGTCGGCATCCCTGTAACGTCCCTGTGAATACAGTATCGTCCAACTGTAAGGTTTGGAAAAGGCGCTATTTACGCTTCTTTCTGTAGGACATTTCCTACACTGCCATAGCATTATTGCAACGATGTGAAGCTACTGTTACACAATTCGGTAGCAGGGAGTGTAGTGGCTTCCCGGCAGCTTCATGCGGCCCTGTTGTTGGAATGCGGTCAACAGGGCATCAACCGGTTGCATAATGCTCTGCTCGCCACTAATTTCGAATAAGCCGTGCTTTTCAATCGCGCGAATCCCTTCTTCTTTTACGTTCCCCGCCACAATGCCGGAAAAGGCTCGTCTAAGATTGGCCGCCAGGGTGTGGTTGTTCAGGTCGCGGCTTAGCTGCAGGTTGCTCATATTAGTGTGGGTAGGGGCAAACGGCTGCTGAAAGTCCGGCGATATCTTGAGTTGCCAGTTAAAGTAGTAAGCATCGTCAGTGTTTTTACGAAAGGCCCGCACCGATGCAATCCCCGCAACCATGGCGTGGGCGACGGCTTCAGGGTTATCGATAATAATCTGGTATTTTTGCTGCGCTTCGGGGCCTAGAGTCGCACCGATAAACTGATCGATTTGGCGAAAGTAATCAGCGGCGCTGGATGGGCCGGTGAACACTAAAGGGAAGGGCAGTTCACGGTTGTCTGGGTGAAGCAGAATGCCGAGTAAATAGAGGATTTCTTCCGCCGTCCCCGCGCCGCCGGGAAACACCACGATGCCATGGCCAGCCCGCACAAAAGCTTCCAGACGCTTCTCGATATCTGGCATGATCGCCAGCTCGTTAACAATAGGGTTGGGCGCTTCGGCGGCGATAATACCGGGTTCGGTGATGCCGATATAACGCCCAACGCCCAGACGTTGCTTGGCGTGGCCGATGGTGGCGCCTTTCATCGGACCCTTCATTGCGCCCGGGCCGCAACCCGTGCAGATATCCAGGCCGCGCAGGCCCATTTGGTAGCCGACTTTTTTAGTGTAGTCGTATTCGCCCATACTGATGGAGTGCCCGCCCCAGCAGACCACTACATTGGGGTCCACTTTAGGACGAATGATGTCGGCGTTACGCAGCATATGAAACACGGCGTCGGTGGTTGCCTCGGGGGCTGCGCTTTGCAGTACTCGGCTCAAGCGGTCATCGCTACTGGCAAATATTACGTCGCGCAATACCGCAAACAAGTGCTCGCTGATGCCGCGAATCATTTTGCCATCGACGAAAGCACTGGCGGGAGCGCCTTTTACATCCAGCTTTATCCCGCGCTCCTCCTGGATCACGCTGATAGCGAAGTCCGGGTAGCGTTCCATCAATTCCTTACCGTCATCCAGAGAGTTGCCGCAGTTGAGTACCGCGAGCGAACAACTGCGAAACAATTTATAAAGACCGCTTTGGCTGACGTCTAAAAGCTTTGCTACTTCCGCCTTAGAGAGAATATTCAGTTGGTCTTGCGGCGAGATAATGGCATCGATGGTGTGGTAGGTACCGCTTTCACGATGAGTGTGCTGATAAGGTAACTGACTTTGAGGCATAGACTTCTACTTCCTGTTGAACAACTATTCTTTTTGAGTGTAACCCATCTTAATTGGGCGCCGTTGATTAAATTCCAAGAGTGAGCCAGGTCTATGCACCCATGTGGTGCTTTTTGTTGCGTTGTTTTCTCGGTAGCATCAAAGTGGTGCGTTTTAACTGGTGGTTGAGAGCGAGATTCCCGACAATACTGACCTGTAAGCCAGCTGCGGTTGGCATGCTTCTTGTTCCCCTATGCCCAACAATAGACCGGGGGTGTCGCCCGGCAAGAAAAGAGAGTTAGCTTTGACCTTAATTGCCCAGCCAGCGGAGGGTTTAAGTATCCCCTCCCGCGATAGTTCTGCACAAATTTCACGCTCCTGGCTCGCCAGTTTAACGCTGCGCCTGGCGCACAGAGGTGGGGCTACCCGAGTTACCCGCGCGAAACACCAGGGCCCCCTGCGTGTACAGAGGCCGTTCTATCCTGAAGGCCAATTAGCTCATGTGTATTTGCTGCATCCACCGGGCGGGTTGGTGGTTGGCGATCAACTGACGTTAGACATGGCCACCGAGAGTGGTGCGCAAGCGCTGGTCACTACGCCCTCGGCGGGGAAGGTGTATTCGCTAAAGGCGTTGCGTCACAGTAACAAAAGTATCACCCAGGAGCAGACGATCTCTTTACGGGTGGAACCCCACAGCTCACTTGAGTGGTTGCCGCAAGAGACAATCATTTTTAACGGTGCCAACGCCAGGTTGCATACCCGAGTCGATGCACACAAAGACAGTCGGTTTTGTTTGTGGGATATTGTCTGCTTGGGGCGTCCCGCTTGCGATGAGACTTTTAACGACGGCGAATTGCTGCAAACCTTAGAAGTGAGTCTGGAGGGGCTGCCTATACTTCGCGAGCGTAACCGCGTCTGCGGGGGTGATCCAATTATGCAGCAGCCCTGGGGCCTGCAAGGGGCTACCGCGTTTGGCACTATGGTGGCAAAAGTCAGTATCCCTCGCGACGACATCGATCAATTACTTGAGCACTTGGCGGCAGAGCACAGCGATCAAGGCGCAAGTTGGGGGATTACGCAAAAGCAGGGCTTGTTGATTGCCCGTTATTTAGGCCCAAGTGCCGCACAGTGTCGCATTGGTTTTGCGGCTATTTGGGCAGCAATCCGCCCGACTATGATAGGCCGCGAAGCTGTGCAACCGAGAATCTGGAATACGTAAACACAGGGGATAGCCAGATGGAATTAAGTCCTAGAGACAAAGATAAGTTGCTGCTGTTTACCGCAGCGTTACTGGCAGAAAGGCGCAAGGCGCGCGGAGTAAAGCTAAATTACCCCGAAGCTGTGGCCTTGATTAGTGCAGAGATCATGGAGGGAGCGCGCGATGGCAGAACCGTCGCTGAGCTGATGGATTACGGTCGTCAGATTTTAACCCGCGACGATGTGATGGACGGTATCGCTGAGATGGTGCATGAGGTGCAGGTGGAAGCCACCTTTCCCGATGGCACCAAGCTTGTCACTGTACACAACCCAATCGTTTAGGAGTCCACATGATACCCGGTGAATACGATATTAAACCCGGTGAGCACATCCTCAACGAGGGGCGTGCCACGGTGACGCTGACTATCGCCAATACGGGCGATCGGCCCATACAGGTGGGGTCGCACTATCATTTTTTTGAAGTCAATCCGGCGCTTAAATTCGATCGCGCCAAAGCCCGTGGGTATCGTTTAAATATCGCCGCGGGCACGGCAGTTCGATTTGAGCCGGGTCAGGAGCGCGAGATAGAGCTGGTGGAGCTGGCGGGCGATAAAGTGGTCTACGGATTTCGCGGCCAGGTAATGGGGGAGTTATAAAATGGCGACAATCGACAGACGCGCGTATGCAGAAATGTTTGGCCCCACCACCGGTGACAAAGTTCGCCTCGCGGATACCGAATTGTGGCTGGAAGTGGAGAAGGACTACACCACCTATGGCGAAGAGGTAAAATTTGGCGGCGGCAAGGTGATCCGCGACGGCATGGGCCAATCGCAAGCCAGTTGTGCAGACACCCCTGATACGGTCATTACCAATGTGTTGATATTGGATTATTGGGGGGTCGTAAAAGCCGACGTCGCACTAAAAGGCGGGCGCATTGCGGCTATTGGTAAGGCGGGCAACCCGGATATCCAACCCGATGTGACCATTGTTGTCGGGCCCGGCACAGAGGTTATCGCCGGTGAGGGACAGATTCTGACCGCAGGTGGTATCGATGCGCATATTCACTTTATTTGTCCGCAGCAAATTGAAGAAGCTTTAATGAGTGGTGTGACCACCATGATCGGCGGAGGCACGGGCCCTGCGACTGGCACTAACGCTACCACCTGTACCCCTGGGCCCTGGCATTTGGCGAAAATGCTACAGGCGGCCGAAAGCTTTCCCATGAATTTGGGGTTTTTAGGCAAAGGTAACGCGAGTTTACCGCTGGCTGTGGAAGAGCAGATCGCCGCCGGGGCTCTGGGCTTGAAGCTGCACGAAGATTGGGGTACGACGCCCGCCTCCATTAACAATTGCCTTAATGTTGCCGAAAAGTATGATGTGCAAGTGGCTATTCACACCGATACCCTGAACGAATCGGGTTTTGTGGAAGATACCATCGCGGCGTTTGATGGTCGCACCATTCACACTTATCACACAGAAGGCGCTGGCGGTGGCCACGCGCCGGATATTATTAAGGCGTGCGGCTTACCCAATGTACTGCCGTCATCCACCAACCCCACGCGCCCCTATACCGTGAATACCATCGATGAGCATTTGGATATGTTGATGGTGTGCCACCATCTTGATCCGAATATTCCTGAGGATGTGGCTTTTGCCGATTCACGTATCCGCAAAGAAACCATTGCCGCCGAGGATATTTTGCACGATCTAGGGGCCTTCTCTATGATCAGCTCCGATTCACAGGCCATGGGCCGGGTAGGCGAGGTTATTTGCCGCACCTGGCAAACCGCGCACAAAATGCGGGTTCAGCGCGGCGCAATACCTGGCGAGACCTCCAGTGCGGATAACTTGCGTGCCAAGCGTTATATCGCCAAATATACAATCAACCCCGCTATCGCTCACGGTATTTCCCATGAGGTGGGCTCCATTGAAGTGGGCAAGCTCGCCGATTTAGTGCTCTGGAAACCGGCCTTTTTTGGTATTAAACCATCGTTAATTATCAAAGGCGGTGCCATTGCTGCGGCGCCCATGGGCGATCCCAATGCGTCCATTCCCACGCCACAGCCTGTGCATTACCGGCCGATGTTCGGGGCCTTTGGTAAGGCTTGCAAGGGCACTGCGGTAACCTTTGTCAGCCAGGCTTCGATTGAAGCCGGAATTCAAGGCTCGTTTGAGCTTGAGCGTCGTCTGGTGGCTGTGAAAAATTGCCGCTCGGTGACCAAGGCATCGATGATTCTCAACGACTACCAGCCGCATATGGAGGTGGACCCGCAAAATTATGAGGTGCGAGCCGATGGCCAGTTGTTAACCTGCGAACCGGCCACCGAGCTGCCCTTGGCGCAGCGCTACACATTGTTTTAAGGCGCCGTTATCAATACTGAGTGGAATAATTTATGTTAGAAGCGTTTAAGGTGGTCCAGGGCGAGGCGCCCGCAGACTCACCTGTAGTTGAACTTACCTTTGAGCAGCGGCAAAAAAGTCGCTACCGCACCGAGACCGTCTGTGGCCAGTCCTTGGGATGGTTTGTGGAGCGCGGTCACGTATTGGCTGACGGCGAGTTATTGGAATGCAGCGATGGCACTTTAGTAAAAGTGGTCGCCGCTTTAGAGACCGTTAGCAACGTGGTATGCGATGATCGCCGCCAGCTCGCAAGGGTGGCTTATCATTTAGGCAATCGCCATGTGCCCTTGCAAGTGGGTGACAATTTTGTTCGCTACCAGCACGATCATGTGCTGGATATTATGGTGCAAGGTTTGGGGCAACAAGTCAGTTGTGAACAGCAGCCGTTTAATCCAGAAAACGGCGCCTATCACGGCGGCTCCCACGGCCATTCACACAGCCACAGTCATGGCCACGATCATTCCCACTCTGAGGCCGTGTAGAAAGTGGTCCAGGCATCACTGTTACACTTGCTGCACCTTGTTAGCCCGGCATTGCCCGTGGGAGCCTATGCCTATTCCCAGGGGCTTGAGTATGCGGTTGAAGAGGGGTGGCTAAACGGCGACGATGCGCTCGCCGATTGGTTGGAAAATATTATGGCGCAGTCGCTGGCCTATTTGGACGTGCCTGTGCTGCGGCGTTGTTACAGCGCCTGGCAAGAAAAGGATCTGGCAGCGGTAAACCACTGGAATCATGTCACCCGCGCGTGCCGGGAAACCTCTGAGTTATTGCTGGAGGATGAACAGCTCGGACAGGCTTTGAACCGCCTGTTGGTGTCTTTACAAGTGCCCGACAGCGAGCCCGCGCTTTATCAGGCCACACCTTGTTTTGTCAGTCAGTTTGCTTTGGCGGGGATGCATTGGCAAATCGATATTGACGAGCTGGCCCAGGGGTTTGTCTGGAGCTGGTTGGAAAATCAGGTCGCTGCTGCCACTAAAATTGTGCCCTTGGGGCAAACTCATGCTCAGCAATTGCTGATCCAGTTAATGCCGGCCGTGTCGGCGACCTGCGAGCGAGCAAAAGCGGTGAGTGATGACGAAGTGGGCTTGAGTTTGCCGGGGCTGGCTATGGCGTCTTGCCTGCATGAGCGTCAGTACACGCGTCTGTTTCGCTCCTAATAGTAAAAATTTAATTAAGTTGAGAGAGTAACTATGAAAAAACCAACTTTGCGTCTGGGTATCGGCGGGCCCGTTGGCTCAGGGAAAACTGCGCTGGTGAAAACCCTGTGTGCGCACCTGAAGAATAAATACAACATCGCCGTCATCACCAATGATATTTACACTCGCGAAGACGCCGAGTTTCTGCAGCGTCATCAAGCGCTGGATGACGATCGAATTATTGGTGTAGAAACCGGGGGGTGCCCCCATACCGCGATTCGCGAAGATGCTTCGATGAATTTGTCGGCGGTGGCGGAGTTGCAAAATCGCCATGAAGGTCTGGATGTGGTGCTGATTGAAAGTGGTGGGGATAATCTCGCGGCGACCTTTAGCCCCGAGCTGTCTGATCTTACTCTCTACGTCATTGATGTATCTGCAGGCGATAAAATTCCCCGCAAAGGCGGGCCGGGCATTACCAAATCAGATTTGTTGATTATCAATAAAATTGATTTGGCACCGCTTGTTGGCGCTGATTTGGATGTAATGGATCGCGATGCACGTAAAATGCGCGGTGAAAAGCCATTCTTATTCACTAACTTAAAAGATGAAACTGGCGTTGCAGAAGTTATCGCCTTTATTGAAAAGGCCGGAATGTTAACCAGCGCGGCTTAAATTTTTGCAATGAGGAAAGTAGAAATGAAAAAGTGTTACTCCGTCTTAATGACTTTATTGGTTACTGTTTTCTCGCTTATGGCGAACGCTCACCCGCACCACGACGAACACACAGCCGACCATATCCACTTTTCTGTAGGAAGCTTTGCTTTAGTGGCTTTTATGTTGGTGGGCTACTGGGTGGTTTCTCGGTATCTGCGCGGTCGCAATGACGAACGCAGCAGTAAAGTCCGCGATAATAACGACCACTAAGCACAAAGCGCGAGGCGAATATCCGCCTCGCGTTTTCGGCGGCTTAATTTCCTACTTTACGATTGCGTCTATCGCCGAAATTTCCTCACGGCTGAAGTCCAGTTTAGCCAGCGCCGCTACAGAATCCTCTATTTGTTCCACTCGGCTGGCGCCGATAATCGCGCTGGTAACGGTTTTGTTATGCAGAACCCACGCGATCGCCATTTGTGCAAGCGTTTGCCCCCGTTGGTTCGCAAGCTCGTTAAGCTCGCGTATTTTCTCAATGGTTTGCTCACTGATATCGGTCTCGCTCAGATAAATCTGGTCGGCCCGGGCGGCACGTGAGTCTTTGGGGATGCCGCCGAGGTATTTATTGGTAAGCATGCCTTGGGATAAAGGGGAAAAAACAATCGCGCCCACGCCTTCTTCATCCAGCACATTGGTGAGTCCGTCTTCAATCCAGCGGTCGAATAAATTGTAACGCGGCTGGTGAATTAACAGCGGTGTGCCCAGCTCTTTTAAAATGGCCGCGGCTTTGCGGGTTTGCTCCGGTGAGTAGCTGGAAATACCGGCGTAGAGTGCGCGGCCTGACCGTACAATATAGTCCAGTGCACCCATGGTTTCTTCCAGTGGAGTATCAGGATCCATGCAATGGGAGTAGAAAATATCAAAATACTCGACGCCGCAACGTTTTAAACTCTGGTCGCAGCTGGCGACCAGATACTTACGCGAGCCGCCGATACCGTAGGGGCCGGGCCACATATCATAGCCGGCTTTGCTGGAGATGATCATTTCATCGCGGTAGCGATTTAGGCCCTCGGCCATAACCTGGCCAAAGGTGGACTCGGCCGAACCATAGTTGGGGCCATAGTTATTAGCCAAATCGAAGTGGGTAATACCGAGGTCGAATGCACGGTGCAGCATGGTGCGGGCATTTGCCAGAGAGTCGACGGCGCCGAAGTTTTGCCATAGGCCCAAGGACAAGCGCGGGAGCAGCAGGCCACTTTTACCGCAACGCTGAAAGGGCATGTTGCTATAACGTGATGGGTCGGCGCGGTAGAGGGGGTTGGGTTCGTGGGTAATCATGTGTGGTCTCTTATGTTTGATTATGTTTTAAGCGGTCGATTTTACGAAAAAACCGGCCGCAAGCGGCCGGTTCTGACGATTCTTAACAGAAATTGCCCGAGTCGCTAGGCGCTAAACAGGTCGTCGATGGAAAGATAGCGCTCGCCGGTGTCGTAGCAAAAGATAAGGATTTTACTGCCGGGGGCAAATTCGGCTTCTTTTTGTTTTACCGCGGCAAGTGTTGCACCTGACGAGATACCGACAAAAATCGCTTCTTTGCGGGCACACAGGCGCGCCATCTCAAAGCTGTCCTCTTCACTGACGGCAATGGTGCCGTCTAGGCTGTCTTTATTGAGAATCTCGGGTACAAAGCCTGCGCCTATACCCTGCAGTCGATGCAGGCCTTTCTCTTTACCAGCAATCACTTGCGATTTTTCGGGCTCTACGGCATAGGTTTGCATTTGTGCGTTTACTTTTTTCAGCTCTTCGCTGCAGGCGGTAATATGGCCGCCGGTACCCACACCGGTAATCAAATAATCCACGCCTTCGGGAAAGTCGGCGAGAATTTCTTTGGCGGTGGTGTCGCGATGGGCTTTTACATTGGCCTGATTGGTAAACTGTTGCGGCGTCCAGCTGTTGGGGTAGTCATCGCGCAGTTCGGCGGCTTTGTTAATGGCGCCGCCCATACCTTGTTCTTTGGGCGTTAATACTAATTCTGCCCCCAGGGCTTTCATGATTTTGCGTCTCTCTACCGACATGGACTCTGGCATGGTGAGAATCAAGCGATAGCCGCGCGCGGCGCACACCATAGCAAGGCCGATGCCGGTATTGCCGCTGGTGGGCTCGACAATAACGGTATCTTTTTGCAGCAAACCGCGTGCTTCGGCGTCTTCTATCATGGCTAAAGCGATACGGTCTTTGATGCTGGCACCCGGGTTGAATCGCTCGGCTTTCATCCACACTTCGATGTCGGAGCGAAACAAATGGTTGATGCGAATGTGCGGTGTATTACCGATGGTTTCGAGAATATTGTTGACCTTCATCTGGTGGCTCCCTGTGTTTGGATGGATAACAAATCTAGCAGAAACTGGATTAATTATCTTCAGTGGCCAAAAGTTTACTGTTTTCCAGTAGTGCCGAAGGCTTTCCGGTTATCTCGTGAACGATCTCTTTAAGCTCTTGCAGACTGACATCGCCTTCAGCAATCATCGCTTTGACGGCGTGGTCGAGGGATTTTTCACCGCCGCTATTGGCTTTAATCTCGTCATCCAGCTCGTCAAACAATAGGGCGGCGCGGGCGGTGCGCTCGCCGCTGGATGATTTGGCGTAGAGTGTCTTAATCTCTTTGCTCCAATCAGCAAGCCATTCGGTGACAATGTCACGGCGTGCATCGGTCATACCGCCGGCGCGGTGGAGAATGTCATAGGAGTAGTACTCGGCCAGGCCTTCGGCGATCCAGTCGTCTTTGCCTTCACCGCTGATACTGGTAATGGTGTGAAACAGCTCGTGTAACAGGGTACTGGTACCGTTTTCACTGACCATCGGGCGATCGGCGTGCAAAAACAAAGAGTTCGGCCCCGAGAGGCCGCCGCGCCACATGGGGTCCCCGGCGCTGACTATCAATATTTTCTCCGGAGTTTCTCCCACAACCTCTTTGATGGTGCTCCAATTGAGCAAAATAAAGCTCAGCACATCCATGCGCTTAACGGCGTTGCCCAAGGGCGCACTGATGGCGAGGTGAGTGTCTTCCATGCGCTCACGGCGGGTGCCGAGTTTGCCGGCAATAAACCAGCCGGTGGGGCGGTCAAAGCTGCGCTCCGGATCGTCGATAGTAAAGGTGCCGTCCTCGGTTTTGGGCCAGCCGCTGTTGACCGATGACCAGTCCTCGGGCAGCGAAAAACTCAAGCTCGCCTGGCTTTGGGCGCCTTTTACAGTGCGGACGGTGGCGGGGGGGATTAAATCGTCACCGCGGAAAATGGTAAAGTCTTCGCGGCGAATTGAATCGTAGCCGTCGCCTCGGCGTTTGTGGTTGAGCTCCACGGTCAGAGAGAGTCGGGCGTCCTGCTCGGGCGGTTGCCAGCGCGCGCGACCGTCCTCCTGCGTCAGCTTGCCATTGGCTTTAATATCGCTGTGAAATTTGCTATCGAGGTTGAAATCAATTTCTCGCACTGCGCCGGCTGAGGGGATTTCGATACTGACAAAAGCTCGCCCATCGTCCTCGGTGAGATCTACGTGATAATTCAGAGGGTAGGTCTCGGCCGCTGCCGACAGTGTAAAAAGGCTGACTGAAGTGTAAAAAGTCACAAGACGCAAGATGGCTTTTAACATTAGATCCCTTATCTATTTCATTGAAAAATAAAGAGTTATCGAATTTTAACCCAGTTGTTGTGAAAGGTTTGTGAGGTATGCTGACTTACTGAGCAAAGATTCAGCCAAGCTTGCGCTTGTGGTGGCTTGTCTCTAGTATGCACTGTTTTGGTGCCAAGGTGCTGTCAGGTTCTTAAGAGGCGAAGCGTGTCGCGAATTATTGAGTGGTTAGGAATCGAGTTCAATACCACCAGCCATAAAGACAAGTTAATTTCCGGGCTTGGCGCGCTGGTGGGCATTGCCTGCGTCTTTTTTATTTCCCGCGCCGTTGCTGGGGAGCTAACGGCAACGCTGATGTTGGCATCGATGGGAGCTTCGGCGGTGTTGCTGTTTGCTGTTCCCCACGGCACTTTATCGCAGCCGTGGCCCTTAGTGGGTGGACATCTGATCTCAGCGTTTATCGGTGTCAGCTGCCAGCACTGGCTTGGTAGCTCGCCGCTCGCACCGGCGGTTGCGGTAGGCTTGGCTGTCGCGGTGATGTGCTATGCGCGGTGTATCCATCCCCCGGGTGGGGCCACGGCGCTGGCGGCGGTAATCGGCGGACCCGAGGTGCATCAGCTGGGGTACTGGTATGTGGCCGCTCCGGTGGCCTTGAACGTTGCCGCCATCTTAGTCGCGGCGCTGGTGTTTAATAACCTGTTTGCCTGGCGGCGTTATCCCAGCAGTCTAATGAGCGCGAGCGCCGTAAAGGGGCATACTCCTAGCCTAACCCATGAGGATTTTGCCGCGGCCATGCACGAGCTGGATACTTATGTCGATGTCAGCTCGGAGGAGTTGTCGCAGATCTTTGACAAGGCCTGGGCCCATGCGCGTCGCAGTGACAGCGCGGGTCTCGTGTTGCGCAAGGGTTATTACTACAGCAATGGCGAAACCGGCGATCAGTGGTGTATTCGGCAGGTATTTGATGCCGACGATGACCTGACGACTGACCGCGCCAAGTTAATTTATCGTAATGTGGCGGGAGTTAGCGGCGCGCAGACTGTGCTGTGTACGGCGAAAGAATTTCGCCAATGGGCCAGATTTCAGGTCATCCACACCAATGGTCGCTGGGTGAAAGTCACAGAAACCCCCGCTGGAAATTAGCTTCCTCTGATTCGCTTTAAGCTTCACGCTACCTCGCACTACCCTTTAGCAAACTTGCTGCCCTCTCCCTAATTGCCTCGTGGACATTCATTGCTTTTGTCTATTGATTGTATTTTTATAGTTAATTTCAATCTTTTTTTTGTTGGCAATAGTATAAGCCCCGTGAACGAAATCACGACAATTAATTAACTCGCAATCAGGAGTACTGCATGTCTCGTTATATGAACAGTGAAGTAAAACCTTTCCAGGCTAAAGCTTACCTAAACGGTGACTTTATTGATGTCAGCGACAGCGACCTGAAAGGTAAGTGGTCTGTTGTTTTCTTCTATCCTGCGGACTTTACCTTTGTTTGCCCCACCGAGCTGGGTGATCTGGCGGACAACTATGAAGAGCTGCAGCGTCTGGGCGTAGAGGTTTATTCGGTGTCTACCGACACCCACTTTACTCACAAAGCCTGGCACGACTCGTCAGAGACCATCGGCAAAATCCAGTTTCCGATGATTGGCGATCCCACCGGCACCATTACCCGCAACTTTGGGGTAATGATTGAGGAAGAAGGTATTGCTGATCGCGGCACCTTTGTGATCGACCCAGAAGGCCGTGTGCAAATTGTAGAGATCACGGCGGGCGGTATTGGTCGCGATGCCAGCGAACTGCTGCGCAAGATCAAAGCGGCTCAGTACGTGGCGGCGCACCCAGGTGAAGTATGTCCGGCGAAGTGGAAAGAGGGCGAAGAAACTCTGGCGCCTTCTTTGGATCTGGTAGGCAAAATCTAAGTAACCGAGATTAATCTCTCATTGTTGAAACTGCCCTGTGGTTGCACCCCAGGGCACTAGCTCCCCCAATTGCCGGCTTCGGCCGGCTTTTTTAACGCTAGCGAAATATTAAGGCACACATATGTTGGATGCATCGATTAAACAACAGTTGGACACTTATCTGCAGAAGATTGCCGAGCCGATCGAGCTTTGTGTGTCCATGGACGACAGTGAAAAAGCGCGCGAGCTGAGCGCACTGGCAACTGAAATTGCGTCTCTGTCGGACAAAATTCAATTAACTTATCAAGCGGCCGAGCGCTCTCCGAGTATGGGTATCGCAAAAGCCGGCGAAATGCCGCGAGTTACTTTTGCCGGTATTCCTCTGGGGCACGAGTTTACTTCCCTGGTACTGGCACTTTTGCAAACAGGTGGCTATCCCGCGAAAGCAGAAGAGGCTTTGCTGCAACAGGTGCGCAAGCTAAATAGTCCGTTGCAGTTTGAAACCTATGTTTCCCTGTCGTGCCAAAACTGCCCAGACGTGGTTCAGGCTCTTAACTTGATGGCCGCCATTAACCCACTTATCAGCCACGTTATGATAGATGGCGCGCTCTTTCAGCAAGAAGTCGACGCACGAAGCATTATGGCTGTGCCCTCGGTGTACCTTAACGGTGAGCATTTTGGTCAGGGGCGCATGACCTTAGAGGAAATTGTGGCCAAAGTAGATACCTCGGGCGCTGAAGACAAAGTCGCTGAGCTGAACGCTCGCGATCCCTACGACGTGTTGGTAGTCGGGGGCGGTCCTGCTGGTGCGGCAGCGGCAATTTATGCCGCGCGTAAAGGTATTCGCACTGCCTTATTGGCCGAGCGTTTTGGCGGCCAGGTAATGGATACCGTGGGTATCGAGAATTTTATCTCTGTGCCATACACCGAAGGGCCAAAGCTGGCCGCGGGTTTGGAGCAACATGTGAAAGAATACGGTGTGGATATTATTACCGCTGAGCGTGTAGCCGATATCCAGCGTAAGCAAATGATAGAACTTAGCACCGAAAGTGGCGCGACCCTTTCCAGTAGAGCAGTGATTCTTGCCACTGGCGCGCGCTGGCGCGAGTTGGGTGTACCCGGTGAAAGTGAATACCGCACCCGTGGCGTGGCCTACTGCCCACACTGCGATGGCCCTTTCTTCAAAGGCAAGCATGTGGCGGTAATTGGTGGCGGCAACTCAGGTATTGAAGCTGCGATTGACCTGGCAGGCATTGTAAAACAAGTGACCGTGCTGGAATTTGCCGATACGTTGCGCGCCGATGAAGTGTTACAGAAAAAAGCGCGCTCGCTGCCCAATGTGAACATTATTACCAACGCGCAAACCACAGAGGTGCTCGGCGATGGTAAAAAGGTGACGGGCCTTGAGTACTTGGATCGGGTCAGTGGTGATAAACAAAAAATCGATCTTGCTGGCGTATTTGTGCAAATTGGTCTTGTACCGAATACTGAGTGGCTGAAAGATTCGGAGCTTGCCTTGAGCGCTCGCGGAGAAATTGAAATTGACGCTCGCGGTGCCACCTCAATTCCGGGGGTATTTGCGGCAGGGGATGCGACGACCGTTCCCTACAAGCAGATTGTGATTTCGATGGGGGCAGGTGCTAGCGCCGCGCTGGGTGCGTTTGATTACCTGATTCGCGAATCGGTCGGGGATGATAACCAGCAGGAACTGGCGCAAGCGGGTTAATGCTTGGTCATACAAAAAGCGCGGGATTTCCCGCGCTTTTTGTTATGCATAACGCAAAAGCTTAGAAGGTTACCGAGGCGCCCAGAGAGTAAAAATCGATATCGGCACTATCGGCTTCAAAAATTTCATATTCGGCGCGAATACCGAAAGATCCCAGGTGAAACTTGGCTCCTAAACCGTAGGCGGGGTCGGTGCCAGATTCGGAGGTGTCTAGGGATACATGTTCGATTTCGCTGTCCCAGTCAATAAAGCCCGCTTTGCCAAACAGGCCTACCGGACCCAGGTTAACCCCCACCAGGCCAGACAAATTCCAGCCGGTGACATCGATTTTAGTATCCAAATCATTTTGCGAGCCAAAATCGATATAGCCACCCTCAACTGCTAAATCCAGCAGGGGCACTAAGCCAAAGTTATAGCCGGCAAACAATTTGTAGCCGGTATCGTCATCGTCGAAGTCAATGCGCCCGATATCAGCCAGCTCTTCATCAAAGCTCAGCTCGGCATTACCCATGGAACCGCCGATGTAGATACCACTGTCGGAACCGGCGAAAGCCAATCCAGATGTAGAAAGGGCTGCCACGAAAAAGGCGAGGGAGGGAAGTGAATGTTTCATTGCCAATAGCTCCTTTTAGTCGGCAACTTGTAAGTCTTTTTAAGCTAGCAGTTGCCGGGTTGATTGTCTATCTGTCGTTTGTCATAAGCGCGCCACTGTGGTCAATGTTTGTGGCACAAGTAGCAAAAGAATGCCTTCGATTTTATTTGTACCTACTTAATAGTGCCTGGATAACCATTAATCTGTAGATAAAAAAGGGGCCGCTATTGCGGCCCAAGGGGGGAGGGTGATGTAGCCACGGCTGTGGCTGTCATCGAAGGGAATAAAAAGGGGCCATGGGGTGGCCCAACGAGGGTGATTGGTCCTGACTGGCGAAAAGCATAAGGCACACTTCCTGTCCCAAAATCTCGATCTCTTTTAATGTGCTGATCATGCTCTTCGTCCTCGTAAATTCTTAGCGGGGTATGAGTGCGACCGAAAAGGTTTTGCTCCGTCGCTTGCGTTTCCCGCTCACTTAATTGGTATATAGCGATGAGCGTGCCAGTATTGAAAAGTCTATTAAAAACAGTGTCTTATGGTTTTGGTGGTGAGGGAGAGGCCTATCTGGGAAGTGAACCGCTAAACGGTTTTACAAAGGTCTTCGTAGCTTTTGCAAAAAAGCGGCGGGCAGTGCCCGCCGAAGTGTTTCAGCCCATAGAAACAAGAGGAGAGAAGATCAGGGCATTACAAACAATCGTTAATTTTTCCGCTGCCGGCGTAAGTGGTTACATGCTCAACGACTTCGGCGGCGGGCATGGCCGAGTATTCATACTCAGGGGTATAGCTCACGGTCGATTCGAGGTCAGTGCCGGGGCCCGCGATAATGTCGCCACCGCTGGGGTTGCTCCAGCTAATGTTGGTGTAAATATTATCGGCTAAGTCCCAGTAACCCACTTCTTCAGAGTAGAAGCTGACAATAGGGTTTTGCACATTTTCAAATACCGTTCCCTCTACGCGGATGTTGGCGCCCATGCGGGAGTTGACCGCCGTAGAGTCGACATCTTTGTAGTAGTTGTTAAGTATGTGGCTCTCGCCGAACCGGAATAGCGGCATACGCGAGCTGGCGTTTTCCCAGTAGTTGGCATAGAAGGTAATACGACGATGGGCGTTGTCACTATCGCTGCTGCCCCATAGCGAGGTCTTCCAGCTATCGTGCAGGTAGTTGTACGAAATGGTCACGTTATCCACATCGCGTTTACCGCTGACCAACTCATCGTAGTAGTCCTTGTCGGAATCTAACGTGTTGTAGATTTCGTTGTGGTCGATCCAGATGTTGTTAGCGGGACCTTCCAGGCCGATACCGTCCTTCTCGCCTATGTCTACGAAACGAATTGTCAGGTTGCGGATAATGATGTTGCTAGCATCGGATATCTTAATGCCGATACCGTCTAGCAGTGCGTTGTCTCCGACACCAATGATGGATACATCCGACATGTTTTTAACGTCAAATTTATCCGTGTTGGAATTGTCCGGTGTAATCGTGCCGTCCACCAGGATGGTAAGTGGGTCAGCGCCTTTGCTGGCAAGTGCCTGGGCCAACTCAACGCCGGTAGTGACGGTTACGCTGCTGCCGCCTTCACCACCTGTGGTGCCATCGCCCAGACTGGCAAAGCCGACCACGGTATTCATCTGCTCGCAGTGATTGGCCACTGACGAACTGGAAGAAGACGCTTGTGAAGACGAGCTCTCGCTGCTTGCGGTTGAGCTGCTAGAGGAGCTGGAAGAGCCGTTATCCGGGTAGGTTGGGTCGCTGCCGGTAGTCGGGTCGTCAGAGCCACCACAGGCCGCCAAAAACGCGCTCAGTACCAACAGGCTGGAGTAGGATACTGCTTTCATAATTTGTCTCGTATTAATGGGATACAGCGTTTATTGAGAACAAAAAGATAACGCAGTGGCTGTTGCCACTGCGTTATCAACCTTACTCAACGATTTCTTCGATACTGATGTTGTCGAAGGACACGGTGATGTTGTTTTCACCGGGCGCCGCGTAAAGCCCTACGTACCAGCTGTTGCTGTCGGGTGTGGCTTTAAAATCGCTGGTGCTGTTGGCTTGTACAAAATCGATGCCGTCTTTCGAGTAGTAACGCTTCAGGCGCTTGTTCTCGCCATCGTCGTAGATCTCGATGCGCACGTAATCGCCCACTTCAAGCTCATCAATATTGGAGCGCGAGCGACTGCCGCTAGGTTTCATTTGCGCACGTGAACCAATCAGCTCGGCGGGCTCACCGTCTACATAAAAGCCTGCGTCAGCCCAGCCGGGCAGATCCGCAAAGTCAGCAACCGGATCCAGGTTCTCCATGATCATAATGCCAAAGCGGTAGGCGTTACCTGTGCCGATGTCGGCGCCTTGAACGTCGGTAATCTGCGCGGTGAACATAAAGTCGCTCATCTCTACCATTTGGTGGGCAAAGAACAGATTGTGGTTCGACGATGACATATTGCCGCCGGTGGCGGTTAAAGTGGCCGAGAAGGCTTCATTCTCGGTCAGCTCACCAGAGGGGGCAATATCGGATTCGCCGGCCATGTTCAAGGTGCTGGGAGTCCACTCGGCGTCGGAGCCCGGGGCACCGTCGAGATACTCAAAAGTGATGTTTTCAAGAGTCAGATTACCCACGCGGCTGTCGGCGCGAATTTGGATGAACGAGTTGGCGGTGCCAAACTCGGGCTCCAGCACAAGCTCGTAGGGCAAGGTAATATCTTCGGGAGTCAGCTCAGAGAACTTGGAATCGCCACCGTGCAGCGAGTTACCTGAGCTGGTGGTGTTGTTGTCGATATACACCTGGAATTTACCCGGATCGGCCGGATCGGCGCTGGTAAAGTCCGTCACTGTCATACGAATACGGTAGGGCGCCGAGAAATCCATATCACCGCTTGGCGCAACACCTTCGGCTGTCGGTGTACCTTTGTCGCCAATGGTAAAGCGCGCGTTGTTTAGGCTGAGCGCGTTGTTTTCGATGGTAATACGGCTGCTGCCGCTGGTGACCTTATAGAAAGGGTCGGTGCGATCGGTGGAGATCGACAGGAACTCCGCCTCGTCGTTTTCGCCGAACAGGGTGTCGGCATCGCTGGACAGGTCTACGGTTAATGGCAGACCACCGAAGGGGATGCCTTCAATTTCGGGCTCTGGGGCATTGTTGTCATCACCGCCGGTAGCGGGGTTTACCAGCTTGTAGTTAGAGTCTTTGGTCGAGCAGTCGGGCTGCGGGTTGTTACCCACATCGTCCTGATACTCGATAACCAAATCATCAAATACAGTCCAGCCGCCGCTGGATACACGCATGGCGATAAACGAATTCTCGGTGCCGATAAGCTCTGGTTTCGAGCCCACCAGCTCGCCACCTTCTTGTAAGGTGGTGTTGCCGGGAATATTAATCTCTACGCGCTCTCCGGGTACCAGGGTGTTGACCGGGACATTAAAGATGCGAGAGCCCACGTTACCGCCGCCGTGAATGGAGTTGGCTTCACCTGTGGTGTTGTTGTCTACGTAGATTTGAAAGTCACTGGAGCTTGCAGTGTCGGGGCGCGCTACCACGCAGAAAGAAATTTTATAATCGCGCGTTAAATCCAGCTCACCCCAGCTCAGGCCTTCATCAATGCCTTCGCCCGGAGTGGAGTCTTTGCGTGGGTCGGCGACATCTCCGGCCAGCGGCGATACAGTTTGCGCAATGGTAAAGCGGGCATCGCCCAGGCGCATTTTTTGATCCGGGTCGGCGGTAATCCAGTTGCTGCCCTCGGTATCAACGCTGCCGTCTTCCATAAAGACGCCGGCCATTGAGTAAAAGAAACCACCTTCGCCATCTTCGGCGTCACTGGCCAGGGCGCGATAATCTTCGGTAAAAAAGCCCTGGGTATCACTAGCACCAAAGTCTTCAATAATGGGCAGTTCGGTATTGGTGATCTCGGGCAGGTCGTCGCCGCCACCACCGTCGCCGCCACCGTTATCTGGTGGCACATCGATATCGATAATAATGTCGGGTGCACTTGAGTCGGGTTCGCTACCGCAACCGACGAGTACGCTGCTTGCTATGATCAGTGAGCTTAATAGCTTGAGCTTAGTGTTCATAAAGACCTACCTTCGTTATTTTAGATTCTATGTGGGGCGCTTGCGCGCCCGGTTTTGGTATCGATTGGCTTACATAAACTGAATGTTTACACCCAGCTGATAGGAAGTGCCGAAGTCTTCGGATTCGAACAGCACGTTGCCGCGCGAGTATTCGTTACCGGTAAAGTACTTGAAGCTTTTGTCTTCAGTCAGATTGAGGGCGTCGAAGTAAAACTGAATATCGTCGTTAAACTGATACGTGGCTTTAAAGTCGATGCCCAGGGTGTCGTCGTCGTAAATGTCGGACCAGGTAGCGCAGTTTTCGGGAATGCCACTGGCGGCGTCGGCGTCTATATCTGCTTGCGAGCAGGAGCCGATGCGCTCGAGTACTTTACTGCGGTAGTTGCCAATAACACGCATGGAGATATCGTCGTTTTCCCAACCCAGGGTCAGGTTAACCGTGGTGTCTGCCTGGTTGGGCAGCTGAATCTCTTCAACGCGAATGGTGTCGCCTACATTGGCGCTACTGTCAATCAGGGTCATGTTGCTCTGCACAAACAGTCCGGTTTCAAAGTACTGCGAGTAGGACAGCTCTAAGCCGTAAACCTTGGCCTGGTCACCATTGGTGGTCAGGTTGACATCGTCGTACACCTGGCCGGGCGGGAAGTAAAACTCGCTTACCTGATTTACCGGAATTTGCACCGGCATGTCTTCGAACGACAGGGCAACGCCACTGACATCGACAATAAAGTCGGAAATATCTTTATAGAACAGCGCCGCCTGGAAGTACAAATCATCGCTGGCGTACCACGAGATAGAGGTATCCAGGTTCATTGATGTCATAGCGGTTAGGGTTGGGTTACCCAGGTTAATGACATTGTCCGGGCTGACGTAAAAATTTTGCGTCTCAGAGGACAGATCATCCAGCGATTGCGCGCCTATGTCAGTGGGGTTGTCACTACACTCACCGTAATTGGCGCTGCCTTCTATGTCGTTACACACGCGGATCCGGCCAGAGAAATCGGCGTAGGCACGGGCCTCGTTAAAAGAGGGGCGGGTAAAGCTGGTCCAGAGCGCGGCGCGCACCAGGATATCTTCACGCGGTTCGTAGCGATAGTGAATACTGGGGAAAAAGTCGTCGTAGGAGCTGCTGGCACCTTGCATAGGTACGGCAATATCCAAAACCGCCGCTTCGTTTGCCACTTCAAAACGGTCGTTGCGGATAGACAGATTACCGGTAGAAGAAAACTCGGTTTGAGCCCAGCGTACCCCGGCAATCAACGACTGATTTTCGCTCAGCTGAAATTCACCCATCAAGTAGGCGGCGGCTGTGTCTTCGGTCAGTGTGTAATCGTCTTTCACACTGTCTTGGCCGGTGCGCAGCGGGTCAGTGTACTTGGCAATCGGCGTGGTGATGTCCAGCAGACGCTCGGCTTCACTGTACGTAATGAAATCGTGCTGAATGTCTGGATGGTCGGGGGTAAAAGTCGCAAAGTCGCCTAGGCGCGCGCCCGCTAATTGCAAACACTCTTCATCGCCTTCACAGCCGTTGGTGTAATCACCGGGTACCACGCTCCAGCGGTCTTTGTTGCGATCACGCTGGCGCTCTTTGATGGTGCCGCCGAATTTGATGTAATTAATAAAGTCGCTGTCGGCAAACTCTTTTTTGAAGTCGATCTTCGCCTGATCCAGTGTGTCGTTACGGAAGCTGTCTTCAATAAAAATATTATCGTAGAGCAGATTTTCCTGACGACGCTCGTTCTCTTGATAACCGTTCAAGCCACCGTAACCACCGGACTGGGGCAGGGTAGATGAACCACTCAGGGCCTCCAGAACATCCGGATCAACCACCTGCCCTAGAATATAACCTGGACCGGCTACGCCCAGCATGGGTAAGTCTCGGGCACGAAACTGCACCCGGCGGCCATCGGGCTTGCTCCAGTCGCCTTCGGAGCGAGCGTAATCGTATTCTACGCTCCAGCCGTCGCCGAAGTGGTTTTTACCACCCAGAGAGAAGGCGATGGTTTCGCTAGTGCCGTCTTGAATAAAGAACTGCTGTTGCAGGTCGGTATCTACCAGGCCAAACAGACCAGATTCGTTATCGGTATAAACAATATCGCCAGAGCCAGCTTGGCCAAAGCGATAGTATTCACGCATGGCTACGTCTAAATCATCGTACTGGGTGTAGCTGACCTTGGCGAAGTATTCGGAATTCTCTGTGGGGCGCCAGCCTAAATCGAAGGAGCCAGAGGTGCGCGTTCTTTCGGCATCTTCTTGACGCGCTTCGTAGCGAAACGGAATCAGGTTTGGCTCGCCCTCATAGGGTTCGGGCAGTGTGCTGACATCGGGGGTGATGTAGCGCGGCAGTGAATCGGAGTGGTGTTGTACCTGATACACCACGGTTGAGCGATCTTCGTAAGACAGTGAGTAGCCAATACCGATTGTGTCGTCGGCAAACAGGTGGGTGCCGTTCAGAGATACTTTTGGATTGAGCTCTTCTTTATAGGATTGGTAATTACCTTGCACCTTAACTTTGAGCGTGTCGGCTTTGCGATCAAAGGCCGAAATGGTATTTACGTTTACCGTACCGCCTATGGAGTTGAGGTCCATATCCGGGGTCAGTGATTTAATAACCTCAATTGAGCTCAGCATGTCGCTTGGCAGGGCATCCAGGGCAACCGAACGGTCATCGGCACCGGCGGAGGCCAGTTCGTTACCGTTCATGCTAACCGAAACAAAGCCGGGGCCAAGGCCGCGCACGTTAACGAATTTACCTTCGCCTTCGCTTTTTTGCAGGGTTACACCGGGTAAGCGTTGCAGAGATTCGGCTACGTTCTGATCGGCAAAATTGCCCATGTCATCGGTAGCGATAATTGAGCTGAAGGTATCTTTGTTGCGTTCTTGTTCCAGGGCGTTAAGTTCGGCTTGGCGAACCCCCTGAATCACAATTTCTTCCAGAGCCTCGCGCGGCTCTTCGTCACCGCTATCAGAGGCCTGCTGCGCGTGCAACTGGCCAGCCGATAACATGGCAACCATGAAAGGGAGCAAACGGTACTTCGGCATGATCGTTCTCCATTTTTATACGTTATTAGTGATCTTGTATTTGGTATTACCAATTTTCAAACGATATTTACATATCTGCGCCAATAATTCAATGTTTGGTTATACCATTGAGTAATTTGGTCAGTCAGGAGCAGTCGCCTTGGCTATTTGTCGGCGCGGATCCCTGGGTTTCGGGGTGATCGATGGATTTGCAGAGTAACTAACGGTGTAAAAGAGCGCCCGCAGCGAGGCTGCGGGCTGAGAGTGAGTTAGGCCAGGGTCACGGATTTGTCGAGATAGACATCCTGAGTGGCGTGCAGCAGGGCAACACCCTCTGCAAAAGGCTTTTGGAAGGCTTTACGGCCCGTAATCAGGCCCATGCCGCCGGCGCGTTTGTTGATGACTGCGGTGCGCACCGCCTGAATCAAATCATTTTCACCCGAGGCGCCACCTGAGTTAATCAAACCAATGCGGCCCATATAGCAATTGGCTACCTGGTAGCGCGTAAGGCAGATGGGGTGGTCGCTGGATAGCTCACTGTAGACCTTAGGGTGAGTCTTGCCCACAGGAACATCATTAAAGCCGCCATTGGTTTCCGGCATCTTCTGCTTAATAATGTCGGCCTCAATGGTTACGCCCAAGTAGTTGGCCTGACCAGAAAGGTCTGCAGAGATGTGATGATCCTTGTCGGCGGTTTTAAAAGCGCTGTTGCGCAGGTAGCACCACAAGATGGTTACCATGCCCAGGCGATGAGCCTCGGCGAAGGCTTCTGAAATTTCTTCCAGCTGGCGACGCGATGTGTCCGAGCCGAAGTAAATGGTCGCGCCAATGCCCACCGCACCCATGTCGTAAGCCTGACGCACATTGGCAAACATACGCTGATCATAGTCGGCCGGGTGAACCAGAGCATCATTGTGATTAATTTTGACAATGAAAGGAATCTTGTGCGCGTAGCGGCGCGATACAGCGCCGAGCACCCCCAACGTGGAGGCAACACCGTTGCAGCCACCCTCGATAGCCAGGCGGACAATATTTTCCGGATCGAAATACATAGGGTTGGGGGCAAAGCTGGCCCCGGCCGAATGTTCAATGCCCTGATCGACGGGCAAAATGGACACATAGCCACTGCCGCCCATGCGGCCGGCGTCCAACAGCTGCTGGTAGTTGCGCAGTACCTGGTTGGGGCGGTCGGTCAGGCTCAGCACATCGTCCACATAAGTGGGGCTGGGCAAGTGCAGGTGCTCTGCAGAGAAACCAGTGCATTTATGGTCTAGCAGGTATTCGGCTTCTGCACCTAAAAGGGCTTGTACGTCTGTCATGTCTCTATAGTCCTGTGCGTGCGAATTTGTCGCAGTAAATGTTCTCGCCTTAGTCTCGCTTCCTGAGGGCCAGGGCTTATTGCGCTGCAATCGCAGGGCGACGCGCTGGGCGTTGCCGATTGCGGCGGACTTGAGCGGGTCTCTCCGTGCCACATCCTGTGGTCTTGCGTTGGTCGTTTTTCGACTCTGTGGTTATAAAACTCGGTTGCTAAAAATGTGTGACGGCTGCAGTCTTTTAGGCCGGCTCGCCAATCGGGCGCTGGGTGTTGCCGCCGAAATACTCTGGCAATTTGCGCTCTATCAAACGGTGGCGAAAGTTTTGAAAGCTAGGCAACCCCGCCTGATACGGCGGATAGGCTTCACCGGCAATGAGCGGGGCAAAATAATCGCGGCCGGCTTGGGTTAAGCTAAAGCCGTCTTTGCTCATATAGTGACGCGGCATGTTTTTCTCACCGCCGACCACCTGTGATATATGCACAGGCTCGACGTGCCACTGATAGGGTACGGATTGTGTGCGTACAATCGCAGGCATCACTGACTGCAAGCCTTTTACCGCGTACTCAACTGCTGCCTTGCCCACGGCGTAAGCCTGGTCAACGTCGGTTTGCGAGGCGATATGGCGGGCGGCGCGCTGTAGGTAATCGCACACGCTCCAGTGGCACTTATAATTGAAGGCGGCCTTGATATCCTCTACCAAACGCGGCGCAACGCCACCCAGCTGGCCATGGCCAAAAGCATCTTCGGTGTCGATTACCGACAGGTATTCTCCCTGGCTGTCGCGTATGCCCTCGGCGGTTACCACGATACAAAAGCCTTTCTTCGCCACAACCTGCTTTACCTTTTCGAGAAACTTCTGCCGCTCAAAAGCGATTTCCGGCACCAAGACAATATCCGGGCCAAGGCCGCGCTCGTCGCAAGCCAGGGCAGAGGCCGCCGCAATCCAACCGTTTTGTCGGCCCATTACCTCCATTACAAACACCTTGGTAGAGGTTTGATGCATCGAGGCGACGTCGAAAGAGGCCTCCAGTGCGGAAACTGCGACATACTTGGCTGCTGAGCCAAATCCTGGGCAGCAATCGGTGGCTGGCAGGTTGTTGTCGATGGTTTTAGGAATACCGATGCAGGTCAGGTCATAGCCCACAAGTTCAGCGGCGTGGGCGATTTTACGAGTGGTGTCCTGCGAGTCGCCGCCGCCGTTATAGAAAAAGAAACGGATGTCGTGGGCCTGAAAAACTTCAATCAGGCGCTGGTACTCGTCGTGCTCTACATTTGGATTCTGCAGCTTGTGGCGGCAGGAGCCGAAGGCGGCTCCCGGAGTGTTGGCCAGCGCCGCCAGCGCATCGGGCGATTCGTCTGTGATGTCGATCAGATTCTCGTGCAGTGCGCCAAGAATGCCGTTGCGGCCCACATACACTCTATCGAAAACCCCCGGATAGTCGCGCGCGGTTTCAATGACCGCCGCCGCAGTCGCATTGATGACCGCGGCAGGGCCGCCGGACTGTCCGTAAAATGCATTTGCCATGAGAGAGCTCCAGTTAATTATGCCCTCTATTTAACCTTAATTGGACTGACCAAGCAATAGAAACTGGTAATACATTGTCGAGTTTTTGGTGTGGAAAACGATTAAATTTGGTAAGCCAGATTTGACACCGCTGTCATTTTCATCGCCTTAAGCCGATTGACTATTCTGACGGTTTTCTCAGCAGGCCAGGGCTTATCAGGCTTTTGCAGCTGTATATCGCCAATCATGAAGACGGAAGCGGCGCTGGCGCCTATTTACTATGGCCTTTGGCCATGGAAATTGTATGACAAAATGGTCAGGCCAGTTTTAAGGTTTAATTTTGCCTTCAGGCGCTAAAAAGTTCATTAGCAGGATCATTGCAGGTTAAAGGTTGTCAGCTCTTTTTGCTGATGTTATTGTACTAGTACATGAATACAGAAGAGCAACACTTTCACGATTTAATCGCCTACTTGCACCGGGCTGAAACTCCTTCCGACCTGGGTCGGATTCTGGAGGGCTTGCTGACGCCCGCAGAGCTGCATGCCATTTCTCAGCGGTTACAGATTACCCGCCTGTTAAAGGCCGGTGTCTCGCAACGCGAAGTGGCCAAACGCCTGGGCGTGGGTATTGCCACGGTTACCCGGGGTTCGCGCGCCTTACAGGCCGGCAAGTTAGATGATATCGAATGATTGTGCGAGACAAAGCAAAGGCCGTTTTATGACTCAGCCCCCAAAAATATCCATTCCCCGCAAGCCCAATTACGTCACCCTGGCGACCGAGTGCGATTTTTTCCAGCTATTCAAAAAAATTGAAAAGCGCTTTGATAATTGTTTTTTTCTCGAGTCGCTGGGTGAGGAAAGCCACATTTCCCGTTACTCATTGATTGGTTTTGATCCGGCGCAAATTTTCTCAGCCCGCGATAAGTCCTTAACCATCACTGACGCGGATGGCGCCTCCACCGCTTATCCCAGCGACAACCCGTATTACTTGCTGCGTGAAATTGTTCCCCAAGACATTATTTCGCGTGGCTATGCTGGGGGGTTGACCGGCTATATCGGCTACGATTGCATGAACTATTTTGAGCCGAGTATGAATATTCAGGCCAGCGAGTATTTTGATGCGTTTAAGTTTGGTCTTTATAAAGACGGTCTGATACTCGACAAAATGACCAATGAGATTTTTTACTTTTATTACGATGAAAATCGCGAGGCCCTGGTTAACGAATTAATTGCTGCAGACTATGAAGGTGATGGCGAGCTGACCATTACGCCCAAGGGCGATACCATGGACCGCGCTGCCCATGAAGCTGCGGTGGAAAAGGTCAAGCAGGATATTATCGAAGGTAAAATTTTTCAGTGCGAAGTGGGCTTTAAAACCTTATTTAAGGTTGAGGGCGATACCATCAGGGTGTATGAATCAATGCGCGAGGTAAACCCGTCGCCGCAAATGTATTACATAAAGTTTGGCAAGGAAAAAGTGATTGGTGCCAGCCCCGAGTTACTGTTTCGCTTGCGCCAAGGTGAAATGGAAACCTATCCGCTGGCGGGCACCACCAAGCGTGGCGCCACCGAGTCCGAAGACAAGCTGTTAGCGCGCACCCTGCTAAACGATCCCAAAGAAATTGCCGAACACAATATGATTGTCGATTTGCACCGTAATGATATCGGGCGCGTAGCGCAGTTTGGTACGGTAAAAGTTCGCAGCTTAATGGATATAAAACGCTTCAGTCATGTGCAGCATATTTCCAGTGAGATCGTGGGCATTATGTCCGAGTCGGAAGATATGTTCTCGGCGCTGGCCAGCAATTTCCCCGCGGGTACATTAACCGGCGCCCCTAAAATTGAAGCCATGAAAATCATTGACGAACTTGAGTCAGACGGCCGCGGGCCCTACGGTGGAGCGGTGGGGCATTTCTCATTTAATGGGGATTGCACCTTTGCCATTCCCATTCGCACGCTTTTTGTGAATGGCGAACACGGTTATGTGCAAACCTGTGGCGGTAATGTTTACGATTCGAACGCCGAAGACGAGTATCAAGAAATTCAACGCAAGTTTGCCGGTACCAAAAAGGTACTGGATCGCTTTAAGCCGGTTTAAGGAGTTTACAAGTGAACATTTTAATTATCGATAATTACGACTCCTTTACCTATAACCTGTACCAGTATATGGGTGAAATTCTAACCGCTGAAAAAGCCAAAGGAAGCGTCAGTGACTTCTCGATTGCGGTGAAGCGCAACAATGAAATCACCCTGAGCGACGTTAAAGCCATGGCGCCCGATCGCATTATTATCTCGCCCGGGCCTGGCTCGCCGGACGATAAAGCTTACTTTGGGGTATGCGCCGAAGTCATCGCTGAAATTGGCAAAACGACACCGCTGTTGGGTGTGTGTTTAGGTATGCAGGGCATTACCCATGTGTTTGGCGGTAGGGTGGTTAAGGCAGGGTTGCCGGTACACGGCAAAACCAGCCCGATTTACCACGATGGCCGGGGCGTATTTAGCGATGTTCCTCAGTCTTTGGAAATTATGCGTTACCACTCACTGGTGGCCGACCCGCACACACTGCCTGAGTGCTTGGCGCTGACGGCGGTCGTGGCCGAAGTGGGTATTGCTGATTTTGCCGATGCCGCGGCCAGTGGTGCGCCCATGGAAATTATGGGCGTGCGTCATAAGATCTACCCCATCGAGGGGATTCAGTTTCATCCGGAGTCTTTCGCCACTGAGGGTGGCAAGGATTTACTGCGCAATTTTTTGTTTGCTAATTGAACCCCTGGACTGCTGAACCGTGGTTACGGGTAGGTAACTCTTGCGTAATCCCTACCCGTAACCCGCTCTCAGTGTACCGGTATGCGCTGCACGCTACCGTCTGGCATCACTTCAATTAATGTGTCCTGTGGTGCGTCTAAAAGCATAGATGCAGCCGCAGCCAGGGCTATGCCAATGGCTATAGTCAGAAAGAAAGTGCCGGTGTCGACCAGAGAAAAAACCGTTAGAAATACCACCGCGCCAATATTGCCATAGGCACCGACAATCCCTGCGATTTGCCCGGTCAGGCTGCGGCGAATCAGGGGCACCATGGCAAACACACAGCCGGCGGCCGAGCCTAAAAAGAAAGAGCTGCACATCATCGCGGCAACCGCCAGGGCAATAGGCCAGCTGTCGTCAATACTGGCCATAATAAAAAAGCCAATGGCCGCACCGGTCAAAAGAATGGTTAACGAACGTTTGCGGCCAAAGTTATCGCTAATCCAGCCGCCGGAGGGGCAGGATGCCATATCCACCGCGGCAAAGCAGGCTCCGAACACACCCGCCAGGGCGACGGGCACTGCAAATGTATTTTGGAAAAACATGGGCAGCATGGATACCACCGCTAGCTCGGCACCAAAAGTTACGGCGTAAGCCAGAGATAAAATCATCACTTGTTTGAATTTATACTGGTACAGCTCGTTAACCGGCGTGGCAATAACTTCTTTATTAATCGCGAACAGCTTGCGGCACTGCAATAAGTAAAGCACCACAAGTGCTGCGTATATAAAGTACAGCACCTGAGCGGAAATCAACTGCAGCGCTTCAACCTTCCAGGCCAACAGCGCCATGGCGGCAAACATGGGAATGTTGCTCAGCAGATAGAGAACAAAATCTCGTTTGCTGGTGACCGCCAGGCCGCCTGACTTGTTGGGTTTAAAGTAGGTTGAGCCAGCGGGCGTGTCGCGCACCGATAAATAGTAAATAGCGGCGTAAACAAAGGCCAGTATCCCGGTTGCGCCGGTGGCGTAGCGCCAGCCATTTTCGCCCCCAAACCACAGCGCCAGAGCGGGCAGACTGATCGCAGCAGCCGCGGAGCCAATATTTCCCAGCCCCTTGTACATTCCCTCTGCCAGCCCCAGCTGGCGGGCCGGAAACCATTCGCTGATCATCCGTATGCCAATCACAAAGCCCGCCCCGGCAAAGCCTAATAAAAACCTGGCCAAGGCCAGTACTTCAAAACTTCGGGCGAGAGAAAAGAACAGGCAAAGACCACCAGTAATGGCCAGCAATACCGAGTAAATAGTGCGCGGACCATAGCTATCTACCAGCATGCCCACGATAATTCGCGCTGGAATTGTCAGTGCGACGTTCAGAATCAGCAGGGTTTTAATTTGCTGATCACTCAGGGCCAGCTGTTCTTGAATAACCACCAGCAGTGGGGCGTGATTAAACCAAACTAAAAATGAAACGAAAAAGGCCATCCAGGTAAGGTGCAGTACCTTAAAGCGGCCGATAAAAGAGAAGAACTTAAAATCTGCACTGGTGTTGCTCATAATTTTCCTGTTCGCTGCTTTATTTGCGGCGAAACGGGGCAAGTATTGGGCCAGCATCGGCATTTTGCTGGTGCATGGTCTGGCTTTGGGATGGAAAGTGGTGCATTTGGTTGTGTTTTGTTCAGTTTGCGAATGTGTTGGGTGATTTTTGAGCGGTTTTCAGTGTGGGCAAGGTGAAGTTGGCGGGGTAAAAGCACATCGTGTGCACAGAGATAAGTCTCTGTGCACGGCGTTGTGCGCAGGTTTTGTGCGTTCGGCGTTATATGTTTGCGGCAAACTGCTCTTTAATGAACGCTGCCATGGCTGAGGCGGCGGGTTGCATCCACGGGTCAAATAGCCAGAAGCTGTGCGGAGTATTACTAAAGGTGACGACCTTGCTGGGGATGCCGTGTTGGTTCAGGCGACGAATCATTTCATCGCGGCCTACATAAAAGCGGGTGCGCCCGCTGGCAAGAAACAGTATCGGCGGCGTGTGTTCATCGACATAGTAAATAGGCGATGCCTCGTGCCAATTGGCAGTCTGCTCAGCATAGTGCCCGCCCAGCCATAGTACCGCTGATGACGGCTTTTCGCGCGGCGCATCTTCGTATTTTCGTGCCTTTTCGGAGGTGAAATCCGATAGTCCATCGATATTAATAATAAGCTGCGCATCCGAGGATACTTTTCTCGTGGCCGCTTGGGGGTCAAACTTTTCCAAACCATTCGTAACACCCGTCAGGCTCGCTATTTGTCCGCCCGCCGAGCTACCCGCCACCACAAGTTGATCAGGGTTTATCTTGTATGTGGCGGCGTTTGACCGCATCCACCTTAGCGCCGCCTTGGTATCGTAAATAGCGGCGGGGTAGAGCGCCTCTGGCGCCAGGCGATAACTAATGGTTGCGGCGGCAATGCCGGCCTCGGCCAACTTTATGGCGATGGGGGCTAGGTGGGTCCGATAGCCCGATTGCCAACCTCCCCCGTGAACCAAAATAACTCCCGGAGTGGGGGAGCCTTGGGTTTTCGCGGGGCGGTACAGATCCAAGGTTAAGGTCCGCTCACCATAACTCACATAGGGAACGTCTTTATGGGTTTGGACCGAGTCTGGTGCCTCGATACTGGCAATGCTAATAAAGGGATAATCCCCGATATATTTTTCGAGAGTGTTTTCTGCCGTGTAGGTATTTTCCGCGGCCTGTACGATCGTGACGCAGCAGGCTAGTAGTAAGGTTAAGCTAAAGGCAAAACGCATTATGCAGTGCACTCTTGGGAATTTTTTGATGGATTATAATTGTTATTGCGCGTTGGCGCCGCGGTCTCTTCCCTGAAGCCAGCAAAATGCTATTGGTCCAAGTTGGTGGCTGTCCTCCGTACTTGCGTTGGCGCAAAGGAGGCCAACTCTCGCGTGTCGGGCTGACCGCTTGAACACCAATGAACAGGTGGCGAAGGAGTAGCGCTTTAGCTTGCCTGGTTAACGTCTACCAATATCACCTGAATATTTTCGCTCTCGAAATATTTGACCAGCGCCGGGTCGGCTTCGCTATCGGTGATTAACACATCCACATCGGAAAGAGGGCAGAGAATAAAGTTGCTGCGCTTGCCGAGCTTGGTGCTGTCGGCGAGCACAATTAACTGGTCAGCTTGTTTTTTTAGCTTTTGTTCGGTTTGAATCAGTAGGGGGTCGGACTCCATGACTCCGAATTTACCAATGCCGGGAGTACCCATAAACATTTTACTGGCTTGGTAATACTGAATAGTGTCGTTTTCGAAAGCACTTAAAATAATGCCTTGCTTACGGTAAAGCTCGCCACCTGGCAAGGTAATTTGATTGTCACTGGTTTCGGCCAGCTCTTGCGCGAGTACGAAAGAGTTGGTCAGGACGTTCAGGTGCCGCTCGGCGAGGAACTCTCTCATCATATAAGTGGAGCTACCACCATTGATAATAATGAACTCCCCATCTTCGCAGAATTTCACCGCCTCTTTAGCAAGCAGACGTTTTACATCGGCCCGTTGTTCCTTGGCCGCCAGAAACGCTGTGCCCGACAAATGAGGGCGACGCGAACGCCTTTCTGAGCTGTTGAGAACTTCGGCTCCACCGCGAATTTTGCGCAACTGCTCTTGCTTGGCAAGCTTGGTGATGTCGCGACGAATAGTTGCTTCCGACGCGTTTAACTGGCTGGACAAGTCGTTCACACTGGCAAACTGCTGTTCGTCGAGGATGTCCAGAAGCAACTGGTGGCGTTGTTTTTCGAGCATGGGAAGTCTATTTCCGGTAAGTCCAATCATTGAACGTAAATTTGATCAAAATTTAGCATATTGTTCGATTTTTAACAAGCAAAATCAATCTTTAATAATCATACAAACGATTATATGATTGTTTGGTTTCTACGGTCGCGGGGCTCATTTCAGGCCTTTCGCGCGAAGCCGCAGAGTCTTGTCCGATTCACCCGTTCATCTCAGCGGCAGGGTAACTTGGATACGGGTTAGAAGGTCTTTTCGATCACTAGGTAATCAGCTTCGCGAGGCCCGTGAGCACCTATTTGAATTTGTTGTTCAATATCCGCTGTGCGTGAGGGCCCGGTAATCCAATTAACTGTGCGGGGCAGGGTATTTCTGGCCCTCAGCCTTTGCCAGGCATCTTCCTGATAGGCGACGATATCCTCTCGTGCGATAACAATCACCAGACGTTCGACTAAAAACAGTAAACCGCTGGGGCATTCATCGCTGAGCGACATCACCGTTCCGGTCTCGGCGATCCCCGTGTGAGCCTGGACCACGCCGCAACTTTCCGCCGCTGTTGGCGTTTCGGTTGTGGTCGTTAAACCGTCCCAATCGAGCGCCTGATTGAGAATTGACGGTGAAAGGTGAAAGCGGGCACTGCTCGTGGTGTTGTTGGCGTTTTCCCGCAACCATTGAGTGACCTGAGCCATGGACTCAAGCTTTGCGACCCGCGCACCATTGCGACTTGCCTCAGAAATAAACGTCGCGACCGGATCGCTCATTTCCATTTTGGGCTGCACGGGCGGCGAAGTATGTTTAACCGTGAGTGCTTTAAAGTTTTCCTCCAAAGAGTCAGCGCTAAAGTTTCCCCCGGTGCTACGAGCGATACGATCAATAATGCGGCTGCGACTGTCGGTCATGACTGTTTCTCTTTTTGCCGTTGCTGCCATTGAGACTGAAAACTAGACTTTTCCGGTGCGGGAAAATCTCTGTGCCGGGTCCAGCCAGATAAAAAGGGTAGAGATTGAAAACGGGGCTTTCGGCCGCGAGCGATAGCAACGAGCCTCAAGTTGAAATCATTGAGTCTTCTGTAAATCGCCGGGTGACGGCTAAGCCGGCAGAAAATCTTTACTGCCCATTGGGAGATACCTGCGTGTTTTTTCTCGCGCTGCTCGCGGTCGCGCAGTTTGCGCATCAGCCCCGGCAGGGGAATGCGAACGGGGCAGACGGATTCACAGCGGCCACAAAAAGTACTGGCGTTAGGCAGTTGATTGTCTTGTTCTTCGTGGCGCAGCAAGGGGGTGAGTACGGCGCCCATTGGTCCCGGGTAAACACTGTTATAAGTGTGCCCACCCACAGACTGGTACACCGGGCAATGGTTCATGCAAGCGCCGCAGCGAATGCAGTGCAGCATTTTTTCGTATTCGCTGCCCAGCAGTTCGGAGCGCCGATTGTCCAGTAGCACAATATGAAACTGTTCGGGGCCGTCTTTGTCTCGTTCTGAGCGCGCGCCGGTAAAAAATGAGGTGTAGGTGGTAATGTCCTGACCGGTGGCGCTGCGCCCCAGTACCCGCAAAATCGCGCTGGCATCTTCCCAGGTTGGAACAATTTTATCGATTGAGGTAGTAACAATATGGGTGCGCGGTAGTGTCGCGGTCAGATCGCCGTTACCTTCGTTAGTAACAATTGCCGCAGTGCCTGTTTCGGCAATTAACATGTTGGCGCCGGTTATGCCTACATCCGCTTGTAAAAAGCGATCGCGAATGACCGCGCGGGCTTCGTTAACAATATCGGCAACTTCGTCCAGCGCGCGCTCGCCGAGTGCATGATTTTCGCGAAACAGCGATTGTACCTGGGCTTTGGTTTTGTGCAGCGCCGGAGCCACGATATGGCTGGGGCGCTCGTTAGCCAGTTGCAGAACATATTCGCCCAAATCTGTCTCTTGCGGTTCTACACCGGCCGCCTCTAAGGCCTCATTCAGGTCCACTTCCTCGCCCACCATAGACTTACCTTTGGTGGCTGTTTTGGCGTTTTGCTGTTGGCACAGGCCGATTACCAGTTCGCGCATCTGTTCCGGCGTTTCGGCCCAATGCACTTGGCCGCCGGCCTCAGTCACTTTTTTCTCGAAGTGGAGCAGATATAAATCTAGGTTTTTGAGGGCGCGAGCGCGTACCCGCTGCGCCTGATCGCGCAGCTGCTCAAAGTTGCCAATTCTGTCAATCGCCGCTTGGCGCTTGTGGACAAAACCAGAGCCGGCTTCTTCTAGTGCTTCTTGCAGATGTTTGTCTACCAGCGAGGCGCGCGAGCGAATGATAAAGTCGGGTTGAGGTTCGTGCATCTGTACCTGGCTCATATCACTCTCCTTTCTCGAGCGCAGGAGAGTGTTCGCCGATGGCCGGGGTATTTAATTCTCCGGCCAAGACTTCTGCGATGTGGCGCACCTGTACCCGGTTCGGATTATCTGGCTCCAGGCGTTGCAACCTACCGGCGATATTGAGCAGGCAGGATAGGTCACCCCCCAGCACCATGCTGGCGCCGGAGCGACGAATATTATCCACTTTGTTGCTCACCATGCGGTTGGAAACATCGGAATACTTAACGCAAAAGGTGCCGCCGAATCCGCAGCAAACGTCTGTGTCCTGCATTTCGGTGACATCGAGATTGGCGCAACGCTTGAGCAGGGTGCGGGGTTGCTGCTTAATATTCAGCTCGCGTAAGCCGCCGCAGCTGTCGTGGTAGGTGACGCTTTGTGCGCTCAAGTCGAGTGCCGTTTGTGCGGGGGAATAATCCAGTACGTCGGTTAAAAATGTGGTCAACTCATAAACCTTTTCGCAAAACGCTTTTACCGCTTTACGTCGTGGGTCGTATTCGTCAAATAACTCCGGGTAGTGGGTTTTCATTGTGCCGCCGCAAGATCCTGACGGAAGGACGACATAGTCATACCTCTCAAACTGCTGCACGATATTCCAGGCAAGCGCACGAGCTTCCTCGGGCTGGCCGTTGTTGAAAGCCACCTGGCCACAGCAGCTTTGCGGGGGTACGTGAACCTCACAGCCGGCGCGTTCGAGCAGCGTGGCGCTCGCAAAACCGATGCTGGGGCGAACCAGATCAACCGGGCAGGTGACAAATAACCCGACTTGGGCTTTGGATTCTGATGGGGTTGGGGGCGTCTCAGTCATGGGCTTGATTGCGCTAGGCAGAAACAAAGGAAAGAAAAAAGTGCCGGCCGGAGAGATAACCGGCACCAAGGAGGATGCTACACAATACCGGAGCGGCTGCCGCCTGTGTCTGGCCGCGCTTTAGCGGTTTGCTGACGATAGCCGGAGGCTCGGTATATCGCGAGCGAATCAATGGCGGCGTTTTTGTTTTTTCGTGCCATCGCCAAAATGGGAGAGACGTCGGTATTAAAGGCGGCCTTCAACGTGTTGCTGGCCATAATAGCGTCGTTATCGTTTTGGTAGCCTTCCAGTGCTTTGCGGTCTACCAGCAGTGCTTTAATAAACGAACGCTGAACTTCGGTGGCTGAATTGATCAAACTTTCAATCGGGTCGGTCACATTGTGCGACTGATCCAGCATATAGGCGGGGGAAAAGCCCTCTTGTTTGCGGTGCTCGGCATCCACCAGTTCATTAAAAATTAAAAACTGTTGGTAGGGGTGCAGCGAGCCACTGTCCAGATCGTCATCGCCGTATTTACTGTCATTAAAATGGAAGCCTCCCAGTTTTTTAAACTGGATTAAACGCGAGACAATCATTTCAATATTCACGTTAGGAGCGTGGTGCCCCAGGTCCACCAGAGATTTACAGCGCTCGCCGGTTTCCATGGCGGCGAGAATATTCGAGCCCCAATCCTGGATCACGGTGGAGTAAAAAGCCGGTTCAAACATTTTGTGTTCGATATGCATTTCCCAGTCGTTCGGCAGCCCCTGGTAAATGGCTTTGGCGCTGGCGAGATAGCGCTCAAACGCGCGCTGGAAGTGTTGTTGGCCAGGATGATTAGAGCCATCACCAACCCACACGGTCAGCACCTTAGAGCCGAGTTGTTTGCCCCACTCAATCACCTGCAGGTTATGGGCAATGGCCTGTTCGCGCACTGCTTTGTCGGCGTGACTCAGGCTGCCGTATTTGTAGGAGAGCTTCTGGTCTGGTTGATCCTGAAAGGTGTTGGAGTTTACCGAGCTCCAGCCCAGGCCGTACTGATCGGAATGCGCTTTCAGCTCGCTGAAATCGTCGACGGCATCCCAGGGAAAGTGTGGCGAAATTTCGCTGGTGCAGCCGGACATCTGGTTAATGACGGCGCAGTCTTCGACTTTTTCAAAAATATTGCGCGGCTCTCCGATGCCCGGAAAACGCGCGAAACGCGTACCACCGGTGCCAGTGCCCCAAGAGGGTACGGCGATGTCGAAAGCTTCGGCTTGCTCGGTTAGCGCTTGAATATTTAAACCGCGGCGCTCAAGTTGTTCGCCCAGGGCGTCGTAATCTTTTTGCAGGTCGGGGGTCAGTTGATCGTTTTTCTCGGCGACCAAATCCGGGGAAATAGGGTATTTCATATTATCGTCCCGTTGTTTCCGGTGGTTATTATGTGAGCGCCCCGGTGGGGCTTAGGGCGCTTATCTATTTATTTTATAGCTGCTCTGTTAGCGGGTAAACGAGGGCGCATGGCCCGCGTCGACGTTGATGATATTGCCGGTAGACTTGGCTGACAAATCCGCGGCAAAAAAGTAAGTTGCCTCGGCGATGTCTTCCGGTAACACAGAGCGCTTGAGCATGCTGCGCTGACGATAATGCTCTTCCAGTTCGTCGTTGCTGATGTCGTAGGCGGCGGCGCGCTCTTTGCGCCAGTCGCCGTCCCAGATTTTCGAGCCGCGCAGCACGGCGTCCGGGTTGACCACATTGCAGCGAATACCCACGGGCGCGCCTTCCAGGGCAATACAACGGGCCAGTTGTATCTCTGCCGCCTTGGCGGTGCAGTAGGCCGAGGCGCCGGGGGAGGCGACCAAGCCGTTCTTGCTGACCACGAACACCACCGAGCCACCGGTGTTCTGGCGCTTGAGCAGCTTAAAGCCTTCGCGCCCGACCAGGAAATAACCCGTGGCCAGAATATCGATATTCTTATTCCACAAGTCCAGGCCGGTTTCTTCCAGGGGTGCCGAGCTGGCAATGCCCGCATTAGACACCAGAATATCGATGCCGCCGTATTCGCGCGCCACGCTCGCCATGGCATCAACCACTGTGTCTTCTTTCGTTACGTCGCAATGAACTTGGCGCACGACATCTTTGCCAAACACGTTGATTAATTCTTCGCTGGTGTTCTCCAGTGCCTTGGCATCGATATCGGCGAGCATAACGCAAGCGCCTTCGCGCAGCATGCGCGCGGCGGTCGCTTTGCCAATACCACCGGCGCCGCCGGTAATAAACGCCACCCGGCCAGCAAGGGATTTGGGTTTGGGCATGCGCTGCAGCTTGGCTTCTTCAAGCAGCCAGTACTCGATATCAAAGGCCTCTTGCTCGGGCAGGCCTACATACTCACTGACACCGCTCGCTTCCCGCATAACGTTAATAGCATTAACGTAAAATTCGCCGGCAATACGCGCGGTGGCTTTGTCTTTGGCAAAAGTGATCATGCCTACACCGGGCACCAAATACACAACGGCGTTGGGGTCGCGCATGGCAGGGCTGTTGTCGCGCTTACAGCGGTTGTAGTAGTCCGCGTAGTCCTTGCGATAAGCTTCCAGTTGACTGTCTAGGCCTTGGGTGCAGCGCGCCAGCTCGTCTTCCAGGTTCGACGCGGTGGGATCAAAGTCCACCACCAGTGGACGAATTTTGGTGCGCAAAAAATGGTCGGGACAAGAGGTGCCCAGCGCCGCCAGGGGCTCCAGCTCGGCCGAGTTTACAAACTCGATCACTGTGTCCGAATCGTTAAAGTGGCCCACTTTGTATTGCTCGTTGGTAATTTTGCCGCGAATTAACGGCATCAGTTGGCTGGCCACAACTTTGCGTTGCTCGGCTTGCATTGGCTCTTGATATTTCGCGCCGCCGAAAGCCTCACTGTTATTGTTGGCTTCCAGCCAGTCCTGCGCCTTTTGAATAATATCCAGAGTGGTTAAGTAGCACTCTTTGGCGTTGTCGCCCCAGGTAAAAATGCCGTGGCCTTCGAGCATAATGCCTTTAATCTCAGGGTTGTTGCGGGCTACTTCTTCTAATTTCAAGCCCAGGTCGTAGCCCGGACGTTGCCAGGGCAGCCAACCCATCTGGCCGTCAAAAATTGTTTCGGTCAGCTCTTTACTGTTTTTGGTGCAGGCGATGGCAATGGCCGCATCCGGGTGCATGTGGTCCACATGTTTGTGTGGAATGTAGGCGTGCAGCGGTGTGTCGATGCTCGCGGCTTTGGGGTTGAGGTTAAAGGTGCAGTGGGGTAGGTAGCCCACCATTTCATCTTCGTGCTCAAGCCCGCGGTAAAGTGATTTGAGCTGCTGCAGCTTTTCCATATACAGAGTAGAGAAGCCGTCCAAGGCAATTGATCCCAGGTCGCCACCCGAGCCCTTAACCCACAGAACCTCGGCATCGCCACCGGTGAGAGGATCGGTCATGTTGATCTTGGCGGAGGTGTTGCCGCCGCCGAAGTTGGTGATGCGTAAGTCGGAACCGAGCAGATTTGATCGGTACTGCAACAGTTCCGGCTCGCTCATGCTGGCGGCTTTCTGATCATCCCATAGGTTTTGGAGTTTTAAGGACATAATCATTGGCTCTCATTTATCGGTGAACGGTCAACGGCGTCATGGGGCCGCCTTTCTGATTGACAATGATTGTATGTGATTAAAAGTGTGCGGTCAAGGAAGTAATTTGTGTGTATATTGCTTTATTAAGGTTGTTTAATTTCATTTTTAACGTTAGTGTTCATTAATAATCAAATACGTTCATGTTGAAGTTATTCGACTCCGAGCCTAGGAGTCGGTTCAGCCGGCGAGAATAAAAATGACGAATAATAATGAGTTCGAGCGCACCGCTGTGCGCCCCGAACGCCTTGAGCCCGCCCGCCATTTTGCGGCCAGTTACTCAGGTGAACATGTAGCGGGAACCGAGTTTGTAATCGGCGCACTGTTTGTGGCCTGGGGTGTGGGCGTGCACGACATTCTGTGGGGGCTGCTGTGGGGTAATCTGCTCGCGGTTCTAACCTGGGGCCTGATTTGCGCCCCCATCGCGGTGAATACTCGTCTGACCCTATATGCCTACCTAGAGCGAATTGGCGGTAAGGGCATCATTAACCTCTATAGCATTGTTAATGGTGTTCTCTTCTGCGTGTTGGCGGGGACCATGATTACCGTCTCGGCCTCGGCTGCGCGAATTTTGTTTGATATCCCGGCGCAAGTAAATTGGTATCCCACCAGCGCCGGGTTTGTGGCCGTTGCCGTTCTGGTCGGAGCCCTGGTTACGGTGATTGCCGCCAAGGGGTTTCGTCGCGTGGCGATCTTTTCTCAGATTTGCGCGCCCTGGATGATTTTGATGTTTGTGGTGGGCGCTTTGGCGATGTTGTCTGTGCTCGCGGCCCAAACGCCCGAGGTGCCCGGGCAGGGTGTGGGACAAAGGCTGCTGAGCATTGCCGATACCCACATATGGCAAGGCAATAAAGAGAGCGAGCTGGGTTTGTTGCATGTGGCCGCCTTTGCCTGGGTCGCCAATCTGGCGATGCATGGCGGCTTGTCGGATATGACCCTGTTGCGTTACGCGCGGCGCTCGTCTTATGGTTTTTTCTCGGCGCTGGGAATGTTTATTGGTCACTATCTGGCCTGGTTGTGCGCGGGTGTTATGGGGGCGGGTGCGGCTTTTGTGCTTAAGACATCGATACAAGAGCTGGATGCCGGTGCGGTGGCTTTTCAGGCATTGGGAGCAACGGGGATTCTGGTGGTTATCATTGCCGGGTGGACCACCTCCAATCCCACCATTTATCGCGCAGGTCTTGCGTTTCAATCGCTCTGCCCACGCTGGAGTCGCACCACGGTGACGGCGATTACTGGCGTGGTTACTACGCTGATTGCCTGCTTTCCATTTGTGTTTACCCAGTTGATGAGTTTTGTCGGGTTGATGGGGTTGATTCTAGCACCGGTCGGGGCTGTGATCGTCACGGAGCACTGGTTGTTTTCGCACCTGGGTTTAACCCGTTACTGGAGCCACTACCGCGGCAATTATATTAACTGGCCCGCCTGTATCGCTTGGTTTATTTCTCTGCTGGCTGCCTGGATTTTTCATTGGCTGGGATTGCACTTGTTTTTCCTGTTATTGCCCACTTGGGTTACCGCCACTTTGCTTTATATTGGCTTGGCGGCCTGTAGCGGCGCCAGAGCCCCTTATAATGAGCAGGCCACGGCGCTTGAGCAAAGTGAAGTTAAACGGCGCGAGCGCGAACGCGATTACCTATTGCAGTTTGCGCGAGACAAGTCGTTTGCCGGGTGCAGCAAAAGCTCTTTAGTGCGGATCGTTGCGCTGAGTGTGGCGGTACTCTCTTTGTTGTGGTGTTTGGCCTTGGGTGTGCAGGCGCTGCGCTCTGGCAATGCAGACTGGGTGAAAGACTGGCTGTTGATTCCCACGATACTTTATATGCTATCGGCCATACTCTGGTCGTTTTTAAAAGAACGGCAAGGGCCTGCTTGCCAAGAATAAATGAATTAAAAGATAGAAGCAGCTTGCTTGCAAAAGCACTGGCAGAAAATCTGAGGTTATTGAGTCGTATGGGTTACGTGGTTGTACTGGATATTGGCAAGACCAACATTAAAGTGCATGTGCTGGATGAGCGCATGCAAAGTGTTTTTGAGCAAGCAAAGTCGAACACGGTGGTGAATGCTAATCCTTACCCGCACTTTGATGTGGATGCAATATGGGAGTGGTTTCTCGATGTACTTAAAGGTGTGACAGACAAGTTTTCGATCGATGCCATCAGTGTGACCACCCATGGGGCCACCGCCGCACTGGTCGATCGAACGCGCTCCGATAACGGCTTGGTGCTTCCGGTGTTGGATTACGAGTTTAGCGGGCCGGATAGTGTCAATGACGACTACGCTCAAGTCCGCCCGCCGTTTACCGAGACGAGCTCTCCGGCGTTACCCGCCGGTATGAACCTGGGCCGTCAATTGTACTGGCAGCAAAACCAATTCTCAGAGGCGTTCGCTAAGGCGACAGATATTTTACTTTACCCTCAGTACTGGGTGTGGCGGCTGACTGGTGTTTGTTGCTCGGAAGTGACGTCTTTGGGTTGCCACACGGATCTGTGGCAACCGGCTCAGAAAGGTTTTTCCAGTCTGGTCAAGCGCATGGGTTGGCAATCACTGTTTGCCGAGCTAAAGCCCGCCGACACTATGGCGGGAGTGGTCACCCCCGAGGTGAGCGAGGCGACAGGTTTGCCTGCTTCTTGCCCGGTAACGGTAGGCATTCACGATAGCAATGCCAGCTATTTACGCTATGTAAAAGCAAGCAAGGGCGAGCCTTTCTCGGTTATTTCAACCGGCACCTGGGCGATTACCATGGCCAATGGTGGCGAAGGTGCCGTTTTGGATGAATCTCGAGATATGTTGATGAATGTCGACTTTCGCGGCACACCCGTGGCCTGTGCACGTTTTATGGCGGGCCGGGAGTACGAAAGTATCTGTAAGCAAATGGGTGCTTCCCCTTCTGAGCCATACGCGCTGCAAGACCTGGAAAGGATTATCGAAACGGGCGCCTATGCAGTGCCCGCCTTCTGCGAAAACTCAGGTCCTTTTGCGGGGCAGAGCGGATCGATCAACACGGATCAAGGTATTCATGGCGCTGCTCTTGCGTCTTTGTACTGCGCCTTGATGCTGGATCTGGAGCTGGACTTGTTAAAAGCCGAGGGCGATATTTTCCTGGAAGGCGCGTTTTTAAAAAATACATTGCTTTGCCAGCTGCTGGCCACTTTGCGCCCCGAGCAGCGCCTGTTTTTATCCGGTGATTCAACTGGTACGGTTAAAGGAGCGGCCGCATTAGCTGATCCTGACGTATCCGTCGCGGAAGAACGAGTGCGCTGTGAACCACTGTCGCTGAGTGGGCTTGTGTCCTATCGCGAGCGTTGGCGAGAGCGGTGTCAGTCTTTGTAAATAATGAGGTATAAATATAATGCGAACGCCCGTAAAAAAATCTTTTAAAAAAACGCTAAAACGCAAAGGGTCGAGTGTTCTGCTCTGCGGCCTTTCTCTGGCCGTGACGGCTTGTAGTTCGGGGCCGGAATCGGCAGGAAGCCAAAGCAGCTCAACACAGGCTTATTCTGGTGCTCGCCAGCTTGAACAGCTGGGTCGGGGGCTAATTGCCGTTCCTGCCGATGAGGGTGTTTTGGTGAGCTGGCGAAAGCTGCAAGGCGATTCGGACCAACTTTCGCTTTCTCTGTATCGGGGCGGCGAACTGATAGCAGAGCAAGCCGTCTCCCAGAGCACGAATTTTCTGGATCGGCAGGGAGGTGCGGGCACAGAATATGAGTTACGTGCGAATGGGCTGGTGTTGGCAAGTGTAACGGCCTGGGAGACGCCCTATCTGAACTTGCCCATTGATCAACCAAAAGACAGAACCACGCCCGATGGCGAGCGTTACTCTTATACCGCCAATGATGCCAGTGTGGGAGATTTAAACGGTGATGGGCGCTATGAAATTATCCTTAAGTGGGACCCCACCAATGCCAAAGACAACTCTCAGAGTGGCTACACCGGCAATGCTCTGATCGATGCCTACACCCTCGAAGGCGAGCGCTTGTGGCGCATTGATATGGGCCCCAATATTCGCGCCGGGGCTCACTATACCCAGTTTATGGTGTATGACTTTGACGGGGATGGTCGCGCTGAAATCGCCATGAAAACCGCTGACGGCACCGTTGACGGTGAGGGGAAAGTTATTGGCGACCCGAAGGCGAACTGGGTGTCGGGCGAGCAAAAACAAGAGGTGCGAGATCGCACTGGCTCGCAAGTGACCTCAGATGGACGCTACATCGGCAATTTGAAAGGTCGCATTTTAAGTGGGCCTGAATACTTCTCGGTGTTTGAGGGCGCTACAGGTCGCGAGTTGGATACCGTTGCCTATATCCCGCAGCGCGCGCCCGGTAACGACAACCCAAGCTCTGAACAGATGAAAAAAATCTGGGGCGATGGCTACGCCAATCGTTCCGAGCGCTATCTGGCAGGCGTTGCTTACCTGGATGGCGAGCAGCCCAGCGTAGTCATGGCGCGCGGTTATTACGAGCGCAGTGTGATTGCCGCCTACGATTTTAGAGACGGTGCCATTTCCACGCGCTGGGTATTCGATTCAGCAGCGCCGGGTGTTCCCGATCATTTTGGCGGCCAGGGCAACCACCAGCTGTCGGTAGCCGATGTTGATCGCGACGGTAAAGATGAAATTATCTACGGTGCCATGGCGCTTGATCATGACGGCTCCCCCAAGTGGACCACGGCTCTGGGCCATGGCGATGCTATGCATGTGTCGGATTTAGACCCTTCACGGCCCGGCCTGGAGCTGTTCGGCGTGTACGAGTCAGTTCGCCATAACGGTGGCATTGGTTCGGCGGTGATAGACGCCGAGGATGGCACTGTGTTGTGGAGTAAGAGCGCAGAAAAAGACAATGGCAGAGGTCTGGCCGCCGACATTGATCCGCGTTACCCGGGGGCAGAAGTCTGGGCTCTGAACGCGCCGGAGCTATTTAACATAAAAGGCGAGCCGGTAGCGCCGCAAAGGCCTAGGCAGGTGAACTTCGCCATCTGGTGGGACGGCGACCCGCTGCGCGAACTGCTGGACGGTACCACGATTTACAAATGGAACTGGAATGCTGGCACTTCCGAGCCGATTTTAGAGACCGAAGGCACAAGCTCCAATAACGGCACCAAGGCGAATCCCGCTCTGTCGGCGGATATTCTCGGGGACTGGCGTGAAGAGGTGATATTCCGCACGGAGGATAATCAGTCGCTGCGAATTTACTCTACGCCTATTGCCACCGATATCAGCCTGACAACCCTGATGCATAATCCTCAGTACCGTTTGTCAGTGGCCTGGCAGAACACCTCTTACAACCAACCCCCACACCTGGATTATGATGTGGGAGAGAAGGTAAAGAGTGCAAAACAATAGTGCTAGACACAAAACCGATACTCTATCGACAATAACTTTCTAGCCTAACCGGCTCTTCTGGGCCGGTTTTTATTTGTAACCTATATGTTTTGTCGGTCGCTTGGCGCGCTCGAACCGGCGTATGGCGGATCGATGAAAATCTTGTTTTGAGAATTTAAAAACCAATCATAAGCCGCAAAAATGGAGGCTATATGCCGCGAATAATCAATAAAAGCCTGGCGCGACGGGCGGGTAATCTCTCGTTGGGTTTGTTGTGTTGCGCGAGTGTCATTTCCTGCAGCTCCCAAACGACTCCTTCGGAAGATGACGGTTGGAGGTCACTGTTTAACGGTAAAAACCTGGATGGCTGGGTGGTCAAAATTCACCACCATGAGCTCGGCGATAACTACGCCAATACCTTCAGAGTTGTCGATGGTGTTGTTCAAGTTAATTACGATGGCTATGAAGGTTTTGGCGAGCGGTTTGGTCATCTTTTTTATAAAGAACCTTTTTCCGCCTATCACCTTAAATTTGAGTATCGTTTCACCGGGCAGTGGCTTGAGGATGCACCTGGTTATGCCTACAGAAACAGTGGGGTAATGTTCCACTCCCAGGCCCCGGATACCATTTTAAAAGAGCAGGATTGGCCAATCTCTGTGGAGTATCAAATGCTCGCAGACAGGGGGGATGGCAAACCCCGGCCCACGGGTAATATGTGCTCACCCGGTACCGATGTGTTTTTTAACGGCAAGCTCGATGAACGTCATTGCATCAACTCATCTTCGGCGACCTATGCCCCGGGCGAATGGGTTAAGGCAGAGCTTATTGTCGATGGCGACTCCCGGGTGGTGCATAAAGTTAATGGCGATAAAGTATTAGAATATACCGCCCCTCAAATGGGCGGCGGTGTTGTCAGTGGTTATGACGCAAAAATTTGGCGGCAAGGAAAGCCGTTGCAAGAGGGCTATATTGCGCTGCAGTCTGAAGGGCAGGGCGTAGAGTTTCGTAATATCAAAATTAAGCAATTAAGCAGGGGTTTCTCAAACTAATTTTTTAGCGCTATAGTAGCGCGATGATAAAAAAGCCCCGGTACACATGCCGGGGCTTTTTTTGTTCGTGGAAGGCGCCTTGCGACGCCTTTTAAGTCTTTGCGATTTACATTCTGTAGGTAAAGCCCAGGGAGAATTCGCGGCCAGACCACTGGAGGTCATTGGTGCGACCGACGCCTGAAGTTTCCAGTTTTACCTCTCTGCCCAGGTTGCGAGCGTCGAGGTAGAACTTCAGATTGTCGTTAAGGGTGTAGGCGATTTTACCGTCAATATAGCCGCTGGCGTCGACAAATACCGGCAGGCCATCAAACACGCGCGAGTAGAATTCATCGCGATAGTTATAGGCGACTTTGATGCTCCATGAATCATCCTCGTAGAAAGCTTCAAGGTTGTAGGAGTTTTCGGACTGCCCACGCAGAGGCATACGCTCGCCGGTCAGCGGGTTAAAGTCGTTGACGTTATCGGCGGTAATGTAGGTGTAGTTGGCTTTGGCACCCGTGTTAGCTAACAGCCCTGGTAAAAAGTCAAAGAAGGTAGACGCTTGCAGCTCAACACCCTTGGTCTTAATGCCTTGCTTGTTCACCTGTTGCGTTACATCCCACAGGGTACCGTCGTTAAAGAAATCAACATCTTGCTGTACTTCAGCGCCGAAGATATAGCTGCTGATATCCTTAATAAAATAGGCGCCCGAAATAATAGAGCTTTCATCCGGGTACCAGGTCAGTGCGACCTCGCCCTGGGTGGCGCGATAGGGGTCCAGATCCGGGTTACCTGCGGTACAGGTGTTGGGGGTCATCTGATCTACCGCGAGTGGGTAGTCGCGCAAGGTACAGTCGGCATTGATGTTAAGGTCGTTAATGTTCGGGCGGGACATTACCTTGGCGGCGCCTACATAAGCTTCCAAGCCCTCCATGATTTCCAAGGTCAGGTTAATGCTTGGCAAGACATCAACAAAGTCTTCTTCAACAGTTTGGCGGCCTTCAAAGGCACGTGGGTCGTCCGGATCTTCAACCCCTGCCAGATCTTCGCCGTTAGGGCCGTAAATTGGATTGCCGTCTTCGTCGGTCTGTTCTACCAATACGCGAATGCGCGAAAAACCTTCCGAGGCGGTTTCTGTGCGCGCCACACGCACACCGAAGTTACCGCGTAAAACCATGCTGCCTATATCTGTTTCAAAGTCGGCCTGAACATAGGCGGATTGAGTCTCAACGTTAATATCGTAACGGCTGTCAATCGGTGTCAAATTACCACGGGCCGCTTCGGCGGAGCTGTAACCGCTGCGCTCAAGCAGGGCGTTGAGGTAGGGGTCGGTATCGATGGCCATATAGCTTTCGATAACGTCTACATCCAGATCATAGTCGCGGAAGAACTGGTCTGTAGCAAAGCGGTTTTCAACCAGTACCGCTTCGTGGTCATCCTGAGTCCAGATTCGGGTTTCGCCGTCGACGGTATAAGGGTTGCCCACGGTTTGCATCAGGTTGTAACCCCAGGCGTTGTTGGAAAACTCCTGGTCGGTGAGAATAAAACCGGTACGGTATGCGGTAAAGATCGAGTCCTCGGGGTTGTAGATAACATCAAGCTTGGCGACATTTTCCGCAGCATCGTTCTGAAAGGGCGAGTATTTGAAGCGATCCAGTGAGGTGTACTGGGTGCCGTCGTTTATGTGGAACTTGTCGAAGGTGTCGTTGACGTCATTTTGGTTAATGATATAGGCATCGGAAAAATCGATTTCCGGCAGTTCGTTAACCTGGGTCACGACAATACCACCGACATTGTTCTGCGCCGATTGAGTGTCGCGCGAATCAATGTCTTCAAAAGTTGTCGAGCGGGCAATATAGCCATCGATAACCCAGTTATCATTGATGTAATCAAAGCCCGCATGCATAACTTCGCGCTCTTGATCCCAGTCGAAGTTGAGGGTCCGGTTTCTCACTGTGGCGCCAATGGGTGTGCCCGCAGCGTTAAACCCATTGGTGGTCAATTGGACAACGTTTTTGTTGTCATCGAGTACGGCATTTTCCAAATCAAAAGCCGAGCCTACCTCAACTTGGAAGTTGCGGTCGGTGGCCACTTTATCCCGGGTGCCTGAGGTGTAGGATACATCGAACGAAAAGTTGTCGGTCAGTTGGTATTGCACTTCTATGTTGGCCGACAGGCGGTCTTCTTCACGGCCCCAAATACTGTAACGTGGGGTGCTGGGGCTATACTCGTACCACTGCTCCAAACAAGCTGTTTCCCCGGCCGCATCAAGCCCGGCGTCCATACATTCCTGCTTGCTGGAGTAATCGGCGTAGAGTTGATCCACTGAGGTTTTGTTGGGGTCCATATCAACGTCGTGATACTTCTGCCAGTTGGTGTTGCGCAAACCGTTCAGCGTAGGGTTGACCTTTGATCCGGTGACGTTAACCAGAACGCCCAATCTGTCGGTGAATTTATAGACGCCTGTTAAATTGTATTTAGGCATCACATCGTCGAGCATGGTGTTGTATTGGGCTTCAGCGTTGACTGAGAAAAAGTGGTCGTCGAATTCATTGGGCTTGCGGGTGTTAATCTGAATGGTGCCGCCCACGCCACCTTCGGTGATTCGCGCTTCAGAGCCTTTATACACATCAATGGATTTAACCAGCTCAGATGCCATATCGCGGAAGTCAACGCTGCGGCTACCGCCCATGCCCATGGCCGAGACGCCATTCAGCTCAACCCGAACCAGGCCTGATTCGACGCCGCGAACGCTTACCGAGGTACCTTCGCCCATGTCCCGTTCGAGTTGGATACCTGATATACGTTGCAGTGCTTCGCCGATATTTTTATCGGGGAACTCACTGATATCTTCGGCAACAATGGAGTCCATCATGGTGCCGGCTTCGCGCTTGCGATCCAGTGCGCTGGTGTAGCTTTGACGAATACCGCTGACAATGATTTCTTCAAGCTTGTAAGAGTCGCTTTGCTCTTCAGGTTGGTTTTGTTCTTCTTGCGCATAGGCATGAGTCGTGGCCAGGGTGCCGATGGTGGCGCCCGCCAGGATAGAAGTGATCCGCTTGGCTAAAGAGTTTTTCTTGAACACAGGGGTCTGTGTGTTGATGCAGTCAAGGTTATTAGACTGATTGTAATTATTCATTATGAAGTCCCGCCCTTATTGTTAGTAAGTGGAAATTTTATTGAATAGTGACTTTTCTAACAGGGGTCATACTATAACCAAAAAAAATCAAATTCAATAAAATACAGCCAAATATGAACGTGAGGTCACCAGGGTAACGGTGTGTGATGATCGGTAACGATTGGTAACAGCTTTAGAGTTTAAGGAAACAAGGGCTGGTTTGCAGTGTTGCGACAGGTTTGTGTGTTGTTGGTTTGCGCGCACATTCTATTGCTGCAGACGCAGAGCATTAATAGTTGTGCGCTTTAATTCAGGGCTGTGCCCCAGTTGTAGCGGCTTGTGGCGAGGGGGTAGGCAGTTAGGGCTGGCCGCAATAGTGTTGATGGATTTTTAATTCTTGCGGTGCGCGCGCGCCCTAGGAGCGTACTCACAATGCTCGCAGGCTGGATTTACTGAAGAATCTTGGCAAGAGGCGCTAAAAAACACTAGAATCGTGACCAATCCTGATGTAATGTGATTGTTGCTGGTTGATTATTGGCGTAAAAATAACGATAAATGATTAGGTCCGTTGCTATTCAGCATTTATATGAACAACCCGGTTTCATCGCCACATAGTTTTCAGACTTAGCTCTATCACTACTTTCTTAGAATCACTTTCGGAGACAGCATAATGAGAAAAGACGGAAGGTATTTCAAAGGCAAACGTTACACCTCGGCAGCTCGGTTTGTGCCACTGGCACTAACCGCCATGCTCGCCGCCTGTGGTAGTGACGATTACACCCCGGCCGAACCCTATGAGGCTCCTCCTCCGGAGGACGTTGAGCGCGATACCACTGGCAGCTCCAATGTCGAATACTTGGATCGAGGGCTGGTGGTGCTGCCTGCCGAAGATGGCGGCAATGTGCTTAGTTGGCGTTGGTCAGGGCTTGATGAGCAGCGAATTCGCTTTGAAGTTTATAAGAACGATGAGTTTTTCAGAACGGTGCGCCCCGGTGAGCCAACCTTCCTGGAAGATATCAACGGCCAGGCCGGCGATAGCTATCAAGTGGTCGCGACCGTGGATGGCGAAGAAAAAGATTCTTCCGATGTTGTGCAGGTTCAGGAAAAATCCTATCTCAGTATTCCTCTCAATAAACCTGCTAACGGTTTTGTCGACGGGGTTGAATACAGTTATATCGCCAATGACGCGTCTGCAGCCGACCTGACCGGTGACGGTCAGTACGAGCTAATCCTTAAATGGGAGCCGGACAATGCTAAGGATAATTCCCAAGGCGGCAAAACCGGCGACGTATTGATTGATGCCTACACCCTGGAAGGGGAGCTTTTGTGGCGTATCAATCTGGGCCACAATATTCGTGCTGGCGCTCACTACACGCAATTTATCGCTTACGACTTTAACCAGGATGGCCGCGCGGAAGTTGCCATGAAAACCGCCGACGGTACCGTTGACGGGCGCGGCACGGTTATTGGTGATGCCGATGCCGACTATCGCAACGATGGCGGCTATGTGCTGGACGGCCCCGAGTTTTTAACCATGTTCGAAGGTGCAACCGGCGAAGCTTTAAGCACCGTTGATTACATTCCGCCGCGCGGCGACGATATCAACGCAATTTGGGGTGATGATTACGGCAACCGTGTCGACCGCTTTTTGGCGGGCGTTGCGTATTTGGACGGTAAAACTCCAAGCCTGGTAATATCTCGTGGTTACTACACCCGCGCGGTGGTGGCCACCTATAACTTCGATGGCAATAACCTAACTCAGAACTGGGTTTACGATTCGAATAACGATACCGGTGCGAGCCTTGCAGGGCAGGGTGCTCACAGCCTGAGCGTTGCCGATGTTGACAGTGACGGCGCAGATGAAATCATCTTTGGTGCCGCCACCTTGGATAACGACGGCTCTGTGCTTTACAGCACGGGATTAGGTCATGGGGATGCTCTTCATGTGACCGATATTATTCCAGGCAATGATGGCTTGGAAATTTTTATGGTGCACGAAAGTTCAGGAGCATATATCACCGACGAAGGTAACTTTGGTGTCGAAGTGCACGATGCTGCCACCGGCGAAATCTTGATTTCCCAGCCGAGTAATGGCGAGGGTGACGATGTTGGTCGTGGTGTGACTGGCGATATCGACCCGAACTATCCAGGTATGGAAAGCTGGGGTTCTCGCGGTGGTTTGATGGCCGCTGACGGTTCAATTATTTCCGAAAACAAGCCGGCCATGAACTTTATGGTTTGGTGGGACGGCGATCTTAACCGTGAAATGCTGGACGGCACCGAAATTACCAAGTGGAATTCGGAGTCTCTGCTGGTAGAGAAAGAACCTTTGTTTAACGCGGGCACTTTCTCTAACGGGCTGGCCGTTTCGAATAATGGCACCAAGGCCACACCGGCATTATCGGCGGATATTCTGGGGGACTGGCGCGAAGAGGTTGTTCTCGCCAACGAATCCAGCACCCGTTTGATGATCTACTCAAGCAACATTCCGACGGATATTCGTCTGCCGACGCTGATGCATGACCGCCAATATCGAACGGCTATTGCCTGGCAGAACGTGGGTTACAACCAGCCGCCACACCCGAGCTTTTATATGGGGTCGGACATGGAGTTGTATGACCATGTGATCAAGGAGTTGCCCCAATTTAAAACGCAGGCCGTCGCAGGCCAGGCGGCAACTGGGGTTACTGTTCAGGGTAATAACGACAATATTCTGGTCAAAGTTTTCCCAGGGGATGCCGCACTTGGCTCGGCCACTATCTTCCGCGCGACGGTCAATGATCGCTCAGCGGCGACAGAAGTGGGCATGCTGGAAGGTGGTCAAACGTCTTTTGTCGACGAGACAGCCGTTCCGGATGTGACCTATTACTATTGGGTTGAAGCCGATATTGCCGGGCTTGATGGCGCTTACGAGGCGCGTATGACGTCTACGCTTATCCCCCGGGTTGCGGTGGCAAGTATGGATAACTACGTGGATTTAACCTGGGCGACCAGTCTTAACCTGAGCGATGTTTATATTTATCGCGCACCCACCGACGAGGAAGGCATGGTTCCCGAAAAACCAACGTCCTCCTATGCGCAGGTGAATGGTAAGGCGAGAACCTGGAGCGATGCAGGTACCGAAGAAGGGCAAAAATACTATTACTGGGTTGAGCTGGTAACAGCTGCTGGTGATTCCATTGTTGCCGATCCAGTGTTTGGTGAAAATTTGGTTGTGCCTAAAACCAACCTCAATGCGACCTATGAAAACGGCGTTCTGAATGTTTGTTGGAACCTTGAGAATGTCGAGCCGGGCGCTACCTACAATGAACTCTACCGCAATGATCAGAATCAGGCGGGTGGTCGCACGCGGATTTATCCGATTAGCGATCCAGCTGTGATCTATGACGGTTGCTTTGAGGACGTAGGGCCTGAAGGTGGTTTCCCTGAGGGGCAAGGTTACTGGTATATGTTCAAGCAGGTGGGTAACACGGAAATTGTCGGTCCGTTTGGTAACGGCCTTGCGAGCAATGTAACCAACCTGTCTGCTGAGCTGGATCCTTTGCTAGGCACCATTAACGTAACCTGGAACCTTTGGAATTTTGGTCAGGATATCGTCAATGTTGATCTGTATCGCAATACCAGCGCCTCGATGAGTGGCCGAACTCTGGTGCGTGAAGATGTGCGCGCTCGTGACGGTCGTTTGCGTGACACAGGTGGTAATGACGGCTTTGTTGAAGGGGAAACCTATTGGTACTCCTTTGAAGTACTGCTGGCCGACAACACCGTGATCAATACCGACCCGGAAGGCGAAGTGCTGTTTGAATTGCCCGCGCCTGAAACAAATCTGATTACTCGTCTGGAAGACGGCGGTATTCGTATCGACTGGAATCTCGAGAACTTCCAGGGCGAAATGAGTCAGATCGAGCTGCTGCGCAATACTGAAGCGTCGGACCAAGGTGCTATGGTGGTTGCCTCTGAAGAGCTTGAGCCGCGCGGCGTTTACGCCGAGTACGACGGCCTGGTAGAAGGGCAGACTTACTGGTACATGATGCGCGTTACTATGGCGAACGGCGATATTATTACCGGCGAAGCTCTGGGCGAAATTGTGTACGAAGCTAATCCGACTACCACGAGCGTAACCATTAACGAAAATGAAGATGGTTATTGCGAGATTTCAAATGGTGCGATTGAGAGCAACTGGGCAGGCTTTGAAGGTGATGGTTTCTCCAACACGGATAATGCTGAAGGGGAATTTATTTCCTATAAAGTCAATATCCAGGAGGCTGGCACTTATCGCTTCTTGCTTCGCTATGCGAATGGTGCCGGAGATAACCGTTTCGCTCTTGTCGATATCAACAGCCAGATCGGTGCAGCGACAATCGATATGGAAAGCACCAGTGGTTGGGATGTTTGGATGGAAACCCACGTTGACGTCGAGCTCGAGCCGGGTGAGACGGACATCAAACTGCGCGCCGGCTCCGGTGGTGGTTTGGGTAACGTCGACTATCTGTTTATCGATGCCTTGACCACAGACAGTGCGCCACAACGGATTGCTTGCGCACCCTAAGTACCGGGTTAGTTTAAATAAAACCCGTTAGTAAAAGGCCAGGCGCAAGCCTGGCCTTTTTTATGGGGGATTGAGGATTAGTTTTTTGCTGTCGATTTCCCACGTTATCCGGGTGACGTTTTGTCCGTCCGGCATTTAGTCGCATTTCCAATAAAGCACGCCTTTTTATATTTCAATTGAACATTTCGTGGGTTACAATTGCCTGGTTATGATTGCAAATGACGTAACGTGATAAATAATAAGTAATGATGCCGAGTCACTTATAGGTGATCACAGGCTAAATGGTAGGAGAATAATAATGAGGGCTAACCCAAAGCAGCCCCATGCTCTAAAAGTGTTTTGCTCATGCGCCGCCATCGCGGCGACAGTGGCATTCATTGTTTACTTTGCGGTGGCCTCAAGCTCCAGCCGGGGCACGACACTTTTTGTCGCTTACGCTCAGAACAGTCAGCCTGTGATTGACGCTTTGCAGCTGCTGGGTGAGCGGGTTGAGCAGAAGACTGACGGCGCCGTGAAGGTCAAATTTTTTCCCGACAGTCAGCTGGGCGGTGAACGCGAATTAGTCGAGCTGTTGCAGGTGGGTGCGGTGGATATCACCAAAGTATCTGCCGGTCTTATGGAAAGTTTTTCGCCAGTTTACGGCGTCTTTTCCATGCCATTTCTTTTTGATAATACCGAGCATTTCTATCGCGTTATGGATAGCGCCGAAATTATGGCGCCGATTTATGCGTCGACGCAGCACAATGGTTTTGTGGGCATGGGTTATTACGATTCCGGTTCGCGCAGCGTTTACGTAAAGGATAGGCCTGTGCGTTCGGTGGAGGATTTAGCAGGCCGCAAACTGCGGGTTATGCAAAGTGAAGCGGCGATTGAAATGATGCGTCTGTTGGGCGCGACCCCGGTGGCGATGGGGCAGGCGGAAGTCTACACCGCCATGCAGCAGGGCATTTTGGACGGCGCCGAGAATAACGAGTTTGCGCTGACGATTGCACGGCACGCGGAAATTGCCAAGCACTACACTTACACCATGCACACCCGTATCCCCGATGTGGTGTTGATCAGCAACAAAACCTTGGAAAAGTTAACCGATGATCAGGTGGCCGCCGTTTACGAGGCCATGGAAGAATCCATCGAATTTCAAAAGCAGGCCTGGAGTGAATCGATTGAAGCGACTCGCCAACTTGCGGTCGATGAATTCGGGGTGACTTTTTATGAGGTTGATTTAAAGCCCTTCGTTGAAGCGGTGCAGCCCATTTACGAGGGGCTGAAACCTTACCCCGAACAGTACGAGCTTTACCGCGATGTTCGGGCATTGGGCGATTGAGTGCTGACTCGGATCGGTGCAATTATCTGGGAGTGGATCGGAGTAATCTATGATTAATCGCGTTCGCAAGACGCTGGACCGAATTATTGTGGCGGTGTGCAGCATCTGGTTGCTGGCCATGGTCGCCATGACCTGCTGGCAAATTATCAGTCGTTATTTACTGGGGGTTCCCAGTACTTACTCTGAAGAGTTTCTGCGTTTTTCTCTGGTGTGGGTGTCCATGCTGACAATTGCCTACGTGGTGGGCTTGCGCAAACACGTCAGGTTTACCTTGTTTTCCGATAAGGCCTCGGAGAAGGCGCAACGTTACTGGCAAATCTTGATTGAGCTGGCGTTTTTAGCCTTTGCTGTTTTTATCCTTGTGCAAGGCGGCTATCACGCCAGCAGCATCACCATGAACCAGATTTCCCCCTCCTTGGGCCTGCCCATGGGCTATGTCTATTTGGCTTTGCCCATCGCCGGGGCCGTGTTAGCGCTGTACAGCCTGCTCAATTGTATTCAGTTGTTTACCGGTGAGATGGATCCCGACGAGGAGGCTAACAATGCTTGATGCCGCTTTTGTTTTAATAGCGTCTTTCGCTTTGTTGCTGGTGTTGGGCATTCCCATTGGTATTTGTATCGCCGTGTCATCGGTGATCACTATTGCCTTGGTGTTACCTTTGGAAATCGCCCTGTTTACCACGGCGCAAAAAATATTTTCGAGTCTGGATAGCTTTTCCCTGTTGGCGGTTCCGTTTTTTATTTTATCCGGCGTGATGATGAACACCGGTGGTATCGCAATTCGCTTGGTGAATTTTGCCAAGCTTTTTAGTGGGCAGATTCCGGGCTCGCTCTCCCATACCAATATTGCTGGCAATATGATGTTTGGTGCGATATCCGGTTCGGCCATTGCGGCCTCTACCTCTATCGGTGGCGTGATGGTGCCCATGAGCAAAAAAGAGGGTTACAAAAACTCTTTTGCGGCGGCGGTCAATATCGCTTCGGCGCCTACGGGCATGCTTATTCCTCCCACCACGGCATTTATTTTGTATGCGCTCGCCAGCGGCGGCACTTCAATTGCGGCGCTGTTTGCCGGCGGTTTGATTGCCGGTGTGCTCTGGGGTGGTGGATGCATGCTGGTGACTTATTTTATTGCGCGGCGCCGGGGTTATCGCTCGGAGCGACTGGTGGAAAAAGGCACGGCGCTTCGGGTGACTCTTGAGGCCCTGCCGAGCTTACTGCTGATTATTGTAGTCGTGGTGGGCATTATCGCGGGCGTGTTTACCGCGATTGAAGCCTCGGCAGTGGCTGTGGTTTACACCGCCTTTCTTACCATGGTGGTGTATCGCTCGGTATCCATGGCGGGCTTGCGCGATGTGCTGGCGCAAACGCTGGTGATGTCCGGCATTATTATGTTCCTTTTGGGCACCTCGTCGGTAATGTCTTTTGCCATGGCCATTACCGGTCTGCCGGAATTGATCAGCGGCATGATTCTCGGCCTGTCGGATAATCCCATTATTGTGTTGTTGGTGATAACGCTTTTCCTGTTGTTGATCGGCACCTTTATGGACATTGGCCCGGCTATTTTAATTTTCACCCCAATCCTTTTGCCCATTGCCTTAAAGATTGGTGTAGACCCGGTGCACTTCGGCATTTTGATGGTTTACAACCTGTGCATAGGCACGATTACTCCGCCGGTGGGCAGTGGCTTGTACGTGGGCGCCAGTGTCGCCAATGAAAAAGTGGAAAAAATATTACCGTCTCTGATGCCGTTTTATGGCGTGATCATCTTGGTTTTGCTGCTGATCGCTTTAGTGCCTGAGGTGACTTTGTTTTTACCAAGAATCTTGGAGTTGTAGTCCCCGGTTTTGTCCGCACGGGCCCTTGGATCAGGACGTTACCATCACAAAAAATAATCAGTGGGAGTAGAAGAACATGCAGCTATCGAGACGAAGCGCTATGAAACTGATGGCCTCGGCGACGGGAATGGCGGCATCCGCCCCTTATGTTTACGCCGGCAGTAAGTCGACGCGCGGCGCTCAGCCTGCGACCCCATACCAGATGAATCGTTTGGTGCACGGCGTTTGCTATTACCCGGAGCTGTGGCCAAAAGAAGATGTTGACCGCGACATCGTCGAGATGAAAAAGTTGGGCATTAACCTGATTCGCATCGGGGAGTTCGCCTGGTCAAGCATGGAGCCGCAAGAGGGAAAAATTTCCACTCGTTTTTTTCGCGACGTGATGGATAAGTTCCATGACGCCGGTATCTCAGTGGTGTTCTGTACGCCCACGCCCACGCCGCCGCGCTGGTTGACTTACGGCCACCCGGATCGCTTGTTTGTTAACGCCGATGGCGAGCGCTTGATTCACGGCGCGCGCCAACATGTGAGCTACGAACACCCCGCCGTGCGCGAAGCCAGTTTCCGAATTATTAAGGCCATTGCGCAGGACTTGGGAGATCATCCGGCGCTGGTGGGGTGGCAAATTGATAACGAACTCAAATGTCATGTGGCGGAAGATTTTAGTCCCGCGGCTGTGGCTTCTTGGCATCGCTGGTTGAAAGAGCGCTTTGGCACCATTGAGCGACTGAACAAAGAGTGGGGCACCCACATTTGGAGCACCTACTACAATTCGTTTGAGCAGGTGCCTGCGCCTTTCAAAACGCCGTTTTTGCACAATGCTTCCCTAAGTACCGCGTATCGAATGTTTAACCGGGAGCGTATCGCTGAGTTCTCGGATCAGCAGTGCGAGATTATTCGCCAGTACTCTAAGGCGCCGATTACCCACAATACCAATCCGGCGTTCTCGGTGAATCACGAGCGTTTGTTTGAAAATTTGGACTTTGCCTCCTACGACGCTTACCCCTCCAGCGAACAGTGGGATGCGCTGGTGTTTCGCAGCGATATGTATCGCGCCGCTAAACCGGGGCGCCCCTTTTGGCTGATGGAAACCAGCGTCGCGCATAACGGCTGGTTGGGAAATCACAGCCCGATGCATCCCGAAGGTTTTCTCGCGGCCGAGGCCTCGCTGGTGTATGCCATGGGCGGCGAGGGGTTTTGTTACTGGCTCTGGCGTCAGCAGCGTACCGGGGCCGAAATTCCCCACAGCGCGGTGCTCAGCAGTTGGTATAAGCCGTCTATTGGTTACTCCCAGGTTGAAAAAGTTGAGCAGATGCGACAAAAGCTGGAGCCGCTGCTGGTAAACAGCCAACCGCTGGTGCCGGAAATTGCCGTCACCTGGTCCGACCACGCCCGGGCGATGATTGAAACCGAGCCCATGGATAAAGACGAAAATTTCCCCGATAAGTATCAGGGTGTGGTGCAACTGTGGCACAAAAAAGTCTTCGAGCTGGGGTACCACCGTGAAGTCCGGTTTGAAGGTGCCGCCCTTGATGGATTGAAGTTTTTGATCACCCCGGCCATGCCCTATGTCAGTGAAGAGTTTCTGCAGCGGGTAATTGAATTTGTCAAAGCCGGTGGGATCTGGCTGGCCGGGCCGGGCACGGGTATGCGTGGCCGCGAGCACAGTATTCCCACCGATTCCGGTCTGGGGCTGCTGGATGATGTGGCCGGTGTGAGCGCCGAGTATGTTTTCCCGCTGACCGGTACTGGCATACAGGGTAAGGCCGGCGGCAAGACGCTGGATTTCACCGGTTGGTGCGCGGCGCTAAAGGCGGACCACGCCGACACCCGAGTGCTGGGCACTTTGGAAACCGAGCTGGCGCCGGGCACGGCGTTTCTCACCGAGCGCCGACTGGGTAAGGGCAAGGTCGTACTGCTGTCTGCTCACCCCACTGGCGAGACCGGCGAGCAATTTTTGCGTGAGCTGATTCAGCGCTACGCCCGCGAGCTGCAATTGCGCCCGCCGTTTGAGGTGAGCGCCGGCACGGTGGTGGCGCCGCGAGTGGATCAACAGGGGCGCCGTTTGTGGATCGCCGTCAACATGGATGGCCAGGGTGGTCGCTTGGACCTGCCCAGCGGCGCCCGCGATGCTTCCAGTGGCGAGGCTTTGCAGGGCTCAAGCGTTACTGTTGCCCCCTATGGGTGGAAGGCAGTTGTGCTGCCGTCGTAAACCCTGATCTTGCGGCCCCAGGGGCCGCCTGCCCACAGCACGAGGTATATGCCATGAGCGATAAGCCCCTTCCCCCCGTTGCCGTTAATCGCCGCGCTTTTTTGCACGGCGCCCTGTCAATGGCTGCGCTGGCCGGTTGCACGTCGACCGCCCTGGTGAAAAAACAAGCCATGCCCATGGAGGAGGTTAACGTGTCGGCACCATTTGCCATGCCGACCCTGCGGATTCCCGACTTCTCCGGCCGTCCGTCCTACCGTATTACCGACTTCGGTGCCAGGCCGGATGACAAGGTGGCCAATGGTAAAGCCATTCACCGCACCATCGCGCTGGCCTCCGAAAACGGCGGCGGCACGGTGGTTATTCCTCGGGGCGAGTGGCTGACCGGTAAAATCCACCTGCAAAGTCACGTTAATCTGCACTTGGAAGAGGGCGCTGTTCTGCTGTTTTCTGAGGACCCGGCCGATTACCTGCCAGCGGTAAAGACTACTTGGGAGGGAATGGAGTGCTATAACTACTCGCCCCTTATTTATGCCTATGGTTGCGACAATATTGCCATTACCGGCAAGGGCATGCTCAAGGCCCGGCTGGATGTGTGGGAGGTGTGGTACGGCCGTCCCAAGCCGCACATGGATGCTCTGGCCGAGCTGTACCATATGGCCGCCAAGAGCGTACCGGTGCAAGAGCGTCAAATGGCGTATGAGGGGGCCAACCTGCGTCCTCATTTTGTGCAGTTTAACCGCTGCCGTCATGTTCTGGTGGAGGGCATCTCGATAGAGAATTCCCCCTTTTGGGTGCTGCACCCGTTTCTCAGTAAGGATGTTGTGATTCGCGGTGTGAGTGTGCACGCCCACGGTCACAATAACGACGGCGTAGACCCGGAAATGACGCAAAATATGCTGATTGAGAATTGCACCTTTGATCAGGGGGATGACGCCATCGCGGTTAAGTCGGGGCGCAACCAGGACGCCTGGCGACTCAACCGACCCGCCAAAAATATCGTTATGCGCCACTGCCGAATCAAGCAGGCGCATCAGCTGCTGGCCGTGGGCAGCGAGCTGTCTGGGGGCGTTGAAAATATCCTGGTCGAGCACTGCCAGTTTGACGACGGCACCGAGTACGCCGGTACCGGCAACCTGGTATTTATCAAAACCAACGAGCGTCGCGGTGGTTTTGTGCGCAATATTACCGTGCGGGACGTGACCGCCGTTGCCCTGGAGGGTGGGGCGCTCAGTATTGCCACGGATGTGCTCTATCAGTGGCGGGATTTGGTGCCCACCTACGAGCGCCGCCTGACGCCCATCGAGGGAATCACCCTGGAGAATATTCGCATTGAGCAAGCGCGCTACCTGTGCAAGATAAATGGCCAGCAAGCCCTGCCGGTAAAAGACGTCACCCTGAATAACGTTCGCGCCGACCAGTTGAAGGAAGCGGCCATTCAAAACACCCATGTGGTTCACTTTCAGCGCCGCTAACAGGACCGGTGTTTAGCGGCCTTAATCGGCCTCTCTCGTGATGCTTTTTAGCGGGGGCGGGCCGTGGAAGGCTTCAGGCACATTTTCTCCTCCCGTCAGCGGTTTTGCGCCCCAATTCGGCTCAGCGGTGTGTTTATTCACGGGGCCGGGAGGCTGCTCGATGGCGCCGGCACGGGTGGTGTGGGGTAGCTCTTTTGGTGATTGATAACAGTCTTAAATCAATCATATAAAAACAAAACAAATCAATAGTTGTCATTATGTGTCGAACATGCTAGTTTTTATCGGTAAATTACAGCCTTGTCGCTGTCTGATAACGATAAAACCGTGCGGGAATGATGCTGGATGAATCGACGTGAATTTCTCAAAAAGGGGGGCGTGGCCGCTTCTCTTCCCCTTGCGCTCCCGGCGCTCAACAGTGGTTGTGCGAGCAGCTCACCGGCGCAGGCCACCCAGGCGCGCCAGTCCGGGCACCTGAGCTGGCTAGAGGGCAAAGAGCCGGCGGTTAAGGCCGGTACAACCTGGGGGCACCCCTGGCCGCAGGGGGCTCTCACGCGCGAGCAGCCTTTGAGTTTGGTTAACGCATCAGGGGATAAGGTGCCCCTGCAGAGCTGGCCAACCGCCTATTGGCCCGATGGCAGCATCAAGTGGACCGCGCACGCGGTTCCGGCGGGAATCTCACTCGGAGATCAGTTTCAGGTAAAAAAGGAGCGTGGGCCCGCCCCGAATCTGCCGGTTCGAGTGACCACCTCCGCTGACTCAATCACGGTGGATACCGGTGTGGTGACAATTTCTGTCCCCACCAGCGGCGAGCATCTTATCAGCACTCTGTCACGCGACGGCCGCACGATAAGTAAAAACGCACGTCTGGTGGGATTGGTACAGGACCAAGTTGAGCCGGACGCCGTCGCCCAGGTCTTTGCGTTTCAATCCCAAACCCAGTCGGTTTCGGTCGAGCAAGAGGGGCCGGTGCGCGCGGTGGTTAAAATTGAGGGCGTTCACCAAATTGACAAGGGTAAGCAGTGGCTACCCTTCACCCTGCGCCTTTACTTATACAGTGGCGCCGAGTCGGTGCGAATCAGCCACAGCTTTGTGTTTGATGGCGATGACCAAAAAGATTTTATTCGCGGTCTGGGGTTGCGCTTTGATGTCGTGCAGCGCGATGAACTCTACGATCGTCATGTGCGTTTTGTGGGCGAAAATGACGGCCTGTGGGCCGAATCGCCCCAGGGTATTACCGGCCTGCGCCGCGACCCGGGCAAAGCTGTGCGCGACGCCCAGATTGCGGGCCGTAAAACGCCGCCTTTAAGCGAGTGGCCAAGCGATGTCAGCAGCAGATTGAAATGGGTTCCGGTCTGGAACGACTTCACCCTATCCCAGCTTAGCGCCAATGGCTTTGCGATTAAAAAGCGCACCAAAGCCGGCCACGCCTGGATCAATGCCGACCAGGGCCAGCGCGCGGCGGGCACCGCCTATGTAGGTGGCGCCTCCGGGGGTGTGTTGTTCGGTATGCGCGACTTCTGGCAATTGCACCCGGTACAAATTGATATTCGCAATGCAGGGCAGGAAGAAGCCGAAGCCACCTTATGGTTTTGGTCGCCCGAGGCGCCGCCCATGGACGTGCGTTTTTATCACGACGGCCTGGGGCAGGAAACCTACGAGCAGCAATTGGATGCGCTGCGCATTACCTATGAGGATTACGAGCCGGGTTTTGGTACGGCCTACGGCGTAGCGCGCACCACGGATTTTGTCCTGTGTGTGATGGGCGCTACACCCTCGCGCACCACCAGCGTCAACTGGGCCCGCGAAATTAACACCCCCGGGCAGGTGATGGCGGCGCCCGAAGATATTCTTAAAACCGGCGTGTTTGGCGGCCTGTGGAGTCTGCCAGATCGTTCCTCGCCGAAGAAAAAACAGATTGAAGATCGTCTCGCCTGGCAGGTGGATTACTACCGCCAGCAAGTGGATCAGCGCCACTGGTATGGCTTTTGGGATTACGGCGATGTCATGCACACCTACGATGTTGACCGCCACGTGTGGCGTTACGACATTGGCGGCTACGCTTGGGATAACTCCGAGCTCTCGCCGGATTTGTGGCTGTGGTATTCCTTTTTGCGCAGTGGCGATGCCGCAACTTTCCGCCTGGCCGAAGCCATGACCCGCCATAACCGGGATGTGGATATTTACCACCTGGGCCGTTTTAAAGGCCTGGGCACCCGTCACAATGTGCAGCACTGGGGTTGCAGTGCCAAACAGCTGCGCATCAGTACGGCGGCCTATCGCCGTTTTCATTATTATCTCACCGGTGACGATCGCACCGGCGATGTACTCAACGAAGTGATTGACGCTGGCGAAGCACTGACCCGCGTCGACCCCACCCGTAAGCTTGCCAACCGCGAGCCGGTGCCGGGGCCCGAGCGGATGCAAGTGGGCACCGACTGGGGGTCGGTGGCGTCAAACTGGCTGACGGCCTGGGAGCGCACCGGCGATGACCAGTACCGCCAACGACTGATCGGGGCCATGCGCACTATTGGCGGCAATGCCGATGGTTTTTTTGCTGGCACCTACGGGTTCGATCCAACCACCAAAAAGTTGTTTGCACCGGCGGATGGCGAGGCCCAGGTATCGCACCTAAGTGCGGTATTTGGCCTGGTAGAGATTAATGCCGAGCTAATTCAGCTGCTGGATGTACCCGAGTACAAAGCCGCCTGGCTGCGCTATTGTCGCTTGTACAATGCCAGCGATAAGGAAAAGATCGCCGCAGTGGGCAAAGCCTTTGGCACTCATTTGGAAGCCCCGCACTCGCGCCTGACGGCCTACGCCGCCGCGCAGAATAAAGATTCGGCTCTGGCCAAGCGCGCCTGGAAAGAGTTCCGCCTGCCGCAGGAATTCGCCCTGCAGTGGACGGGTGATCATCAGGCCATTCTCGATGTAAAAGGCCCACAGGTGCTCAACCCGGTAGTCGAGGCTCCCTGGTTGTCCACCAATGACAGCTCCCAGTGGGGCTTGGCCGCAATTCAAAATTTAGCGTTGATTGGTAATGCGTTGTAAACGCCGGACCGGTTTTTAACTCATTTAATACTCTAGAGGTTGTAACAAGTATGCCTACGGTTGCTCATAACATTGAATACACCAGCGTCCGCAACAGCATTGATAAGCTGATCGATAATCTGGTTAACATTAAAGACGAAACCGGCGAGTTTTTGCTTAAGCTGGAAGACGGCCGGGTAATTGATACCAAAGGCTGGGCCGGGTGGGAGTGGACCCACGGCATCGGCTTGTATGGCTTGATGAAATACTGGGACATCACCGGTGATGATAAGCCCCGACAAATTATTGAAGACTGGTTTAGTGATCGTTTTAAAGAAGGCACCACCACCAAAAACGTAAACACTTATTCGCCTTTTCTGACGCTGGCTTATATGTATGAGCGTGACGGCGACCGTTCCTACTTGCCTTATCTGGATGTGTGGTCAGAGTGGGTGATGCGCGATATGCCCCGCACCGCCGAAAATGGTCTGCAGCATATTGTCTACAACTCAGAGAACTACCAGCAGATCTGGGACGACACCCTGATGATGAGCGTTATGCCGCTCGCCAAAATCGGCTTGGTGCTGGATCGCCCGCACTATGTGGAAGAAGCCAAACGTCAGTTTATGCTCCACATTAAATATTTGTCCGATCGCAAAACCGGCTTGTGGTTTCACGGCTGGACCTTCGATGGCAACCACAACTTCGCCGATGCATTGTGGGCGCGCGGTAATAGCTGGGTCACCATCGCCATTCCCGAGTTTATCGAGCTGTTGGATTTACCCGAAACCGATGGCTTGCGTATGTTCCTGGAGGAAACGTTGGAAGCGCAGGTTAAAGCGCTGCAACAAACTCAACATGCCGATGGCCTGTGGCACACACTGCTGGATGACCCCGACTCATACCTGGAAGCCTCGGCCGCTGCCGGTTTTGCCTACGGTATTCTCAAAGGTATTCGCAAAGGTTACCTGGATAAAAAATACGAAGAAGTAGGCATTAAGGCGGTTAAAGCGGTGCTGGATAACATCAGCGCCGATGGCGAGTTGCAACAGGTTTCTTTCGGCACCCCGGTATTCGACGACCTGCAGGGATACCGGGATATTCCGCTAACCTCCATGCCCTATGGTCAGTCCATGGCAATTCTGCTGCTGGTGGAATACATGAACTACTACATCTAATTGCTGTTTACCCCGCCTTATTTTTTTAAAAGTAGGGCGGGGCTGCTTTATCAAATTCACAAAACCGCCAAGTCCATCCATTCGGAGTGTGAGTAATGGAAAAGATTGCGTTTGTTATGCAGCTTAAGCCCGGGTTCGAACAGGAATACCAAAAACGTCACGAAGAAATCTGGCCAGAGCTTGAGAAAGAACTTCGGGATGCCGGGGTGTCGGACTACTCCATTTTTCTGCACCCAGAAACCCTGCAGTTATTTGGCGTGCTTAAGCGCGAAGATAATCACACCATGGATGATCTGCCACAGACTCAGATTATGCAGAAATGGTGGCGGCATATGGCGGACATTATGGACACCCACGCCGACAACAGCCCGGTCACCACGCCTTTAAATAAAGTGTTTCATTTGGAGTAGTGCATGGGTGTGAGTCATAAAACCTTTGCCGCGCCCCAAGGGCTGTGTTTGCTAATACTCGCCTTAAGCTTGCTTTGGGTTGCGGGCTGCGCAACCGTACCCCCGCAACAGGTGCAAACGGATACTCTACCCGAGCCTGGCCCCTTGCTTTACCGCGCGGACTTTGCCAGTGCCGAATCGGTTTCTGACTGGGTAATGGAAGGCCCGGGTGAAGTTTATTTCGATCAGGGCTGGATGACGATGCTGTCCCCGGACGAGCAAGGTCATCACGTTTTTTGGTGCCCACAAGAGTTTCCCGATAATTTTATTGCCACCTGGGATGCGCAAAACCTGTATCTGGAAGCGGGCCTGGTGATTGTATTTTTTGCCGCTTCTGGCGTGAATGGTGAAGATATATTTTCCCCGGACCTGGCTCTCAGAGATGGCACCTTCACCCAATACACCGAGGGTGATATAAAAAGTTACCACATATCTTACTACGCCAATGCCGCGCACAACCCAAGCCGCGGCCACGCCAATTTACGCAAGAACAATACCTTTAGCTTGCTGCAAAAAGGCGAGCTTGGTATTCCCACAGAATCCACGCGCCCTCACGAGATCACCCTGGTAAAGGAGGGCAGTCGTATCCGCCTCTATGTGGATGAACGCAAGGTGATTGATTACACCGATGATACGCCGATGGTGGATGGTGTTGACACCGGCCCGTCACTGGCAGGGGGAAAGATGGGATTTCGGCAAATGAAGTGGACGCAGTTTCGCTACCGAAATTTTCGCGTTTACGCCTTGCCGTAACCATTGGCCGAAACCATCGACCGTAAACACCGACCCAAACATGCAAGCCCCGCAATTAATTGTCCGTGCCAGAGACGTGATAGGGGAAATCCATAATAAGAGGCGACAGCTCGCGTTTGCTCAGTGAATTTTACTCGCTGTTATAAAACACACTATTAGCCCGACAAGTTGAATGCCCAGGCGACAGACTTGAAAAATAATAACCACGACTTTTAGGAAGGCCATAACCATGAGATTTTGCAGAACCTTTGCCGCGTTGACGAGCCTGTTGTTGGCGGTAGCCTTGAGCGCCGAGGCGCAAGCTAAACCCGCGGTTAAACTGCATTGGCTGAAACCCGATGCCGCCCGCGCCAGCGTGGGCACCACTTGGGGCGCGCCCTGGCCCCAAGGCGCGGTTCAAGCGCAGAGCGAATTCACGCTTAGCGCTGAGTCCGGATCTTTGCCCGTGCAAAGTTGGCCGCTGGCCTACTGGCCCGATGGTTCTGTGAAATGGAGCGGTCACGCCATAGCGCCGCTGGCAGTGAACACCGACTCGCTGACCCTTGCGCCCGGTAATGGCCTTCAGCCCGAGCAGGCATTAACGGTGCGCGAGGACAAAAACAGTATTCGCGTGGACACCGGGGCTATTCAAGCGGTGCTCTCTAAATCTGGCACACAGCTGATTGAATCGATCAGTCGTCAAGGTCGGGAAACACTACACAATGGCCGCTTGGTTATTCTGGCGCAGAATCAGGCTGAGCCGAAAGTGGGCGAGCCTCTTACCGTCAATGCGTTTAACGGTCAGCTGAACACGGTCACCCTGGAGCAAGACGGGCCCCTACGGGCGGTGGTCAAACTCGAAGGCAAGCACGTCGGTGAGAACGGCCGAGCCTGGATTCCGTTTGTGGTGCGCCTGTACTTTTACGCCGGAGACGATTCGGTGCGGCTGGTGCATAGCATGATCTACGACGGCGACCAGAACCAGGATTTTATTCGTGGGGTGGGTGTCCGGTTTAATGTGCCTATGGACGGTCCGCTGCACGACCGGCATGTGCGTTTCTCGGGCGAGAGTGACGGGCTGTTTGCCGAAGGTGTGCGCGGCATTACCGGTTTGCGTCGCGATCCGGGTGAAGCGGTACGCCGGGCACAAATCGATGGACGGGCGACACCGCCGCTTAACCAGTGGGCCAAAAGTGTCTCTGACCGAATCAATGTTATTCCCGCCTTTGGCGATTACACATTGACTCAATTAAGCGCCGACGCGTTTTCAATTCGCAAGCGCACCCAGCCCGGCTTGGCCTGGGTAGACTCCGCCGCCGGCGGACGTTCGAGCGGGCTGGGTTATATTGGCAGCCCCGAGGGTGGGGTAGCCTTTGGTATTCGCGATTTCTGGCAGAGCCATCCGTCGCAATTGGATATTCGCAATGCGGCAACCGATAGCGCCCAGGTCACCCTGTGGTTTTGGTCTCCCGAATCTCGCGCTATGGACATGCGTTTTTATCACGACGGTATGGGGCTGGATACCCACGAGAAACAGCTGGATGCTATGGGTGTGACCTACGAAGATTACGAGCCGGGTTTTGCCGATGCCACCGGCGTGGCCCGCACCAGCGAGTTGCGGCTTTGGGCACTGCCCGCTACTCCCGATAGGGACACCACCGTGCAAATGGCGCGTACCCTGGCCGAGCCTCCGCAAATGGTAGCCCGCCCGAAAGATTATAAAGCGGCCGGCGTTTTTGGCGCGGCCCTATGGAGCTTGCCGGATCGCTCCACCCCGGCCCAAGCCGCCATTGAAGATCAGCTGGATTTTTATCTGGATCATTACCTGACTCAGGTCGAAGAGCACCACTGGTACGGCTTTTGGGATTATGGCGACGTGATGCACAGTTATGATCACGACCGCCACACCTGGCGCTATGACGTAGGCGGTTTTGCCTGGGCCAACTCCGAGCTTTCGCCGGACATTTGGCTTTGGTATTCCTTCTTGCGCACCGGTCGCGCCGATGTGTTTACCATGGCCGAAGCCATGACCCGCCACACCGGTGAAGTGGATGTATACCACCTGGGGCGTTTCGAGGGGCTGGGCTCGCGCCACAATGTTAATCACTGGGGCGACAGCGCCAAACAGTTGCGTATTAGCACCCCCGCTAATCGTCGCTTTTATTATTATCTGACCGCCGATGAACGGGTGGGGGATTTAATGCGCGCAACTCTGGGGGCCGAGCGACGACTGCTGGACGTGCCGCCGCTGCGTAAACTCAACCGCCCCCAACCGGATTTTGCCGGCAAACCCTACAGCATGATGATGGGGCTGGGCACCGACTGGAACTCGGTGGCGGCCGCCTGGCTGACCGAGTGGGAACGCACGGGGGAGCCCGAGTATAAGGACAAGCTTTTGCGCGCGATGCGCAGCATCGGCGAATTTAAACAGGGTTTGCTTTCATCGGGTACCGCTTACGATCCCGACACAAGTCGTTTTTACCGAGTGGGTGAGGGGGTGTCCGGCTCCCATCTGGCAATGGTGTTCGGCGGTGTAGAGATTAATGCCGAGTTGATTCAGTTGCTGGATGTGCCCGAATACGAGGCGGCGTTTATTCAGTATGGGCGCTTTTTTAATGCCTCTCGAGAAGAGAAAGCCGAGATTATCGGCCAGCCCTATAACCGCAATCTTAATCTGGAGCAGGCGCATTCCCGCATGACCGCATACTCTGCCTGGAAGCTGGACGATAAAGCATTGGCGGAGCGGGCTTGGGACGAGTTTTTTGAGGCTAAGGCGGGCATAAAAGTGTACGGCGCGCCTTATCCGTCGAAAACCATTACTCCGCCTGCGGTGTTGGCTCCGGTCACCGAAGCGCGCGGGGTGTCTACCAATGCCGTCTCGCAATTTGGATTAACGGCCATTCAGATTATGGCGTTGATTGGTGAGCAGGCGCCTGAAAATATTCCGGAGCGTGACTGATGCGATATTTTTTATTCCTGTTTTTGCTGCTCGCACTGACGGCCCAGGCCGATGATATTCGACCTCTTACAGCGCCGCCTGCTGACCATTCTTCAGCGACGGCATTCACACTCGTCAGTGGCAATCGGGCAGCGCCCATAGTCGTCGCTGAGAATGCAGCCAAGGTGATACAAATTGCCGTGCGCGATTTTGCTGCCGATGTCGAGCGTGTGACCGGCGTGCGGCCGGATATTCTCAACACGCCGCCTCGCAATACGCCTTTTGTTCAGGTGGGGCTCGCCGACGACTTACAAAATCGCTGGGAGGCGTTTCGGCTTTCGGCCGACTCGACAGTCTTGGCTGTTGAAGGCGCCGACCCGCGCGGGGTGGCTTTTGGTGTGTACGAGCTATCGCAGCGTATTGGCGTCTCGCCCTGGTATTGGTGGGCCGATGTGCCGGTTGAGCGGCGCGAGCATTTATATCTGAGCCTCGGGCGCGAAGCGGTGGATGCGCCTGCGGTAAAGTATCGCGGTATTTTTATTAACGACGAATGCTGGGGGCTGGGCGCCTGGGCCGAAAAAACCTTTGAGCCGGACGTGGGCACCCTGGGGCCGAAAACCTATGCGCGTGTTTTCGAGCTTATGTTGCGCCTGCGCGCCAATGCCATCTGGCCCGGCATGCACCCCTGTACCACGCCTTTTCATCAGGTAGAGGGCAATAGTGAGCTAGCCGATGACTACGCGATTGTGGTCGGCTCCAGCCACGCGGAACCCATGCTGCGCAATAACGTGGGCGAGTGGGATAAACCCAAAGACCAATACAACTTTTTGACTCACCGCGACACGGTGATGACTTACTGGGAGCAGCGGGTTAAAGAGCGCCGCTCCGGCGAAAGCCTGTGGACCCTAGGCATGCGTGGCATTCACGACAGCGGTATTGTCGGACCCGAATCCCAGCAAGAGCGCATCGCTGTGTTGGAGGAGCTTTTTGCTGCACAGCGCAATTTACTCGCTGAACATTTGGGCGATGGCGATGCTACCCAAGCGGCACAAATTTTTGTGCCCTACAAAGAAGTGCTTAAGGATTATAACGCGGGGCTCAAGGTACCCGAGGATGTAACCATTGTCTGGCCGGATGATAATTTCGGCTATGTGCGTCGCTACGCGACACCACAAGAGCGAGCGCGCTCCGGTGGGCTCGGGGTTTATTATCACCTGTCGTATTTGGGCTCGCCGCTTTCCTGGCTTTGGTTTGATTCGCAATCGGTGTCGCTGGTGTGGTCGGAAATGGTTCGCGCCTACGAGCAGGGCGCCCGTTCTTTTTGGGTGGGTAATGTGGGCGATTTAAAAGCCCATGAGTTAAGCACGGAGTTTTTTCTCGACCTCGCCTGGAACGCTGATCGAACTTCGCCCGAGGCGCCCATGCAGTTTTTGCAGGATATGGCCGCGCGGGATTTTGGCGCCGAGCATGGGAAGGCTATCGCCGACATCTGGAAACGTCATCAGCACTTGGCGTTTGCGCGCAAGCCGGAGCACCTGCAGTGGCATCTTTCTTTGCAAGACTATCACCCCACCGAGTTGACCGACGCGGAAATCGAACAGCGCTTGCAGGCCTATCAAAAGCTGGAGTCGGATACCGCGCAGATCGCAAGTTCAATTGCCCCAGCCGCACGGGATGCGTTCTATCAGCTGGTGGAATACCCGGTGCGTGCAGCGGCGGCCGCTAACCAGCGTTATTTTTTGGCAGAGCTTGCCAGGCGACAAAAAGCCCGTGGCGCACCCGCCGCTCCGGCGACCTTTGCAGCGGCTGAGCAGGCCGCAAAGCGTATAGAATCCTTAACCCGTAGGTACAACCGCGAGCTTGCCGCTGGCAAGTGGCAACATATTCTCACCAATGGTGGCGTCTCTCCCAAGGATTGGCTGCGTTTCCAACCCGAGCCTCTTCCGCCTTTGGGCGCGCAACAAAAGACGGTCAAAGAGTCGCTTAAACCTGCGATCAACAGTCGCGACTTGTCCACCGCGCAAATACCCTCCGATGCCCGAGTGGGAGACTTTTTTGAGTTCGAAGGGGTAGTGTCCATCAATGCCGGGCATTTCACCGCGCGCGAGGACAATGCCGAAGGCGGCTGGCGTTCGGTGGAAGGCCTGGGGCGCACAGGTTCAGCGGTGACGCTATTGCCATCGACTCTTACCGTTAACCCGGATGCCGCTCCGAAGCTTAGCTATCGCTTTTATGTGGCAAGCGGCGGCGAGGCCCAAGCGCATGTTCGCTTGTTGCCAACCCATCCGATTGTGCCCGGCAAGGGGTTGCGTTTGGCTCTGGCGTTGGATGATAACCAGCCGCTTGCGGTTAACGTAACCGAGGGCTTTGATACCTACAGTCAAGAGTGGAAAGAGCAGGTCTTAGCCAATGCCGCTCACGCGACTGTGCAGCTTCCCCAGGCGCTTGAACCTGGCTGGCATACCCTGCATTTAGTGGGCGTGGATGCCGGGGTTGTGGTGGATAAATTTGTGATTGATTTCGGCGGGTTAAAACCTTCCTACGATGGCCCGCCGGAAACCCGTGTTTTGCAAACCACGGCTTTAGAGTCCGACGCGAAAGTCTATCGGTTTGATTTTGGTTCCACTGCAGCGGAAGGCTATACAACGCTTGGCTCGCAAACACGATACTCACCTGAGCGCGGCTACGGATGGGTGGGCGTCAATACTCCCGATTGCGACGAGGGGGACGCTTGTGTCTCGGATAAACCTTTTACGCTGGCGGTGGATGTGCCGGAAGGCAATTATCAGGTGAAAGCTATTTTGGGTGCGGACCGTGCAGCCCAAACAACGATAAAAGCCGAATCCCGTCGTTTGCTGCTACGCTCTGTTGCAACGGCTGCAGGAGAGCAGACCGAGGCAAGTTTCACCGTAAACAGGCGCAGCCCCCAGCTCGAAAGCGGAGGGCGCGTAAGCCTTAACGCGCGCGAGACCGGCCCACAGATGATTGCGCACTGGGATAAGTATTTGACGCTCGAGTTTCTCGGCAGCCCCGCCGCCGTGAAAGCCCTTGAGATTACGCCGGTGCCAGAGACAACCACGGTGTTTATTGCCGGGGATTCCACGGTTACCGATCAGCGCAAAGAGCCCTGGGCCGGTTGGGGACAGATACTGCCGGCCTTTTTTGACGCGAACGTGGCCATCGCCAATCACGCCGAATCGGGGCGGGCGCTGTTTAGTTTTGAAGCGGAGCACAGGTTGGAAAAAGTACTGGGGGCCATGAAACCCGGAGACTATCTATTTATTCAGTTCGGTCACAATGATCAGAAAGATAAAACCGAGGGCGCCGGTCCGTTCACGACTTATAAGCAGGATTTACGTGAATACATTGCGGCGGTGCGCGCTAAGGGCGGTATTGTCGTATTGGTTACGCCCATGGAGCGTCGGCGTTGGAAAGATAACAAGCCCACAGAAACCCTGACCGATTTCGCCCAGGCGGTACGTCAGGTAGGGCAAGAGCAGGGCGTCGCGGTGATTGATCTACACCGGATGAGTTTGGAGATTTACGCCGCGCTTGGCGAGGCGGACTCTAAAGAAGCGTTTGTTCACTTTCCGGCAAACAGCTTTCCCGGCCAGACAAAACCTATTAAGGACGATACTCACCACAGTGTGTACGGTGCGGATCAGCTGGCGCGTGCGGTGGTTGAAGGTATTCGCAAGCATGTGCCTGCGCTGGCGGTGCATTTGCGCGATGAAGTGCCGCCTTTTGATCCGGCTACACCTGGCTCACCGGATTCTGTTGATGTTCCCCCAAGCCCGGTGTTTACCCTAGAAGCACCCGAAGGAAACTGAGCGACAAGCTGGGAAGTCGCTCAGTATTAAACTGTGGGGCTTTCCCGGGCGCTGGTTTACTCAGCGCACTGACGAAGATGCTGCAAAATACCCTGCACGTTATCCGGGTTAGTACTTTCCAGAATGGTGTGAATGCCTGGTTTGAGTTTTTGCAATTTTGCGATCAGGTGGCGGTGATCCATGTCGCCGCTACCCGAAGGCAAGTCGCCGTGTTTCAGGCCGTCTTTAATCACAAAGTCTTTGCTGTGAATCGCCACGATGCGATCGCCAAATAAATCGAAAGCCTCGTCCATTAGCGCTTGCTGTCGGTGGCATTGGTCCAGCGGGAAAAAGTTAACCGGGTCGTAAATCACCTGAACATTGGGCGAATCTACTAGCTCCAGAAGCTCCAACATTTTTTCGTAAGTGTGCACGGTATGATGGTGCGCCACACCTTCAATGCCCACAATAGTGCCGTATTTTTCGGCGGTGTCGGCCAGGCGCCGAACCGACTCCACCAACTCTAAAAATGATTCTTTTGTTCGGCTGTCTGGATGAAAAGTGCAATCGCCATTTTTTGAGCCAGTCTCGGTGCCCACAATCGCGCAGCCAAAATCCCGCGCAAAGCGCAAGTGCTCTTCAAAGCGTTTTAGCCCTTGTTCTTTGGCTACCGGGTCTGGGTGGATGGGGTTGATATAGCAGCCCAATACCGCAATGGAAATTCCCTGTGCGGCAAACGCATCGCGTACCTGATTGGCAAAGCCCGGGCTTAGTTGCCCGGGTTGCTCACCGATAAAGGGAAAGGATTTGGCGGGGGCAAGCTGTACGCAAGACGCGTCATATTGGCCGAGCCGGGCGGCGATCTCTGCGGGTGTGCCCTGGCCGTAGTCGTGTGCTCTCAGGCCCAAGTTCAGCATAGTGTTTTGTCCTATTTAATCGTTCGTCTTTGTAAAACGTTTCTGTTTTTCTGAGTGTGTTTTTTTAGCGCGTCTATTGCTATTGCAACCAGTCGGCCAGTTTATCGGCGACAATCTCGGCGGTGAACTTTGCCCCCTCGAGTGAGGTGTGGGTGTGCTCATCGGCAAAGAATGCTTCTACCTTTTCTGGGCCTAACTCGTCGTAGCGCTGGCCTACCAGTTCGTGCAGATCAATCAGTTTTACGCCGCTAATGCTCGCGACCTGGCGCGCCCATTGGGGGTAGCTGTCGTCGGGGCGGGCGATTTTATCGCCGCTGTCATCCCAGATTTTGCGGGGCACTGGGGTAAAAAGAATAGGCGTTACTCCCTGAGCCATCGCCTCGCCGATCATCTTGCGCAGGTACCAGCCGTAGGTGTGAACCGTCTCAGTTTTACCGGTCAGCATATTGTCGATGGTTTCCTGCGCTTCGCTTATGCCGTCAATGGTGCCCCGGGCGCGCTGATCGTCGTTGAGCGCTGCCGAATCATTGTGGCCGAATTGAATCAACACATAATCCCCGGGCCGGGTCATATTTAAGGCCCGTTGCCAGTGCCCGCCGGTAACAAAGGTGCGGCTGCTAAAGCCGCCAATGGCGCGATTGACCAGGTTGTAGGAATCATTCTCGAGGTAATCCCCCAGAAAATCGCCCCAGCCCCATTGGCCGCCGGCGCCATCGCCCCAGCCGTTGCGCACCGTGGAATCACCCACCATAAAAATGCTGGTTTTCTCGGGGGTGGCTACCACGGGCAGACGCAAAAAAGTCCAGTCGTAGGCGATAACCTCGCGACCTTTATCGGAATATAAATCGGCCGCCAGGGAGGGGCGCAGCCCTTTGAGCGCAGAGACAATAGTCTCGGCATGAATCTCGGCACCGGCGCCGTTAAAGTGGGTGTGATCTTTGGGGTAGAGTTCTGCCACCTTTGCGGGGCCGAGCTTTTCCAGTTTGTCGGCCACCAGGTTGGTGACATCGATAAACGGGGTTTCCAGCTCCCAGGCCAGTTGATGCATCCAGTAGCCGTACTGACCGTTGCGCCGTTCAATTCTCCCCTGGTCCCAGCGATTGCGCGCGGTTAACGACAGCAGAATCGGCGTGGCGTCTTGGGCGCGCACGTCGGCCACCATCTGGCGAATATAGTGGCCAAAGGTATAGACGGTTTCATCTTTGCCGGTCACTTGATTGGCAATATCGGTTTGCTCGTTGCCTAACCCAGGCAGTGAGCCGCGAGCGCGCCGGTCGTCATTAATTTCACCGGCATCGTTATGACCGAACTGAATCAGTACCAAGTCTCCGGATTCTACGTCTTCGATCAGCGCTTGCCATAAGCCTTCGGTGATAAAGGTTCGGCTGCTTCTGCCGCCGCGGGCGCGGTTGTTGACGGTGACTTGCTGTTCGTCAAAGTAAGATTGCAGCTGCGCCCCCCATCCCTGGTGGTCCTCTTCTTGGTAAGAGGCGGCGGTTGAGTCGCCGGCAATAAAAATGTGCGGTGGGCGCAAGTCATCGGCCAGACTGGGCTGGCTGACTAAAAGAGTTAGGACCATGGAAATAAAGAAACTGACTCGTCCCGTCCACATGCTGATTTCCTCGCGAGTTAAATGCCGGTGAATAATGCTTTTTATCATTGTCGATAGATCGGAAACGGCCAGACCAAGGCGCCGGGGTGTGTCTTATCGTGTCGCCCCTGAGTCTTGTCAGGCCAGTCTGCGGGGGTAAGACTATCATTATATGATCTTTAATGACTACAAATGGTTTAAATAGATTTTATGTGATTCTGGCAGACGCAGAATCAGCCACCTTAATAAAGCGCTTGTTAAAGGGCCACAATAAGGCTTTTCTTGAGTCGGTCCAAGCCGTACTAGTGCGGCTCAAACTCTATTTCTGCGGCGCCTGATGCCTTCTCGGCACTTTCTCATCGCCAGCCTGACATCTTATAGATTGTAGTTGATTTAAAATGATCGATAATGATAGTCTGTGATTTGTTGCTGCGTGACATCGCGATGCTCGGGTAACGAACCGTTTGCTCGGGAATATCGCTATTGCCCCTGTGGCCCAGCCCATTGTGTCTGGAGGGATTCCGCCCCTGTGTGCGAACAGTCCCTAAAGGCATTCCTACGTGCCGCGTGTATCAACGAGAAATGTTTTGACGATAACAAAAGTGTCGCAGGCAAACTTGGAAAAGTGCCCTGCGGTGACAAGATAATTGAGGTGAGAAAATGAAAGAAGACATTATAAGTTTGCTGGGCGAAGAAGCCGATTCTCTGCTAGAGCATCAATGCAAAGCGATACCCAAAGACAGCATCATTCAGCCCAGCCCGGATTATGTCGACAATATTTTTTCTGTGACCGATCGCCCCGCGCCGGTGCTGCGCAATTACCAGTCGTTGCTTTCAGTCGGTCGTTTGTCGGGTACGGGGTATATGTCTATTTTGCCCGTGGATCAGGGTATTGAGCACTCGGCGGGCGCCACTTTCGCGCCCAACCCGATCTATTTTGACCCGCAAAATATTGTCGAGCTGGCGATAGAAGGTGGCTGCAATGCGGTGGCGTCTACCCTGGGTGGTTTGGGTTCGGTAGCACGGCGCTACGCTCATAAAATTCCTTTTATTGTAAAGCTCAATCACAACGACGCGATGGTGTATCCCTCCAGTTACGATCAGCGCTTATTTGGCCAGGTGCGCCAAGCCTATGATATGGGCGCCGTTGGTATTGGCGCGACGGTGTATTTCGGCTCTGAGAGTTCACGTCGTCAATTGCAGGAAATTTCCGAAGCGTTTCAGCAGGCTCACGAGCTGGGTATGGTGACGATTCTGTGGTGCTACTTGCGTAACGATGGTTTTAAAACGGCTGACGGAGATTTTCACTTGGCGGCCGATTTGACCGGCCAGGCGAATCACTTGGGCGTGACCATTCAAGCGGACATTATTAAGCAAAAAACGGCGGAAACTAACGGTGGTTTTAATGCCGTTAAAGTGGGTAAAACGCACCCTAAGGTATACGGTGAGTTAACCACCGAGCATCCTATTGATCTGGGGCGTTATCAGGTTGCCAACTGCTATATGGGTCGTGTTGGGTTGATCAATTCCGGTGGCGCCTCAACCGGTGAGGGCGACTTTTCCGAGGCGGTTCGCACCGCGGTCATTAACAAGCGCGCCGGCGGTATGGGGCTGATATCCGGTCGCAAGGCGTTTCAGCGCCCGTTCGCCGATGGTGTGAAGCTGCTGCACACTATTCAGGATGTGTACTTGGATAAAAGCATATCCATTGCCTGATTGTTTTCCGGTTGAAATCTGAATGCATGCGCGGGTCGTTTTTTTGGCTCGCCGGAAAAAGGTGATTTGTTATGAATATTATTGAAGAACGCTACGCGGTTCATCGGGACGACTTCAAGTTTTACGATACCGAAATGCTGCGCCAGCACTTTTTGATCAAAAAAGTGTTTGCGCCCGATCAAGTGTTGTTTGTCTACACCCATTACGAGCGCGTGATGGTCGGCGGTGCTATGCCCGTTAAGGAAAAGGTAGCGCTTGAGCCCGTCTATCAACAAAAAGCCAGCCACTTTCTCGAGCGCCGTGAGCTGGGCGCGATTAATGTGGGCGGTAAAGGCTCGATTACTGTCGATGGTGAGGTTTTTGAGTTGGATACCAAAGAGGCGCTCTATATTGGTCGGGGCGCTAAAGATGTTGAGTTTGCCAGTGCCGACCCGGCTCAGCCGGCTAAGTTTTATATGAACTCTGCGCCGGCGCATCACGCTTACCCCCATAAAAAAGTGGGTATGTCAGACGCCAAGGTTCTGGAACTGGGTTCGTCGGAAACCTGCAACGAGCGGCGTATTAATCAGTTGTTAATTAACGAAGTAGTTGAAACTTGTCAGCTGCAAATGGGGATGACCGAGCTGCAGCCTGGCAGTATTTGGAACACCATGCCAGTACACACTCACAGCCGACGCATGGAGGCCTACTTTTATTTCAATGTTCCCGATGAGCAGGCGGTGTGTCACTTTATGGGGCCGGCCGAGCAAACCCGTCATATCTGGGTGGGTAACGAGCAGGCAGTAGTGTCGCCGCCCTGGTCCATGCACTCGGGGGTGGGCACCGCTAACTACACGTTTATCTGGGGCATGGCGGGTGAGAACCTCGACTATACCGATATGGACTTTCATAAACCCCATACCCTGAAATAATTTTAAACGCGAACTTAATATCAGGTGGCATTATGTCCAGCGAACTATTTTCCCTTAAAGGTAAGACGGCACTGATCACTGGGGCGACTCACGGTATTGGTATGGCAATGGCGATGGGTTTGGGTAAAGCGGGCGCAAAAATTGTTATTAACGGTCGCTCGTCTCAGGAGAAAATTGATCGCGCGGTAGAAACCTATCAAGCCGCAGGGGTCGAAGCCTATGGTTATCGTTTTGATGTGACCGACGAGGACCAAGTAGTAGTGGCGGTCGATAAAATTGAGCAAGAAGTAGGGCCTGTCGATATCCTGGTGAATAACGCCGGCATTATAAAAAGAGTTCCACTCTTGGATATGCCGGTGGCCGATTTTGAAGAAGTTATCAAAACCGACTTAACCGGTGTGTTTACCATGACCCGCCCGGTAGCGCGAAAAATGGTTGAGCGTCGCGCCGGCAAGATTATTAATATTTGCTCAATGATGAGCGAGCTGGGGCGCAACTCGGTAGGAGCATACGCCGCTGCCAAAGGCGGACTGAAAATGCTGACCCGCAATATGGCCACCGAGTGGGCCAAACACAATGTTCAGGTCAACGGTATCGGCCCCGGCTATTTTGCCACCAGCCAGACCGAACCCATTCGGGTGGACGGTCACCCGATGAATGATTTTATTATCAACCGTACACCCGCCAGCAAGTGGGGTGACCCCGACGATTTGCAGGGCGCAGCCATTTTTCTTGCCAGTAACGCCAGTAATTTCGTAACCGGCCAGGTCGTGTATGTCGACGGCGGCATTCTCGCCACCATCGGTCGGCCAGCAGGTGAGGACTAGACGCTGTTGCCCGTCAAAAAGGCTGAATGCTCAAGCCGACTCTATTGAAGGTGCTCCCACAGAGGATCAACCTATGTGGGAGAGTGAGGGGTGGGGCGTCGGAGGTCTGATGTCTGACGCGGAACCTAAGTAAAAAGGTGAGCGGGTTTTTATTCGCCGACCTGAACCCGTCAACCTTTTCTTTTATTTCCCGCTCACCGTCAACCGTTCTCCATTTCTATTCCCATCCGACATCCGACACGATAGCGTTCTGCGTGAAACGGAATTTTATTCGTGCACCGTATCCCGTCAGCCGTTCCCCACATTTATCAGCGTCAGACGTCCGACCTCAGACGTCTGACGTTTATTCATACTAATAAACCCCGCGAATATGCGCCGCAACTTCGTTTTGGTAAAACGCCTTGAGCTCTTCGTGCAGCGATTGCGGCAGCGAAGGCAGTTCACTGACTTTAGCGTTTTCCAGCACTTGTTCGGCGCGGCTGGCGCCGGGAATAATGGTGGTAACGGCAGGGTGGTCGAGAATCCAGCGCATGGCCATTTGCGCGGTGGTGTAGCCCTCTGGGGTTAGCTCTTTCACTCGCTCGGCCAGTTCAACGCCTTTTACAAAGGGAATGCCAGCGAAGGTTTCTCCCACATTAAACGCTTCACCGTCTTTGTTGAAGTTGCGATGATCAGTTTTATCAAATTGAGTATCGGGTTTAAATTTACCGCTCAGCAGGCCACTGGCCAGAGGCAGGCGTGCAATAATGCCAATATCTTTTTCATCGGCAATTGGCAGCAGTTCTTCTACCAGTTTCTGACGGAAGATATTAAAAATAACCTGCAGTGAGCTCAGGTCGTCGTGTTGCGCGCAAATCAGGCCTTCTTCAACAGTTTCTACACTGGCACCAAAGTACTGAATGTGTTTTTCCTGTTGCACGGTGCGCAGCCAGTCGAAAATTTCACCGCGCTGCATCACTTCGGTGGGAATACAGTGCAGCTGAATTAAGTCGATACAATCGGTTTGCAGTCGGTCCTGGGCGCGCTTAAGGCTGTCGCGCAAATCGGTCAGTGAGTAGCCGTCGGGGTAGGTGCCGGCGCCGCGCCCGTACTTGGTGGCAATATAAGGTTTGTTTGCCAGGCCCTGGGTGTGTTCGCCTACATAGGTTTCACTTTGTCCGGCGCCGTAGACATCGGCGGTATCGTAAAAATTAATCTTGGCTTCTTGGGCGGCATTAAATATGGCGTCGACGTTACTGCGCTCAATAGGGCCGAAATCGCCGCCCAGCTGCCAGCAGCCGAGACCGACTTCGCTGATTTTAAAGTCTGTGTTGCCGAGGGTTCGGGTTTTCATAGTCTCTCCTTGCAGTGAGTTTTCGCCGTGTTTCCGGCGATTAGTCAGTTATGCTACCACGACCGGTGTGACAGCTATGGTTCTTAACATTCTTTTAAATAGTGAATGTGCTCATAGGTTACTTGGCGCGAGCAGTGTTATTCGGTGAGGCAGGCCGGGTCAAAGGTATACTCGCCCCTGAGCCAGGCGATGATTTCGCGCGCAGCTTCGTGTTCGCTGAGAGGTTCATATCTTTTCAGCAGGCGCAGCCGTTCGCTATCGCCCAAATTGTTCAGTCCTTGTTGCGCGAAAAAATCCGCATCTTGCGCTAAAACGACCGCAAGTGGGTGGGGGAGGGTATGCTGCAGAGCGGATTCTAAGGTGGTGGGGCCGCCCTGCGTCACTCCCTGTGCAAGTGCGCATAGCGCCGGTAAAGACAGAGCAAACTGATTCATTGGGTTGGCGGCAATGCCGGCGATAGCGTCACGGTTGTGAAAGCGGCTGGCCTCTGGTGGTTGCAGATATAAATGTTTGGATTTTATCGCGCCATCATTGACCGGATAGTTATCCCAAAGAAAAGGTTTACGCCCTAGCTGATGGGCGGTTGCTTCGAGGTGCGCGAGTGGATAAGTCTCTGAGCATACTTTAGGGCCGGTCCAGAATATCTCTATGCTCGGGTCGAGCTCGCGCCCGAGTTGTGTCAGATAGCCTTTGGGGCGAGCGCCGAAGACTTTATCGAGCACAGGGTCATCGGAATAATAAGTGGGGCACAGCAATATCGTGCCGGCAGTGCTGCGTTGTGCTGCGCGGTGCGCAAGTTCGGCCTGGCGCTTGGCAAGGCCGGGTATATCACCGCGCATATCGTCGAAAAACAGGCCCAGCCAGTTCGGATCTAGCTCGTTGATTCGTTTTATTTTTCTATCCAGGGCGTCTGTGTCAGCCTCGCCGCTGGCACTGCACAAATCCAGCGGACTGAGCCCCAGGCCAAAGCTGATGCCCGCGGTGCGATAAGTGGCGCGCAACTGCTGCAGGGCCAGCCAGTCGTCGGCCGGCCAGTGCTCGCGCCACCGGCTGCGCAGATGACGGTCGGATTTCGGCGCGTAGAGGTAAAAATCAAACCCTTCGCGGCGCATAAAACTCGCCAAGCGCTGGCGCTGCTCCCAGCTCCAGCTGCGGCCGAAAAAGCCTTCAAGAATACCGATCGGTGGGGGGGCTGTCTGAGTCATAGCGCTAGCTTAATGGCTTTGTGGTGTCTTAGGAAGAGGCTGGGTACGTCTAAGTTTTACTGTAATTTCAATGACCTGTAGCGCTTAAGAAAGGAGCGAAGAGGGCGAGTCAGATTGACACAAAGGCCCTAGATGCCTATGATAGCCGCCTTTTTGCACCGCACTGCACCTTCGTTGGCGCTTCTTTGCGCTGGCACTTAATACACCAATAGGTAAACACGTCTGGCGCACCAACTTGGAGCGTCAATCTTAAGGGCGTGGCAGTGTGGGAGTCCACCTAAACATGACTGTAATAGAGGATGCGGAGTAACTCATGCCCAGCCGTACCGAATTGACTACCTGGCAAGCACTTCAGGCTCATGCGAGCGAAATGAGCAAACGTCACATGAGTGACCTTTTTGACGAAGACGATCTTCGATTTGCCAAATTTTCCCTCCAAGCCCCCAATATACTGCTCGACTACTCCAAAAACCTCATCACCGAAGAAACCCGCACCAAGCTGCTCGATCTGGCAGAAGCCTGCGAAGTAGAATCCTTCCGCGACAAAATGTTTGCCGGTGAAAAAATCAACCGCACCGAAGACCGCGCTGTGTTGCATGTCGCGCTGCGTGATCAGTCGGGTGAGGCTCTGGAAATTGATGGCGAAGATGTTCGCTCGCAAGTAAAGCACGAGCTTGAGCGCATGAAGTCGCTGGTGGCGCAGGTGCGCAGTGGCGACTGGCGTGGTTATACCGGCAAGGAAATGACCGACATCGTCAGCATCGGCATTGGTGGCTCCAATCTGGGCCCATTAATGGTCACAGAAGCGCTGTCCGCCTACGGCGATGGGCGCTTGAACGTGCACTATGTGTCAAACGTAGATGGCTTCCAGATTGCCGATACCCTGCGCGATCTCGATCCCGAAACCACCTTGTTTGTGGTCGCCTCGAAAACCTTTACTACACTGGAAACCATGACCAACGCGCGCTCGGCGGAGTCCTGGTTCCTGGATAAAGCTAAAGACAAGAGCTTTATCAATCGCCATTTTATTGCTGTGTCCTCAAACCGCGAAAAAGCCACCGAGTTTGGGGTCGCCGAAGAAAATATCTTCGATATGTGGGACTGGGTCGGCGGCCGCTTCTCGCTGTGGTCTGCGATCGGCTTGCCCATCGCTCTGAACTTGGGCTTTGAAATTTTCGAAGAGCTACTCGAAGGCGCCTTTGAAATGGACCAGCACTTTCGCACCGCGCCTTTGGCGAAAAACGCACCGGTTATGCTGGCGCTGATGGGTGTGTGGAACAACAACTTCCTGGGCCGTAAGGCACATGCGCTGTTGCCGTATGATCAGTGTCTGCACCGTTTGCCGGCTTATATGCAGCAGGCCGAAATGGAAAGTAACGGCAAGAGCGTTAACTGGGCCGGTGAGCGCATCGACTATTCCAGTGTGCCACTGATTTGGGGTGAAGTTGGTATTAATGGCCAGCACGCTTTCTATCAGTGTCTGCACCAGGGGACTCAAGTGGTACCAGCGGACTTTATCGGCTCGGTAGAGCCGTCTCTTGCCGTTAAAGGCCACCACGACGCGCTGATGGCCAACTTCTTTGCTCAGTCTGAAGCGATGATGCGCGGTATTACCGCCGAGCAGGTGCGCGAAGAGCTGACCGCCAAAGGCATGTCGCCCGAGCGCATTGAAGAGGTTGTGCCACATAAAGTGCACGAGGGTAACCGCCCCACCAATACCATTTTGATGCAGAAGGTAAGCGCTCGTTCGCTGGGTTCATTGATTGCACTGTACGAGCACAAGATCTTCGTTCAGGGCATTATTTGGGAGGTTCACTCCTTCGATCAGTGGGGCGTAGAGCTGGGTAAAGTTCTGGCCAATGGTATTCAGGCGGAGTTGGCCGCCGATGCCGAGATCGATGCAAAGCATGATGCCTCGACCCGCAATCTGATAGAATATTACAAAAATGCGCGGCCGTAAGGCCCGCCAGACCCTGACACAGGGCACACAAAGGGGCCGTTAGTGCCCCGCAAAGCGATACCGCGGCACAGCCCTAGTGCCGGGGTGTCGTTTTATTGTTTTTGCGCCGCTGATTTGACGGCCTTAAACGAGATTAAAAAGCAAGTCCAAGGCGTTATAAACGCCCGGCCATATTAGAGCGAAAAGCCCCATGGCCACCGCGCAAATTAGCGTGGGTTTGAGGAGAGAGTGACACACTATAGCCACACAAACGGCCTAGATTGGGGATTAACCCGGCGCGCCGCTTGTATTTCTGAGCATACTGGATCAGTGGTAACGAAATGACCGATAGCAAAATTGCTGCAATTACCGACCGAATAATCGAAAAAAGCCGTGCAACGCGCGAGGCCTATCTGGCCAAGATTGAGCGCGGACGCTCCAATGGCCCGGCCCGCAAGCGTTTGTCCTGCGGTAATCTGGCGCACGGCTTTGCCGCCTGTGGCTCTTCAGACAAACAGGCACTGGCTGAAGGCGACGCCCCCAACCTGGGGATTGTCTCGGCCTACAATGAAATGCTGTCGGCCCACGAGCCCTATCACAGTTACCCAGATTTAATTAAAAAAGCCGCCCACGGTGTGGGTATGACGGCGCAGTTTGCCGGTGGTGTACCGGCCATGTGCGACGGCGTAACTCAGGGTCGTGACGGCATGGATTTGTCGCTGTTTTCGCGCGATGTGATTGCCATGGCGACGGCCATTGCCCTGTCGCACGATATGTTCGACGGCGCTATGTGCCTTGGGATCTGCGATAAAATTGTTCCTGGGCTAACCATCGGTGCGCTGTCTTTTGGCCAGCTGCCAATTATATTCATTCCCGCAGGTCCCATGACGCCCGGCTTACCAAATGCCGAGAAAGTGCGCGTGCGTCAGTTGTTTGCCGAGGGCAAAGTGGGCCGCAAAGAACTGCTGGAAGCCGAAAGTGCCTCCTACCACAGCGCCGGTACCTGTACCTTTTACGGCACCGCAAATTCGAACCAGATGCTGATGGAGATTATGGGGCTGCACCTGCCCGGCAGCTCGTTTGTAAACCCGGGTACGCCACTGCGTGACGCGCTGACCGAAGCGGCCGTGCAGCAGTTGGCCAAGATTACTACCCACGGCAACTACACTCCCATGGCCGAGATTGTGGATGAAAAAGCTGTGGTTAACGGCATGGTGGGGCTGCTGGCTACCGGCGGTTCTACTAACCACGCGATTCACTTAATGGCTATGGCACGTGCGGCCGGTGTGGTGGTTGACTGGCGCGATCTGTCAGAACTGTCCGATGCGGTGCCGTTGATGTGCCGTATCTACCCCAATGGCCTCGCGGATATTAACCGCTTTCAGGCGGTGGGCGGCATGGGCTATTTGATGCGCGAGCTGCGCGATGCCGGAATTTTGCACAACGATGTCAAAACAGTGATGGGCGAGGGCGGTTTAGAGCCCTACACCAAAGAGCCTTTCCTGGAAGACGACAAGCTGGTTTGGCGCGATGCGCCGAAAGACAGTTTGGACGATGGTGTGCTGCGCCCGCCGAAAGCGGCGTTTAGCCCCACCGGTGGCATGAAGCTGCTTACCGGCAACCTGGGTCGCTGTGTAATCAAAGTATCGGCGGTCAAGCCCGAGCACCGTCATGTCAAAGCGCCCGCTATTGTGTTTCACACCCAAGAGGCTCTGCAGCAGGCTTTTAAAGCGGGTGAGCTGGATAAAGACTTTATTGCCGTGGTCCGCTTTCAAGGCCCCAAAGCTTGCGGTATGCCCGAGCTGCACAAGTTAACGCCGCCTTTGGGTGTGCTGCAAGATCGTGGCTACAAAGTGGCACTGGTGACTGACGGCCGTATGTCCGGGGCGTCGGGTAAGATTCCGGCCGCGATCCACCTGACCCCAGAAGCTCTGGATAAAGGGCCAATCGGTCTGGTGCGCGACGGCGATATTGTCGAAGTGGATGCCGAAAACGGCGTGCTGCAACTGCACGTTGATGACGCCGAGTTGCAGGCTCGCGAACACGCCGAGTGCGATCTCTCACCGAGCCATGAAGGCATGGGCCGCGAGCTGTTTGCACCGCTGCGCCAAACCGTGGGTTCGGCCGAAGAGGGCGCCACCGTTTTTCGCTGGTAAGAGTGAAACGGATACAGGCGTAAAAAATTTAGAACGAGTGGGATTTATTAATGCAAAAGCCTTTTGATTTTGTCATTTTTGGGGGCGCGGGTGATCTGGCTCTGCGCAAATTGATTCCGGCTTGGTACCGCGCGTACCGCGAGGGCCAGATGCCGAAGGGCTCGCGGATTTTCGGTACCGTGCGTCGCCACGAGCAGGCCGAAGGCTATCGCGAAATGGTGCGTGAAGCCGCCTACAGCTACCTGCGCGATGACGAAATCGATAATGACACCTGGAAAGAGTTTGAAGAATGTGTTCACGGTGTTTATATCAATATCACCGAGCTGGACGAGCACTGGCATTCGCTGGCAAAAACCCTCGAAGAGGGTAACGAAGAGCGCGTTTTTTACATGGCAACGCCGCCAGCGGTATTTTCCGAGTGCTGCAAAAACATTCACGATGCCGGAATGATTACCCCCACCTCGCGCGTGGTGGTAGAAAAGCCGCTGGGTTACGACGCCAAGTCGGCCGATTCCATTAACGCCGATATCGCCCAGTACTTCGAAGAAAACGCGATTTTCCGTATCGATCACTACCTGGGTAAAGAAACCGTTCAAAACCTGCTGGCGCTGCGGTTTACTAACTGTATTTTCGAACACCTGTGGGATTCCAAATCTATTGACCACGTGGAAATCAGTATTTCCGAGACTGTAGGTTTGGAAAGTCGTGCCGGTTTTTACGACGATGCCGGCGCTCTGCGAGATATGGTGCAGAACCATTTGATGCAGCTGTTGTGCTTGGTCGCCATGGAGCCGCCGAGCAAGTTAAACGCTGACAGCATTCGCACCGAAAAATTGAAGGTGTTGGACGCCTTACGCCCCTTGGTGGGTGACGATGTGGCTAAAAATACCGTGCGCGGTCAGTATGTGGCCGGTGAAATGGGCGGCAAGCAGGTGCAAGGTTATTTGGACGAGCTGGGCAAAGACAGTAACACCGAAACCTTTGTTGCGATTCGCGCGCACATTGATAACTGGCGCTGGTCTAACGTGCCTTTTTACCTGCGTACCGGCAAGCGTTTAAAGCAGCGCTGCGCAGAAATTATCATTCAGTACAAAACCCCGACCCATCATATCTATCCCGATTCTGCAGGGGCCATGATCCCCAACCGTTTGGTCATCCAGTTGCAGCCGGACGAGCGTGTGCAGATGATCGTTACCTCCAACAATCTGGAAAAACACGATGCCGAACTGGTGCCGGGCGTGATGGATTTGGGGCTGACCGATCGCTATGAAAAATTCTACTCGGACGCTTACAAGCGGTTGATGTTGGACGCTGCGGCCAATAACCCGGCGCTGTTTATTCACCGCAATGAGGTAGACGCGGCCTGGAACTGGATCGACCCCATTATCGAAGCCTGGCAACGCCCTGAAAACAAACCTAAGCCCTATGCGTCGGGCAGTTGGGGGCCGAAAGAATCCGAAGACTTGCTGCGCACCGATGGCAGCGCTTGGTTTAATGCAGGCGATAACATTTTAGGAGAATGCTAATGGCTGTCACAGAGCGCTTTTTTGACTCGCGTGAAGAAATGATCGATGCGGTATTTGATCACACTATCGGCGCATTAAAAGAAGCCATTGAAAAAGGTGATGGTGCCAGCTTTTTGGTGTCTGGCGGCAGTTCTCCGGCGCCCATCTATAAGCGTTTATCCGAAGCCGACTTGGATTGGAATCAAATAAAGGTCGCCCTGGTGGACGAGCGCTGGGTTGATTTTGATCACGATAAAAGCAACGAAGCCTTTATTGTAAAAACTTTGCTGCAAAATAACGCCGCCAACGCCAAGCTGATTGGTATGAAAAATACCAGTGATACTGCAGCTGCCGGGCTGGCGCAGTGTGAAGCGGCTTATCACACTTTGCCATCACCGTTTGACGTTACGGTGCTGGGCATGGGGCCGGATGGCCATACCGCCTCTTTGTTTCCGCACGCCCAGGGGCTTGCCGAGGCGTTAGAAACAAAAAACCTCTGTAGTGCTATTACCGCTATTAAAAGTGAGGTGACCGGCGATTGCACCGAGCGTATGACCTTGTCGCTAAATGGCATTGTCAATTCGCGCCATGTGCTGCTGCTGATTTCTGGCGAGGAAAAACTCGCCACCTATCGCGAGGCCCTTGAAGGCGATGATGTGGCTGCCATGCCCGTGCGTGCAGTGCTCAACCAGCAGGACGTAGCGGTAACCGTTTATTGGGCTCCCTAAGAGCAACAAACATTTGAATGTGAGGACAGATACGTGGGTTTATCCATTGATGAGATAGTAAAGGTTGCACCGGTCGTGCCGGTGATGGTTATTGAAAACCTGGAAGACGCGGTACCTCTGGCGCGCGCGCTGTACAACGGCGGCTTGAAAGTGCTCGAGATTACCCTGCGTACCCCCGTGGCACTGGATGCTATTAAAGCCATGGTGAGTGAGCTGCCGGAAGACGCTGTAATTGGCTCAGGCACAGTGGTTACTCCCGAAGACCTGCAAGCCTCGGTAGACGCTGGAGCCAAGTTTATGGTGAGCCCTGGCACTACGCCCGCACTGATTGAAGCGGCCAAAAAATGTCCTGTACCGCTGTTGCCGGGCATTGCCACGCCTTCAGAGGCGATGAACTTGTACACCCAGGGCTTTACTCACATGAAGTTCTTCCCCGCAGAAGCGGCAGGCGGTGTACCCATGGTGAAGTCTATCGGCGGACCTCTGCCACAGATTACCTTCTGCCCCACTGGCGGTATTAATTTAGAAAAGGCGCCGACTTACCTGGCGCTGCCCAACGTTGCATGTGTGGGTGGCACTTGGATGGCACCAAAAAACCTGATCGCGGAGAAAAAGTGGGACGAAATTGAAACCCTCGCCCGCCAGGCGGCCAGTCTCGAGCGTTAATCGAGACTTTTTTATTTACGAGTGAGTTAGCAATTGCCGGTAAGCCCGGCAACGTCAATTGACAGGAGAGAAACACATGACCATTAAAGTAGCTATTAACGGTTACGGACGTATTGGCCGCAATGTGCTGCGTGCACTGTATGAGTCTGGCTACCGCGATCGCATTCAGGTTGTTGCGGTAAATGATTTGGGTGATGCTGAGCTGAATGCCCACCTGACCAAGTACGATTCAGTGCACGGCCGTTTCCCCGGCGAAGTATCCGTTAGTGGCGACAAAATGATCGTTAACGGCGACGAAATCCAAATTACCGCTGAGCGCAACCCCGCCGATTTGCCCTGGGGCAAACTGGGCGTTGACGTGGTTTACGAGTGCACCGGTATTTTCACCAGTCGTGACAAAGCCAAGTCTCATTTAGAAGCGGGCGCTAAGAAAGTTATTATTTCTGCTCCGGGCACCGATGTAGATGCCACCGTAGTTTACGGCGTAAACAACGACGTGCTGAAAGCGTCTGATGAAATCATTTCAAACGCATCTTGCACTACTAACTGCCTGGCCCCTGTAGCGAAAGTTCTGAATGACAAGTTTGGTATTGAGCAGGGCTCTATGACCACCATTCACGCCTACACTAATGATCAGCACCTGAGCGATGTATTCCACAAAGATATTTATCGCGCACGTTCTGCCACTCAGTCTATGATTCCGACCTCTACCGGTGCCGCCCGCGCCGTTGGCCTGGTGCTGCCCGAGCTGAACGGCAAGCTGGACGGTATGTCTGTTCGTGTGCCGACCATCAACGTATCTCTGGTTGATTTGAACGTGCTGGTTAAAGAAGACGTTACCGTTGAGCAGGTTAACGCGGCGATGAAAGAAGCGGCCGAAAAGGAAATGCCTGGTGTGTTGGTTTACAACGATGAGCCTCTGGTATCTATCGACTTTAACCACCATCCCGCGTCTTCAAACTTTGACTCTAAGCAAACCAAAGTAATGGGCGGCCGCTGGGTAAAAATTATGTCCTGGTATGACAACGAGTGGGGCTTCTCCAATCGTATGCTGGACAACACCATCGCACTGATGAACGCCAAGTAAGAAAAGAGAGAGAGCTATGTTACGCCGTACCAAAATCGTCAGTACGCTGGGCCCGGCATCCGAGTCTGAAGAAGTTCTGGAAAAGCTCATTCTCGCCGGCGTTAATGTCGTGCGCTTGAACTTTTCCCACGGCTCGCCGGAAGATCACAAAAACCGCGCCGAGGCGGTTCGCCGCCTGGCGGCCAAGCACGACCGCTTTGTCGCAGTGCTGGGTGACTTGCAGGGCCCCAAAATCCGTATCGCGCGTTTTGCCGATGGCCCGATCAAGTTAAACATTGGTGACAAGTTTATTCTGGATGCCTCGCTCGAACGCGATGCGGGTAACCAGGAGCGCGTGGGTATCGACTACAAAGAGCTGCCGCAAGATTGTAAGCCTGGCGACAAACTGTTGCTGGACGACGGTCGTGTGGTGCTGGATGTGGATAAGATTGAAGGCACCGAAGTATTTTGTACCACCAGCGTTGCCGGCCCGTTGTCTAACAACAAAGGCATTAACCGTCAGGGCGGTGGCCTGTCTGCGCCAGCTTTGACCGAGAAAGATCTGGCTGATATTAAAACCGCTGCTGAAATCGGCGTGGATTACCTGGCCGTATCTTTCCCGCGCAGCGCCGATGATATGAACCAAGCGCGTAAACTGCTGCATGAAGCGGGTGGTACCGCGGGCTTGGTATCTAAAATTGAACGCGCTGAAGCGGTGGCCGATGATGAGACTCTGGACTCGATCATCGAAGCCAGCGACGCGGTGATGGTCGCCCGTGGCGACCTGGGTGTAGAGATCGGCGATGAAGAGCTGATCGGTGTGCAAAAGCGCATTATCACTCGCGCCCGTGCGCAAAACCGCACCGTTATTACCGCGACGCAAATGATGGAGTCGATGATTAACTCGCCTCTGCCGACTCGCGCTGAGGTTTTCGATGTGGCAAACGCCGTATTGGATGGTACCGATGCGGTAATGTTGTCGGCAGAAACCGCGGCGGGTAACTTTCCGGTAGAGACCGTACAGGCGATGGCGCGCGTTATCGTGGGTGCGGAAAAGCATCCACAGGCGTGCCGCGAAACTTACCGCGTTGACGAAGAGTTCGGCTCAATCGATCAATCGATCGCGCTGGCGACTATGTACACTGCCAACCATTTGGATGGTGTGAAAGCGATTATCGCGCTCACCGAGTCCGGTACCACACCGCGACTCATGTCTCGCGTAGGTTCGCAGCTGCCAATTTTTGCTTTCTCTCGCTATATTGAGACTCAGCGCCGTGTAGCTTTGTACCGTGGTGTTCAGCCAGTGCCGTTTGACACCGACGAAGTGCCAAGCAAAAAAGACTACAGCCGTGCGATCGATATTCTCAAAGATCGTGGCGTGTTAAAAGACGGCGATCTGGTGATTCTCACCGCTGGCGACAGCAACCAACTGGGCGGCACCAACACCATGAAAGTGATGCGTGTGGGCGACTGATTCAGTGTGCTACACCAGTCAAAAACGGCAGCTTCGGCTGCCGTTTTTTTATGCGTAAATGCTAAGATGCAACGCTTCAGACATTACGGTGGAGACCTGTTATGGCGTTTGTGCGCTGGATTCTGGCGATAATTTTTATTAGTTCCTCTGGTGCTCTGCTGGCGGAGCCGTCCCCTTTGCTGCAAGAGCTAAAAGGCCAGTGGCAGCAGGGCGGTATTTTGCGCGGCAAAGTCCAGCCCGGCACTCAGGTTAAATTTAACGGTAAAGACATTCCTGTGGGCGAGGGCGGTGAGTTTGTACTGGGCCTGGGGCGCGATGCAGACACGGATGCAAACTTGCTGCTCGAAGGGCAAGGGCGCCAGTGGCAGCAGAGCTACACCGTGGCAAAGCGGGATTATCGTATCCAGCGTATCGAAGGTGTGCCGCAAAAAACCGTCACTCCATCGCCGGAGCAACAGGAACGCACCCGCCGCGAAGCGGCCCGAGTGTGGCAAGCGCGCCAGACTATGCGCCAGAGCACCGAGTTTATGCAGGACTTTAAATGGCCCCTGGTTGGCCCCATTACTGGAGTCTATGGTTCGCAGCGCATATACAATGGCGAGCCGCGTTCGCCCCATTACGGGGTGGATATTGCCGCACCCACGGGTACTCCGGTGCAGGCGCCCGCCGGTGGCGAGGTCATACTGGTGGAGCCTGATTTGTTCTATTCAGGCGGCACCTTAATCATCGACCATGGACAGGGGCTGTCATCAACCTTTATCCATCTGTCTAAAATTCTGGTGGCGCTGGGAGATCAGGTGACCCAAGGTGAGGTAATCGCCGAAGTGGGCGCCAGTGGCAGGGCTACTGGCGCGCATCTGGATTGGCGCATGAACTGGCTGGGTGAAAGGGTTGACCCCACCACGCTGGTTGGCCCTATGCCAGAGCAGCCCTGAGCAGTAACGCCGCAAGACACAAGGGCCCGGGCGGTGTAAACTACCGCCCCTTGAATTTGTCGCCAACCCTATTAGGTAGTGAGCAATGATAGACAAAAAGCTGCTGGGAATTCTGGTATGTCCGGTCAGTAAGGGCGAGCTGGAATACCACAAAGAGGCCTCGGAGCTGGTGTGTTACAGCAGTGGCTTGGCCTATCCGGTGCGCGATGGCATTCCGGTAATGCTGGAGTCCGAGGCGCGCCGCCTGAGTGATGAAGAAAAACAGGCACACAAAAACCGCTGATTCTGCCCGCCGCACGAGTCCGCATGCAATCGATTGACGAGAGTGATCCGACGGAAATTCTATGAAAAGCGCTGAAATTCGCGACGCCTTTTTAAAATACTTTGAATCAGAAGGGCACACCATTGTGCCATCCAGCTCGCTGGTGCCGGGCGATGATCCGACCCTGCTGTTTACCAACGCGGGAATGAACCAGTTTAAGGATGTGTTTTTAGGCAGCGACAAGCGCGCCTACAGTCGCGCCACCAGCTCGCAGCGTTGTGTGCGCGCAGGTGGTAAGCACAATGATCTGGAAAACGTCGGCTACACCGCGCGTCATCACACTTTCTTTGAAATGCTGGGCAACTTCAGCTTTGGCGATTATTTCAAGCGTGATGCCATTAAGTTTGCCTGGAAGTTTCTCACTGAAGTGCTGGGCCTGCCCCCCGAGCGCCTGTGGGTAACGGTGCATATTTCCGATGACGAAGCTGCGGATATTTGGCAAAAAGAGATGGGCGTTAGCCCAGAGCGTTTCTCGCGTCTGGACGAAGACAATTTTTGGCAAATGGGTGATACCGGTCCCTGTGGGCCCAGCTCTGAAATTTTCTACGATCACGGCGCCGATGTGCCGGGTGGTCCGCCGGGCAGCGAAAACGACGATTTAGACCGCTATATCGAAATCTGGAACCTGGTGTTTATGCAGTACGAGCGCCAGGCGGACGGAGAGTTAAAACCCTTGCCGAATCCCTCCATTGATACCGGTATGGGCCTGGAGCGTATTGCGGCGGTCATGCAGGGCGTGCACAACAACTACGATATCGATTTGTTCCAACACCTGCTCAAAGCCGCTGCTAAGGCGACCGGCTCGGACGATTTAGAACATAAATCGCTGCGGGTGATTGCCGATCACATTCGCTCCAGCGCCTTTTTGATCAGCGATGGCGTACTCCCCTCTAATGAAGGCCGCGGCTATGTGTTGCGCCGTATTATCCGCCGCGCTATCCGCCATGGCCACAAGCTGGGGCAAAAAGACGCTTTCTTTAACACCCTGGTGGATGCTCTGGCCGAGGTAATGGGCGAAGCCTACCCCGAGCTAAACGAGCGCAAGGCACAGATTGCCAAAGTACTGCTCACCGAGGAAGAGCAATTTGCCAAAACCTTGGATAAAGGTATGGGCGTTTTGGAAGAGGCACTAGCCGATTTGTCCGGCACCGAAATTCCCGGCGATGTGGTGTTTACCCTGTATGACACCTACGGCTTTCCGGTGGATTTGACCGCCGATATCGCGCGCGAGCGGGATTTAACCATTGACCAGGCGGGCTATGAGGCCGCCATGGAAGCCCAGCGTCAGCGCGCCCGCGCGGCGGGGAACTTTAAAGTCGACTACACCCAGGCCTCTCTGGATGTGCCTGCGACCGAATTTACCGGCTACAGCGAGCTGGCCGGTGAGAGCAAGGTGCTGGCTCTGCTGCGCGACGGCGCCAGTGTCGAGCAAATCAGCGAAGGCGAAGAGGCCGCGGTGGTGCTGGATAGCACACCGTTTTACGCCGAGTCTGGCGGCCAGGCCGGTGATAGCGGCTATCTTGAGGCCGAGGGAATTCGCTTTGAAGTGCGCGATTGTATTAAACAGGGCAGTCACTTTTTGCACCTGGGGCAGCTGTTGCACGGCAACCTGGTCTCCGGTGCATCCTTGCAGGGGCAGGTGGACGGCGAAGTGCGTCAGGCAACCGCGTTGAACCACTCGGCCACTCACTTGTTACACGCAGCCCTGCGCAAGGTGCTGGGTGACCATGTGACCCAGAAGGGCTCACTGGTGAATTCCGAGCGCTTGCGCTTTGATTTTTCGCACTTTGAGCCCTTGGCCCACGAGCAGATCAAAGCTATTGAGCAGATGGTCAACGAGCAAATTCTTGCCAATACCCCCGTAGCCACCGAGCTGTGCGATATGGAAACCGCCCAGGCCAAAGGTGCGATGGCACTGTTTGGCGAAAAATACGGCGACGAAGTGCGCGTGCTGAGCATGGGCGTGGATAGCTTCTCAGTTGAACTGTGTGGTGGTACCCACGTTAACCGCACCGGCGATATTGGTTTAATGCGTATTGTCAGTGAGTCGGGTATTGCTTCGGGAGTACGCCGGATTGAAGCCATTACCGGCAAGGCGGCGCTGGCGGCCTTTGACCAGGCTGAAGCACGTTTGGCTAAGGCCGCTGCCCTGATTAAAGCCAATCCAGATAATCTGGTGGAAAAGCTGGAGCAGTTGACCAGCCAGAGCCGCAAGCTGGAAAAAGACCTGGCTGCGCTCAAAACCAAGCTGGCCACCGCTGGCAGCCGCGACTTGATGGCCGAGGCCGTCGAGGTGGGTGGTCTTAAGGTTCTGGCGGTTAAGCTCGAAGGCGCCGATGCCAAATCCCTGCGCGACAGCGCCGATCAGCTGAAAAACAAGCTGGGCTCGGGCGTAGTTTTATTGGCGGCTGAAGATGCCGGCAAAGTGGCTTTGGTTGCAGGTGTGACTAAAGATGCCACCGCCAAGGTCAAAGCCGGCGATTTAATGCGCTACGTGGCGGAACAAGTGGGCGGCAAGGGCGGCGGCCGTCCGGATATGGCTCAGGGCGGCGGCACCGATGTCGGCGCTATTGAGGCGGCACTGGCATCGGTTGCCCCCTGGGTTGAGAGCCAGCTGGGATAAATATGACAATTCTGTAAAAAAATGTTTTTACAGCTCAAAAATTGATTAACTTTTGACAGCTTATCGTGTTTAATTGCCGCTTTTTGCGCCCAGGCGCAGCAATTGTGCGTCGATAAGACGTTAAGTGTGAGGGATAGGCCGGGAATGAGCTTATTGGTACAAAAATACGGCGGTACCTCTGTGGGTACGGTCGAACGCATTGAAGCGGTCGCGGAGAAAGTGGCCGGTTTCCGTGCCCAGGGGCACGATATGGTGGTCGTGGTGTCTGCCATGAGCGGCGAAACCAACCGCCTGATTGCCCTGGCCAAGGATATCCAGAATACCCCGGACCCCCGGGAGATGGATGTGTTGGTCTCCACCGGTGAGCAGGTGACCATTGCGCTGTTGTGCATGGCGCTGAAAAAGCGTGGCTGCGATGCCCGCTCTTATACCGGCGGCCAGGTGCGCATTCTCACCGATAGCTCCCACACCAAAGCCCGCATTCAGGAAATCGACGAAGCCAATATGCGCGCCGATTTGAATGCCGGACGGGTCGTGGTAGTGGCGGGTTTTCAGGGGGTGGACGAAAGCGGCAATATCACCACCTTGGGACGCGGCGGCTCCGATACCACAGGTGTAGCACTGGCGGCGGCGTTAAAAGCCGACGAATGTCAGATCTATACCGACGTTGACGGCGTATACACTACAGACCCACGGGTGGTCGACAAGGCCAGACGCCTGGAGAAAATCACCTTTGAGGAAATGCTGGAAATGGCCAGCCTGGGCTCTAAGGTGTTGCAAATTCGCTCAGTAGAGTTTGCCGGCAAATACAATGTACCACTGCGGGTGTTGTCCAGCTTTAAAGACGGCCCCGGCACTTTGATTACCCTCGATGAGGAAGACAGCACTATGGAACAGCCCGTTGTTTCCGGGATTGCGTTTAACCGCGATGAAGCCAAAATTACCCTGGCCGGTATCCCCGATACCCCCGGCATTGCCTCTAAAATTTTGGCGCCGGTGGGCAAAGCCAATATTGAAGTGGACGTTATTGTGCAAAACGTTGGCGCCGACAACACCACGGATTTAACTTTCACCGTAAATCGCGGGGATATGAATAAAACCGTCGATTTGTTGTCTAACGTAGTGAAGGAAATAGGCGCGCGCGAAGTCATTAGTGATGATGCCATTGCCAAGGTTTCCATTGTCGGTGTGGGCATGCGCTCTCACGCAGGTGTTGCCAGCACTATGTTTACGGCACTGGCAGAAGAGGGCATTAATATTCAGATGATCACCACCTCAGAGATTAAAATCTCGGTGATTATCAGTGAAAAATACTTAGAGCTTGCTGTGCGCACCTTGCACAGTGCGTTTGGCCTGGACGCCGAACCTGCGCAGGCTTAATTGAGCTTTTTTTGCTCGCTGCGCAACAATAAGGTCGGATGATCTTGGGTTTGAAAAAACCTGAAAAATATTTGGGGGCAGTTCCCCTTTTCGCGAAAAATGGACAATACTTAAAACAAGGAACGTTCTTCACCGCGCAGGTGGTTAACGATCGCAAAAAGGGGCTAATAGCGGCAGCGGAGTTGGATTCCCAGCCGCACTCACAGGATGGATTGAAGGAGTTTTACTATGTTGATCTTAACCCGCCGTATTGGCGAAACCCTGATGGTTGGTGATGAAGTTACAGTTACCGTGCTGGGTGTAAAGGGCAATCAAGTGCGTATCGGCGTTAACGCGCCCAAAGACATTGCTGTACACCGCGAAGAAATCTACCAGCGCATTCAGCGTGAAAAGCAAAATCAGCAAGAAGGCTTGGTATAAGCTTCCACTGATTGCACAAACGGCAACCACAGGTTGCCGTTTTTTTATGCGTTTTGTTTATGCCTTCGGCGCTGCGGTTAAAAAGTTTCTACCTAAGCCACACAAGTCTTTGAATTTCTGCCAAATATGGTATGATGCCGCCCCAGTTGACGAGATGCCCCGGCAACTCGATCTGGACAATTTGATACGGAGAAGTGGCCGAGTGGCCGAAGGCGCTCCCCTGCTAAGGGAGTATACCTTGATCGGTATCGAGGGTTCGAATCCCTCCTTCTCCGCCATACAAAAAGCCCAACCGAAAGGTTGGGCTTTTTTTATGCGGGAAGGCGGGTGAGAAGCCTCGCCGGGTTCGACAAAACGCCGGGAGCGTTTTGCACCGAGCGTAGCGAGCCCGCAGGGTGGGCGCAGGACGCGTCCAGTACATCCCTCCTTCTCCGCCATATATTAAAACCGCCGAAGGTCATTTAACCTCCGGCGGTTTTTTTAGACACAAAAGGTTAACAGGAGGCGTTCGACCGCTCATCTGCCTCCCTGCAGTCGCGGCATTTGTGCATCCATGCACATCAAACCCGACTGAGGCTCGACAAAACGCAGGGAGCGTTTTGCACCGAGCGCAGCGAGCTCGCAGGGTGGGCGCAGGACGCGCCCAGTAAATCCCTCCCGCAGCACATACCAAATCCGCCGAAGTCCCTATCATCTACGGCGGTTTTTATACACTAAAGCCCCGCAACCGACGCTCGACCCCAAAGCCATTACACTTGCCTCACCGAGCTACTCCCCTAGCATTCCCCGTACCCCGTACCCCGTACCCCGTACCCCGTACCCCGTACCCCGTACTCCGTACCCCGTCGATTTCATCATAAATAAATAACCATTTAAATATAAAAACAAGTACGGTAAAGTAATCGATTACACAATAACGAATAATACGAGGAGAGTCTGTGTCTCGCTTAAGTCATATCTGTATTCCCGCTTTTGTCTTGGCCTTGTGTGCCTGTGGATCAGGCGGCGGTACAAGCCCGTCCAGTAACAATGTATCCAGCCAGGTCTCGTCTGTGGCGTCCAGCTCGTCGGTGTCGTCTGTGACCGAGCCCGGCAGTGAGTCCTCATCCAGTCAATCCTCTGTCGCCAGTTCTGAGCCCAGCAATTTTGATTTAAGCAGTGTCGCGCTCAGCCAGAAGCTGGGCGTTGGTTGGAACTTGGGTAATACCCTTGAGGCCGTGGGTGGTGAGACGGCCTGGGGCAACCCCAAGGCCACTCCCGAGCTTATGCAGGCGGTCAAGGCGGCGGGCTTCGATTCAATCCGTATTCCTGTAGCCTGGAGCCAGTTCAGCGATGCCGCCAACTTTGTTATTGCCACCGAGTGGATGGACAGAGTTGAAGAGGTGGTTAATGATGCGCTGGATGCCGAGTTGTACGTGATGATGAATATGCATTGGGATGGCGGCTGGATGCAGCCCACCTACGCCGAGCAGGATTATGTGCTACAGCGTATGGATACCATGTGGCGTCAAATTGCCGAGCGTTTTGCGAATTACGACGAGCACCTTATTTTTGCCTGTACCAACGAGGTGATGGTGGAGGGGGACTATGGTACCCCGAGCGAAGAGTATTACACAGTGCAGAATGGCTATAACCAGCAGTGTGTAGATACGGTGCGCGCCACCGGCGGGAATAACCCCCAGCGCTTTTTGGCGGTGCAGGGCTTTAACACTAATATTGACCACACATTGAGTTTTTTTGCCTTACCCGAGGACCCGGCCGACGACAAACTGTTGGTTGAAGTCCACTACTATGATCCTTTTAACTTTACCCTTAACGCTGAAAGCCAGATTACCCAATGGGGTGATGAGGCCGAGGACCCTAGTAAAACAGAAAGTTGGGCCAATGAAGGTCACGTCGATCGTCAATTTGGGCGAATGAAAGCGCGTTTTGTGGATCAGGGCATTGGGGTGATTCTGGGCGAGTATGGCGCCATGCATCGCCCGAATATCGACCATCACCAGCAGTATCAAGTGTATTGGGACGAGTACATCACCGCCTCTGCGCTTGAGAATGGCCTGGTTCCCGTGGTGTGGGACAATGGCGTTACCGGTAATAACGGACTGGGACTGTTTAATCGTTCCAGTGCCGAGCAGGCTTTTCCAGTGCTGATAGACGCGATCACCGGGGCGCGCCATAGCGCTAACTCTTTTGTCCGGTAATCGATGCGATTGTCTTCGCGATAGGTCGTCTGGCGTTAGTTTTCCGCCAGACGATTTACGGTTTGTGCAAAATTCATCACGCCCTGTTCGATTTGGTCGACCCCTTCGGATACATGGTGAATCTTGGTTTCTCCCTGCTCGGAAATTGAGCTCACTTCTTCCATTTGCGATTTGATCTGTTGCGCCAGTTCGTGGTTGTCGCCTACCACACGAGAGATCTCTTCAGTGGCCTCGCTGGTGCGCCCGGCCAGCTGACGTACCTCATCAGCCACTACCGCAAAGCCCCGGCCCTGATCGCCCGCACGGGCGGCCTCAATGGCGGCATTAAGCGCGAGCAGGTTAGTTTGATCGGCGATTGAGCGAATGGTGGTGACAATTTCTGAAATGTTTTCAGATTGAGCGTTTAGCTTATCGGTGATCTCGGCGGCCTGTTTAATTTGTGCGGCTATTTTTGTTGAGGTTGCCACCGCATCGTCCAGCAGGCTTTTGGCGTTGAGGGTGATTTGCGAGGTTTCCTCGGAGGTGGAAGAAGCCGCCTCCACCGCTTGCATGGCCGTGCGCACACGCGGTGAAATGTCACTGGCAAACTTGATGACTTTATACACTTTACCCGACGCATCGCGTACGGGGTTATAAGTGGCTTCTAGCCACAGCGTTTCGCCATGCGCATCTTTGCGTTCAAATTTACCAGACATAAATTGTCCAGCGGCGAGTTGGGCCCAAAAATCCGGATTCTTCTGATAAAAATTGTCGTAGCAAAACATTCGATGGTGTTTGCCGACAATATCCTCCAGTTGGTAGCCAATAGTGTTTAGAAAGTTGCTGTTGGCGGTAAGGATATTGCCAGTCGGGTCGAATTCAATAACCGCTAAAGAGCGGTCAAGCGCTTCAAAAAGGGCATTGCGATCGAGCAATGAATTGCGAGACTCGGTCACATCGGAGGCGATTTTAATGACTTTCGAAACCCGATTGCCTTCAAAAACCGGAAAATAACTTGCCTCAAGCCAGATCACATTGCCGCGCTTGCCGTAGCGTTTAAACGTTCCCTGCTGGCCTTCACCGGCCGCCAGGGCGCGCCAGAAGCTTTGATATTCCTCGCTGGCAGCATAGCCTGAGTCGCAAAACATCCGATGGTGGCGGTTACGTATTTCTTCAAGAGGATAACCGACCACATCCAGAAACAAGTTATTGGCATCGAGGATATCGCCCGACGGCGTGAATTCGATATAACCCATATGGTTGCGTATGGCGTCGAGACTTGCGGCCAGTTCGCGATTATTGTTTTCTAGCTCCCCAATATGGGCTTCCTGCTCTTTATTTTTGCCAAACATATCCTTTTTTGCTCCTTATCAAGCATAGGCAAAAATAATTATCGGCAATATTTGATCTAGCTCAAGTTTTATTTGAAAAAAACTGGCTAAAACATCGACAGTAAAAGCAAAAACCACCCTAGAGGGTGGTTTTTTCGCTTAGATCTTCTGTTATTTGGCCACTCACGGCTCATAGCCAAGCACGGGACTTAACCAGCGCTCAAGCTCGGTCTGTGACATGCCTTTTCGTTCGGCCAGCGATTCCACCTGGTCTTTTTCGATTTTACCAATGGCAAAGTATTCGGACTCGGGGTGCGAGAAGTACCAACCAGAAACGGCCGCAGTGGGGAACATGGCGTAGTGCTCGGTCAGGGTCAGGCCGGTGTTTTTCTCGGCATCCAGCAGCTTAAACAAGGTACCTTTTTCGGTGTGATCCGGGCAGGCGGGGTAGCCAGGTGCCGGGCGAATACCCCGATAGCGCTCGCGAATCAAATCCTCGTTTGCCAGCGCCTCGTCTTTATCGTAACCCCAAAACTCTTTGCGCACCCGCAAATGCATATGCTCGGCGAGTGATTCGGCCAAGCGATCCGCCAGGGCTTTAACCATAATCGCGTTATAGTCATCGCCTTTGGCTTCATACTCTTTGGCCAGCTCTTCGGCGCCAATGCCGGCGGTGACCGCAAAGCCGCCAATATAGTCTTGCTTGCCGCTGTCTTTAGGGGCGACAAAGTCGGCCAGCGAAAAGTTGGGTTTGCGGTTGCCGGGCTTTTGCTGCTGCTGGCGCAAGTGGTGCAGGCGCGCCAGCTCTTCGCCATCTTCGCCAAACACGGCAATATCGTCGTGATCGACGGTATTGGCGGGCCAAAAGCCGAGTACCGCACGGGCTTTCAGCAGCTTTTCGTCGATAAGCTTTTTCAGCATCTTTTGTGCGTCGTCAAACAGGTTGCGCGCCGCTTCGCCCACGACTTCGTCTTCCAAAATGCGCGGATACTTACCCGCCAAATCCCAGCTGATAAAAAACGGCGTCCAGTCGATGGTGTCAATCAGCTGCTCCAGCGGGTAGTCGTCAAAGACTTTAACGCCGGTAAAGCTGGGGGCAGGGGGGGTGTAGTTTTCCCAATCGGCCTTAAAACCGTGCTCAATGGCGTCTGGGTAGGTGCGCAAAGTGCCACGGGGTTTGCGGTTGGCGTTGCGCACCCGCACGGCTTCGTACTCGGTTTTCAGGTCGGCAACAAAACCGTCGCGGTTGGCATCGCTTAGCAAGGTGGAGCATACCCCCACCGCGCGCGAGGCATCGGCCACATAAACCACCTGGTTGATATTAAGCGCCGGATCAATTTTGACGGCCGTGTGCGCCTTAGAGGTGGTGGCGCCGCCAATCAGCAGGGGTTTATCGATGCCCTGGCGCTCCATTTCGCGGGCGACGCTGACCATTTCGTCCAGCGATGGCGTAATCAAGCCGGACAAACCGATAATATCGCAGTTTTCTTCTACGGCGGTTTGCAGGATTTTTTCGCCGGGTACCATCACACCCAAATCCACCACTTCAAAGTTGTTGCACTGCAAGACTACGCCGACAATATTTTTGCCAATGTCGTGCACATCGCCCTTTACCGTGGCCATTAAGATTTTGCCGTTGGGTTTTGCCCCTTCGACTTTTTCTGCCTCGATGTAGGGCTGCAAGTAAGCCACCGACTGTTTCATCACCCGCGCGGATTTCACCACCTGGGGCAGGAACATTTTACCGGCGCCGAATAAATCGCCCACCACATTCATGCCGTCCATCAGCGGGCCTTCAATCACATCCAGGGGTTTTTCTGCCTGTTGGCGGGCCTCTTCGGTGTCTTCAACAATGAAGGCCGAAATACCTTTTACCAGCGAGTGCTCAATGCGCTTGTTAACGTCCCAGCTGCGCCACTCCAAATCTTCTTTTTTGCCGCTCTCGCCACCGCCTTCGCGGTATTTTTCGGCAATATCTAACAGCGCTTCGGTAGCATTGTCGTTGCGGTTTAAAATCACATCTTCGACTTTTTCTCGCAGCTCCTCGGGCAAATCGTCGTACACGGCCAGCTGGCTGGCGTTAACGATGCCCATGTTCATGCCCACTTTAATTGCGTGGTACAGGAATACCGAGTGAATCGCCTCGCGCACCGGGTTGTTACCCCGGAAGGAGAAAGACACATTGGACACGCCGCCGGATACACCGGCGTGGGGCAGGTTTTCGCGAATCCAGGCGGTGGCCTCAATAAAATCCACCGCGTAGTTGTTGTGCTCTTCAATACCTGTGGCAACGGCGAAAATATTGGGGTCGAAAATAATGTCTTCCGGCGGGAAGCCGACTTTATCCACCAGCACCCGGTAGGAGCGCTCGCAAATTTCTTTTTTACGCGCGGCGGTATCCGCCTGGCCGGTTTCGTCAAAGGCCATGACTACCACGGCAGCGCCATAGCGCATGCACAAGCGGGCCTTTTCAATAAACTCCTCTTCGCCTTCTTTAAGGCTGATGGAGTTCACTATGCCCTTGCCCTGAATGCATTTAAGCCCGGCTTCAATCACCTCCCACTTGGAAGAGTCCACCATGATCGGCACGCGGGAAATGTCCGGCTCGCCTGCAATCAGGTTTAAAAAGCGCACAATCGCCGCTTCGGCGTCGAGCATGCCCTCATCCATATTAATGTCGATAACCTGAGCGCCGCCCTCGACCTGCTCCAGCGCGACTTCTAACGCGGTGTCATAGTCTTCTTCGACAATTAGGCGTTTAAAACGGGCCGAGCCTGTGACGTTACAGCGCTCGCCCACGTTCACAAACAATGAATCTTGGGTGATGTTAAAAGGCTCCAGGCCCGACAAGCGGCACGCGGGCTCGATATCGGGAATCTGGCGCGGCGGGTGCTTGGCCACGGCCTCGGCAATGGCCTGAATATGATCGGGCCGTGTGCCGCAGCAGCCGCCGATAATGTTTAAAAAGCCGGACTGGGCGAACTCTTCGATAATCGCCTGCATTTCCTCGGGCTCTTGATCGTACTCGCCAAACTCGTTGGGCAGGCCCGCGTTGGGGTGAGCCGATACATGGCAGTTGGCGATACGCGACAGCTCTTGTACATACTGGCGCAGCTCGGCCGCGCCCAGGGCGCAGTTAAGGCCAATGGACAAGGGCTTGGCGTGGGCCAGCGAGTTATAAAAGGCTTCGGTCGTCTGGCCTGACAGGGTGCGGCCCGAGGCATCGGTAATGGTGCCCGAGATCATCAGTGGCAGCTCGGTGCCCAGCTCTTCGAACACCTCCTGCACCGCAAATATGGCGGCTTTGGCGTTTAGCGTGTCAAAGATGGTTTCGATCAGAATCAGATCCGAGCCGCCCTCAATCAGCGCTTTGGTCGCTTCTATGTAGTTCTCTACTAGCTGGTCAAAGGTGACGTTGCGCGCGCCCGGGTCGTTAACGTCCGGCGAGATAGAGCAGGTGCGCGAAGTGGGGCCCAACACCCCGGTGACATAACGGGGTTTGTGGGGTTCGGCCTCGGTAAGCTCGTCGGCTACCTCGCGGGCGATGCGTGCCCCGGCCAGATTCAGCTCGTAGGCGAGATCTTCCATGCCGTAATCGGCCATGGAGATTCGGGTGGAGTTAAAGGTGTTGGTTTCAATAATATCCGCACCGGCTTCCAGATATTCCCGGTGAATCTGCTTCATTAGCTCGGGCTGGGTGATGTTCAGCAGGTCGTTATTGCCCTTTACATCGCGGTCGTAATCGGCGAAACGTTTGCCCCGGTACTCTTCCTCGCTGAGCTTGTGGCTCTGAATCATGGTGCCCATACCGCCGTCGAGCACCACAATGCGCTCGGTTAGGGTTTGTTTTAGTTGGGCAATGCGTTGCTCGCGAGGGTTGTTCATGGGGTAAACCTGTTTCTCATAGCGGAATAAACAAAAGCCCGCGATTTTACAGTAATTGCGGGCTAAGGTCGTGTTTTTACTGATACAAGTGCCGGGCGGCGAACCGCTCTTAGCTTAAGCGGGCTTAATGCTCATATGCGCGCTTCGCACTTGTCCGGCGGGCAGGTGCCAGGTATCGCCAAGGCAGGCGCCGCGCTCAACGCACACATAGCCCTTGTGATTGTCGGGACCGATATCGGCAATTTGGCTGCCGGCCTCGGCGCCGATATTCCACACCACCACGCTCGGGCACAGGTCGCCTTCAATGCGGTAGCGGTGCTGGCCGTCATCCAGGGTCACGGGTAGCTGAATATCTTCGTACACCCGGTCAACTTCGCCGCTGAATGTAACCGGGCCGCTCTGGGTAAAGTACTTACCACCTTCTACTTTGTCGGAATACTCACGCCCGTCCAGACCCTCGACTCGGGTTGTCTCTAAGCTGTTGATGGCGAAGTAGGTGTGCATTACCCAGCTGGCGTCAAAGTCCGACTGGCCGGTATTGGTTAGACTCAGGTGCAGCGTTGGCGTGAGTCCGAGAGACAGGGTCAGCTCGGCGGTAAAATCATGCTCGAACAGCTCGTCGGCGCTGTGGTGTAGGCTGAGCTTAAGGTGACATACGCCTTCGCTGTCCAGACTGGCGCTGTTTAGCTGCCAGGTGCGGGTGCGGGCTATGCCGTGTTTCGGGCGCGAGCTGTCCGTCGGGTGGGGGCCAAACCACGGCAGACACAGAGGAATACCGCCGCGCAGGCTGGCGCCCGGACTGAACTGGCAGTTGGGGCTAAGCCACAGCAGCTCATCGCCACCGGCCGGGGTAAAGCTCAGCAGGTGTCCGCCATTGGTACTGACAATAGCTGTGCAACTGTCGGTTGCTATTTTGATCAGAGTCAGGCCTGTGCCCTGGCTGCCGGGAAAGCAGGTTTTACTGTCTGTCAGGCTTAAAAAATCGTGTTGATCCACAATATCTTGTAGCGCTTGCGGAACCTCGGGGCTAGGATTTTGACTCATACTGCATCCATTTTCTGAATTTGGTTTTGACGAGCCAGCTATTTTAACAAAAACCGAATGCGGGGTTTAGGGCGGTTTGTTCGGCTCGTGCCGCTCTCGCGGTTAAACGCAAACCCGCTGCATCCTTTAGTTTGCCGTCCAGTCGCAGTATGATGCGCGCCCAAATCACAGCAGCGAGGTTACCGTGTCGCAGGTAGAAGTCACCTTAGGTCAACGTTATGTCAGTGATACCGAACCCGAGTTGGGGTTAGGTGTGGTGTTACAGGTGGACGGTTCTACCGTGGATATCGGCTTTCCCGCCGCCGGTGAAAGGCGCACATACTCGCTTAAGCAGGCACCGTTAAGTCGGGTGCGCTTTACCGAAGGCGAGAAAATCAAACACCAGGATGGCACCCGTGTAGAGGTGCAAGAGGTGATAGAGCAGGCCGGTTGCTTGCTTTACCAAACCCTGACCGAAGATGGAGAAGAGCGCGCCGTGCCCGAATTTGAGCTGGACAGTTACGTTCAGTTCTCAACCCCTCGCGAGCGTTTATTTGCCGGGCAAATCGACAAAAGTAATCACTTTTCGCTGCGCTACCAAAGCCGGGTGTTGCGTCATAAGGTAGAGCAAACCGACACCTTTGGTCTGGGTGGGCCGCGAGTCTCACTGCTGCCGCACCAGCTGTACATTGCCGAACAGGTCGCCTCGCGCTTTAGCCCGCGGGTATTGCTGGCCGATGAAGTAGGCCTGGGTAAAACCATTGAGGCGGGCATGATTCTGCACCGCCAGCTGCTTACCGGGCGCGCCTCTCGCGCTTTGATTATTGTGCCCCCGGCGCTGTTGCATCAGTGGCTGGTGGAAATGCTGCGCCGCTTTAACCTGTCGTTTACCCTTCTGGATGAAGAGCGCTGCCTGTCGTTAGAGGGCAAAGACACCGAAGAAGATTTGTTGGACTTTGAGCTGGACGGCGAGGCATTGCTAGATGAAGCAGAAGCCGAGGCCATTAACCCCTTCGAGCAGGCCCAGTTGGTATTGTGCTCGCTGGATTTTATTACCGCCAATGAGCACCGACTTGCTCAAGCCGAGGCCGCCGATTGGGATTTGCTGCTGGTGGACGAAGCGCATCACCTGACTTGGAGTCCGAACGCTGCCAGCGAGGAATATCAGGCGGTGGAGCGTTTGGCCCAGCGCGCGCGCGGCCTGCTGCTGCTTACCGCAACGCCGGAGCAACTGGGGGTAGAAAGCCACTTTGCCCGCCTGCGCCTGCTGGACCCAGACCGCTACTATGACCTGGAAGCTTTTACCCGCGAGCAGGCCGATTACGGCCCGCTTAGCGATCTGGTGGAAAGACTGCTGGCGCTGCGCCCGGCCGAGAGTGAGCAAACGGGCGCTATTCCCGCCGATATTCAGACCGAGCTGGCTGAGTTCTTAGACAAGCCCCAATTAGAGTCTTTGCAAAAGCAGGCCAGCGCAGATTCTTTAGCGGCGACCATTGATGAGCTGATCAGCGTGTTGCTGGATCGCCACGGCACCGGCCGCGTACTGCTGCGTAATACTCGCCATGCGGTGGCAGGTTTCCCCCGTCGCCATCTGCACACTTACGAGCTGGAACTTGAGGCAGGCGATGCTGACGTTCTGGCGGCAATGGACTTAGCCGCACAGCTGCACCCGGAAGAGTACTGGCAGGCACAGGGCGACTGGTGGCTGAACGACCCGCGTGTGCTCTGGCTAAAAGACTTGATAAAAGAAAAACGTGGGCAGAAAATTCTGGTGATCTGCGCCAGCAGCGATACCGCGCAATCGCTGGAGCTGTACTTGCGGTTGCGACACGGTATCGCCTCGTCGGTTTTCCATGAGGATATGAACCTAATTGCCCGCGACCGGGCCGCAGCTTATTTCGCCGATACCGAAGAGGGCGCTCAGGTGTTGATTGCCTCGGAAATCGGCAGCGAGGGGCGTAACTTTCAATTTGCGCAGGATTTGGTGTTGTTCGATTTGCCGCTCAATCCAGACCTGCTGGAACAGCGCATCGGCCGTTTGGATCGCATAGGCCAGGCCGGGGATATTCATCTGCACCTGCCGCTTTACAGTCATGCCGACAACCCCACCGCGCAACAGAAGCTGGCGCGCTGGTACCACGAGGGTATCAACGCCTTTGAGCATACCTGCGCAATAGGCCACAGTGCCTTTGTAGAATTTGAAACGCGTTTGCTAAAGGCGCTGCAGGGCGAGGGCGAAGACTTCGCCGCGGTACTGGACGATACCCGCACCTATGCCGACAAGCTCAATGCCGAACTTCAGGCCGGGCGCGATAAACTGCTGGAGCTGAACTCCTGCCGCCCGGGTAAGGCCGAAGCTTTGGTGCACAGCCTGAGCGAGCAAGACGCCGACCCGGAGCTGCCCGAGTACATTATGCGCGCTCTGGACAGCTTTAACGTGGACTATGAGCGCCACAGTGAAAATGCCTGGGTGCTGCATCCGGGCGAGCATATGCGGGTCGATCCATACCCGGGCCTGCCAGAATCCGGTTTAACCGTTACCTTTGATCGGGAGCAGGCCCTGTCGCGGGACGATATGAGCTTTCTTACCTGGGAGCACCCTTTGGTGCGAGGCACCCTGGAGCTGATAGCCGACACTGAATACGGCAATACCGGTGTGGCCACTCTGAAGCTGCCACCACTTAAGCCCGGCACCTTAATGGTCGAAGCGGTATTTTGTCTCTACAGTCCCGCCCCGTCTGAATTGCAGTTAAGTCGCTATATCCGCGAGCCTTTGGTTCGGGTATTGTTAGACAGCAATGGTAAAGACTTTGCCCAAGTGCTGGGGGCTGACAAACTGCATCAGTTGCTGAAAAAAGTCCCCCGCGCCAGTGCACAAGAGTTGGTGCGCCACAGTCGCGAGCCTATCTCCAAACTACTGGACCAGGCCGAAGCACAGGTAGCGCCACTACGCGACCAGCAGGTGGCCGATGCCCAGGCGCTGGCTAAAGCCGATATCGGCCGCGAGATTGAACGTCTGCAAGACTTGGCTCGGGTTAACCCCAACATTCGTGAAGAAGAACTCAATTACCTGCAAACCCGGCTGGACACCAGCTTGGAATGTTTAGACCACGCCAGCTTAAAACTGGATGCAGTGCGGGTAATTATTACGGTGTGATTTTCCGTCTGAAGTCCGATGTCTGACGTTTAAGTGTTTACGTCTGACGTCAGACCTCCGACATCAGACAGTTTTCGAGGCTTTTATGTTTATATTTTCCGCCGACGCCACGGCCCGCAAAGACATCGACGAAGATGTTAAACAGGGCCAGCAGGTGCCGTTTATTGTCTATATCCACTTTGCGGATATGTTCGGCGCCGAGCAGTTGTGCAAAATTTATTTAATGCGCGCGGGCTTTACCGATATCAAAATCAACAATCGCAAAACGGTCGCCCCCTCGCTGCTAGCCGATGAGCGCGTACTCGCCGCCGACAAAGCCATGAGTGAAGCGGTGGACGGTGGCTATCATATTCAGATGTTTGACGATTTTTAAACTTTCACCACCGGCCGCGTAACCCACCATACGCGACTCCCATATTTCAGATAAGATACCCTCATAATAATCAAGGAATGTGTTTATGAGCCTGCAAGACGCGGTAGTCACCGCCGAACAACTCCCTCCGCTTGACCGTGAGCCCTGGTCTGCGATCTCGCCATCCTATCGCGCCGTGCTGCGCTGGACGGTGTTGCTGTATTGTCTGTTTCCCCTTATTGGTCTTGGGTTGGTCATTACTTTTAATCTGGAGCATTTGCAAACGCCCGCCAAAATTGCGGCGGCGGTACTCATTGTTTTCGCCTTGTTTTTGCTGGGGGTGTGGGTACCGCGAAGGGTGCATCACACTCAGTATTTGCTGCGAGAGCTGGATATTCACAAGCGCACCGGCTTTTGGTGGCATAAAACCGTATCCGCGGGCACCAATCGCATTCAGCATATTGAAGTCACTCAGGGGCCCATTGAGCGCTTGTACCGTTTAAGCAAGCTGGTGCTGTACACCGCTGGAGGTTATCAGTCTGATATAAAAATCCCGGGTCTGCCAACCGACGAGGCGCACCGTTTAAAGCAGTATTTAACCGAGCGCATTGCTACCGAAGAACTGGCAGATGCGGAGACCGACCATGGCCAGCATTGAGGCGGAGGCCTTAACCTGGCACCGCGTTTCGCCCATTGCCACGGTTTACTTTGCGTTAAAAACCATTCCCGCCCTGGGCCACCTGTGGCCCGCACTCATTCCGCTGGTGGCCGCGGGTGAGACCGTGCGGCATTTCTTCTTCACCTGGGGTTTTCCGGCGCTGATTTTACTGGTGCTGGTGGGGGTGGTGCTGCACTGGTGGTTTTTCAGCTTTGCGATTGAAGAAAAACGCCTGACGCTGCGCAGCGGGGTGCTTAACCGCACCCGTTTAAGCCTGGACTTTGAGCGTGTGCAGCAGGCGGATATCGCTCACCCGTTTTACTTTCGCCCGTTTAACCTTGCCACGCTGGGGTTAGAAAGCGCCGGCTCTTCGCAGCAGGAAGTAGACATACCCGGCATACCCATTGCGCTTGCAGAATCATTGCGTCGGGATATTTTAGAGCAGCAGTTGCAAGCGAAAAGTGATAAGCAAACGCTTGAAAGCGAGACGCGAACAACACAAAAAACCGCACCGGATTATCAGCTGAACTTAAACGCTGCAGAAATTGTCCGCTACGGCTTAATGCATAATTCTCTGTTGTACTTAGCGCCTCTGGCGGCACCTTTTGGTCAATATTTGGGGCCAGTGTTCGAGCAATCACTCGCGCAGCTTGAGGCCTCGCAGTGGTATTCATTGTTCGATTGGCTGAGCACTAATCTCGCTATTTCCATCGGCGTGGTGTTGGCGGTGTTTGCGGTGCTGGTGGGTACAACATTCCTGTTTGGTTTGTCGGTGATCTTAGCGTTATTTCGCTTTTGGAATTTCGAATTAACCCGCGTAGGCGAGCGCTATCAAAGCCGCGCCGGGCTCACCACCATTCGCACCCGCGGTTTTAAAACTCACAAGCTGCAAAAAGTCACCTTAGCTCAGGGGCTAATCGCCAAATGTTTAAAACGCTATACCGTGCACATCAGCAAAGCCGGTGGCGGCGTTGCCGTGCAAACAGCCCAGTCGCAAGACAAGCACTTTCTTGTGCCGGTAGTCGATTGGCTTAACTGGTTGCTACTGCGCGGTGAACTAAACATGCCAGCGGCTCGCTGGCGGCGAGTGCACAGCTTTAGCTGGCGTTTTCCCTTTGTGGTTTACTCGGCGTTGATTTGTACCTTGAGCGCAGCCTTCGCCATTGCCTTCGGCCCCTGGGCGCTGCTAGGTTTGTTGCTGCTACCGCTGGTGTTTTTCATCAGCCGCCGCCTGTGGCGACAGAAGGGCTATTTTTATAACGGCGAGTGGCTCGCCTGGCGCAAGGGGTTTATCGGCTTTAGCGAACAGTGGTTGCCGGTGGGCAAACTGCAAAAAGTCGAGGTGTGCGAAACACCGCTTAAGCGCTGGGTGGGTTTGTGCGATCTGCAAGCACTAGGGGCGGATGGCAAGGTGATTTTGGTGTGTTTGCCGAAGGCCGAAGCGCTTCGGCTTCGGGATGCGCTTTTGACAGGAGTGGTGATGTATAAAAAGCCTTGGTTTTAGGCTTTTTGTTTGCCCGGGTCGCCGGGTGGGCGAGTCACTTTTCTTTGTTTGGGCAAAGAAAACTAACGAAAAGAAAGCCCACCCCGGCGAATGGCCCTTCGGGTACCCTCACTACGGTCAATTTTTGAGGGCCGTATCGACGCGTCGTCCGTGGCGCGGGGATACTTGCGCAAACGTCCGTGTTTGCTTACCCACAAAAATAGACCTTCGTTCGGCTCATTCGCAGGGGCCCGGGGTGTGCCATGCTGATAATTAGGCGGATATGGATCATCCGATTGCGCTTATTTTGTCGCAGGGCAATCATTTTCTTCGTCGAACTTCAGACGTCCGACATCAGACGTTACCCCGTTGCCAAACGGGGTAACCTGTGGCACTATTTTCATCAAGTGTTTAGTGGTCTTGGTCGGCTTGTTTAAGTCGGATTAAATCCACATCCGGGCCAGCGGAAAGGTAGGGTAAACAGTGCGTCGGGACTGATGTGCGGGCACTTCGCCCTTCTGTTTTGAAATCCAATCTTTCCCTTTGGCCCGTTATGATATGTCGTGAACTATTGGTTTTTGATCAGCAAAACCATTGTGATTGTAGAAAGTAAGCTGGCTCACTTTGTTTTTCTGGTTTCACTGATGTTGCTGCAATAAATGCGATAGTATTCAGCTGCTTAGAGCGTAAATCTAATACTCTAAGCAGGAGTGATATGTTGCCAGTGTGAAAGTAAGACGGCTTCTTTACAAACTAGAATAAATACGCCAAGTGGTCATCAATTTGAGAGTTATCATAAGCTTGGAAGAAATTCTTAAAAGTTTTCTAGGGAAGATATATTGCCTAGCGTATTTTTCAACTCGCACATTAATAAGCTGTTAGTGTTCTTTATGAAGAGTAGAGTGCCAATAATATTTGTAATTTTACTCGTTCTACTATTGATGGCGGGCGGGACTTTCCTGGGCCTTTTTTCTTGCGGCGGCTATATTTGGCATGAGCAAGTAATTTATTCATTAATCATTGTGCTTGTAGCTCTTTGTATGTTCAATCCAGTTCGCGCGTTCAGAGGTAAGTGGCAAAGAGGCCTCATTCCTATAGCCGCTTTGGTATCGTTCCTTTCTGTTAGAGCGTCGGTATCAGCATTTTATCCAGCGGCACCAGATTCAATTGCGTCTTTTATCCAATCTTTTTGGGTCGGTCTTATTCATGGTCCGTGCTAAAACACTAACAAGTCAATTAACTACGCGCCTACGGCGCCGGACGCAGAAAAGCTGCGCCGGTTATTGAGGCGTTAGGCGCGCGAGTAAATTGAGCAATAAAATATGAATCCCATTCAAAATCTCAGACAGCATATAACGAAAGATTACCTAGAGCGTCTCAGTAATATGGCACTTGCAGCGGCGGGTTTTTCTAGCGGTTTAATTGTTTTACTCGTTCAAGCAAAGGGTCAAGCACACTACAACGAAATTTCCGTTTGGTCTGCCATACTGTCACTAATGTTATCACTTGGTGGGTGGCAGTATTTTCTACCTTATATTTTGTATGGGGAGAAAACGTACGAGCATATCAATTTATATTTGGTGGCCTTCTTGCAGGTATTTATTGTGCTTGCACTTTTCATTGCTGTGTGTGCACTTGTGTGGAAGTTGATGTGGTGTGCAGGGGTGGCTCTTATAGTTACAGGTATTGGCCTAGTTATATTTGTAGTCCGCCACAATTGGAAAGTCGCAAATTACAGTGGTAGTCAAAAAGCCTAACAAGGCCCATCAGGCTCAGCCGCGTAGCGGCTTGGACCTCCGTTGCGGTGCTTGTTTTGCGGTTTACGCTACGCTACCGCAAAACATTCACCTCCACTGCGGCCCCGGTGGGTGGTGTTACGTGTGTCAAGATATGAAATGTTTTCGAGATAAGTCGCACTATTTCTATTGGTTTTTGGGAGTGGCGATTATCGGTTTTGCCTCAAGGGTAGCTTATAAGGTTTACAGTGGAGATGGTCTTGAGACATATCTCAGCGTTAGTTTAGTTCAATGGAATTACGTTGGCGCTTTGGTTTTTTTGGTATCTGTGCCGGTGGCATGGATACTTTTTAGAGTTTGTTTCAGCCTGGAGGAGAAAAACGCCTTTCGTAAATGGAAGTCGGCCTTGAAAGAGAGTAGAGCGAATCGTGCTAGCAAAAGTAGAAACACGAAGAAAAGGTGACAGATTTATTTTTCGTGTTTTACGTCGAGTGAGCCGGGTTTCGCCCGATTACATCTGAGCTGAACGGAGGCCTGTTTTAGTGGTTGAGCGCTCTGGACGAGCGCGAAAGGATTGAGCGCACAGGGACGTGCGATTTAAACCGACCGCTAAAGTAGGCCGGAGAGAGGGCACCCCGCAGGGGCCAGATGTTGGGCAGGGTTTTTGGTTACTTTTTGCCGCAAAAAGTAACTCGCAACGCCCGGCGATGCGGGCATATAAAAAGCCGTTAATTTATAACTTATCACGAGCTATTGAGACAAGAGATTCAGTTAAATAAGCGATAAATGGGGACAAGCGTGAGTATATACTCACGCACACCAAGCTGCCTATTACATAATTTTGGCTTTTACCTGTGATGAAATAGTATCTATGATCGACCACGAGAGATTTCGGGCCTTGGTTAAGGATCTTTATGCCACGGTCAACGAGCTGGAGTGTATGTTTCCGGGCAGGCACTTTACACCGGATGGGCATATGGTCGGCAGCTTGGGAGAGTGCCTAGTAGCTGATGCCTACGATTTGACGCTTATGACAGCATCTAACAAAGGCTATGATGCTGTGACGGAGAGTGGCTTAGAGGTTGAGATTAAGGCGACACAATCTAATACTGTTGGTTTCCGAAGTCAGCCTCAGCATGCAATCATCATCAAAATTATGCGTGACGGGACATTCGAAGAAATCTATAACGGGCCCGGAGCTTTAGTATGGGAGCTATTCACGGGTAAACGGCTACCGAGTAATGGTCAGTTTCAGGTGTCTCTCAGTAAGCTACGACAACTTAACCAAACTGTGATTCAAACGGATCGGGTACCTAGAATTAACTGAAATGGCAATATTCGTATTGCTGAGGACTCGGCCTTACATTTCCGCCTAAGCGGTAAATGAATCAGCATTCTAAATAAGCATCGCGACATACAGATAAACATTGGGGCTAAAATGCTGAGTAGGCGGCATACAGCAAAATATGAGTATAGATAAAGGAATATGCGTTTTAACACTAAGCTATTAATTGGCGCTGTGGTTTTTCTGCTTCTGGTTTTTGTCAGCTTTAAGGTGGTATTAAAATCCACAAATCAGGAATATCCTGCCAAGTGGCAAAATACAGTGGTAAATCCAGTCGCTCGCACTCCAGCGGCCGATCCGTCAAAGAGCGAGAAAACCGAAACGGCGAGCGGCTTGTCGAGTGAAGCGTCTCAGGCTCGGGGATATCACGGGGGTGAGACGTTTGAAGATTGGTTGGTTCAGTACTTAGCGAATTCGGCCAGGCCGAATGAGATGCTGGCGTTGATGTTGATGCGTATACCCGATAGTTCAGAAGAAGTCGCGCGTCTACGTGAGCTGATCAACCAGACATCAGAAAAGGCGCTGGCGCTGTGCCTGTTGGCTCAATCCAGTGTGGAGGATGCCCCAGTCATCACTTCGCAAGAACTGGAAATGTTGAAATCTTTGGCGCCGGATAATGCGGTGGTGGACGATATTCTTGCTGAGCACGCTTATCGTTCTGGTGATTTTTCTCAAGCGTTAGAGCATTTTCAGAACGCCGGAAATGCGCCGAGCAATAATGCCTATCAGGCGAAATATATAGAGATGATTGGCGATGTGTACCTTGATCGCTACGGTTATCTCACCGGCGATGAGTTCACAGATATACTAGGCGTGAGCGCGGCTCAGACGGTGCCTGGCTTGAGATTCGTTCATCAGGTTTGCTATGCAAACGCCCTTGATGCTGCTTGGCATAGTGCGTGTGCCAAACGTGCGGACGTTTTATTTAGGCAAGGAGAAACGCTGGTCGAACGCGCGGTCGGCGCTGGTCTAGCGTTAGATTTCGACGACACTAATGCTGCGCGGTATAGCGAGCAGATTCAACGAGATCAATTGGAGTTTATGGAGTTGAGCGAAGCCTTGAATGAGAAAATTACCGTTTCCGGCGGCATGATTAACCGCGAGCTTTGGCAGGAATATATCGCCCTCTACGAACAAGAAAGGCAACTGGCTGCGTTACGTTTTCTGGTGAAAAGATTGTAAGAGGCTAAGATAGCTTTGATAAACGGATCAGGTGAAACCTGTACATCCAATGATCAGAGTGGCACACCTGGGGCCCCTGCGAATGAGCCGAACGAAGGCCTGTTTTTGTGGGTAAGCACGCAGGACGCGTGCGCAAGTATCGCCGGGACAGGGAGGTCTTGTCGATACGGCCCTCAAAAATAGGCCGTAGTGAGGGGGACCCGTCAGGGCCATTCGTCGGGGTGGGCTTCTCTTTTCGTTAGGTTTCTGTTGGCCAAACAACAGAAAAGTAACTCGCTACGCCCGGCGATGCGGGCATATAAAAAGCCGTTAATTTATTAACGCCCAATAAAAAACCGCCACAGCAGTCTCCTGCTGTGGCGGTACATCAATTACCCGTAGGTGAGCTTACGCTTTACGCTTACGCGGCTTAGCCTTCCCCTTATCCCCACCTTTACGCATAGGCCCGCGGTCCTCACTCAGTGACAACTGCTGACCACGCACATGCAGCGAGGCAATTTTCTTCGTCTGTGCGGGAGCTAGGTCTTCAGGCAGATCCAAGGTCGCGAAGCTGTCGAACAGTTTAATCTGGCCGATGCTGCGGCCTTTTAAACCGGCTTCGTTGGCGATGGCACCGACGATATCACCTGGGCGTGCGCCGTGGTTGCGGCCCACTTCAATGCGGTAGCGCTTCATGCCTTCTTCCGGGCCACGGTTGCTGCGACGGGGGCGTTCGCCACGCTCGCCGCGATCACGGCTGCGCTCGCGCTCGGGTTTGATTTCGGCAAATTTAACCTGCAGCGGACGGTTCTTTTGCAGCAGGTAGGCCAGGGCGGTGGCAATCGCTTCTGGCTCTAGGTCGTTCTCACGGCTGTATTTGGCCAGCAGCTCTTCGAAAAAGCTCATGTCTTCTTCGCTGTTGACCACATCGGTAATCTGCTGCAAGAACTGATCGATACGCGCGGCACTGACCGTGTCGCCGCTGGGCAGCTTCATGGCTTCAATGCGCTGGCCGGTGGCTTTCTCGATTGAGTAAAGCAGGCGTTTTTCGCGCGGGGCGACAAACAAGATGGCTTTGCCCGAGCGACCGGCGCGGCCGGTGCGGCCAATGCGGTGTACGTAGGCTTCGCTGTCGTAAGGAATGTCGTAGTTAATAACGTGGCTGACGCGCTCAACGTCAATACCGCGGGCGGCAACGTCGGTGGCAATCAGAATATCCAGCGATTTGTTTTTTAAGCGCTCAATGGTGCGCTCGCGCAGCGCCTGGTTCATGTCGCCGTTAATGGCGGCAGCACTGTAACCACGGGCTTCGAGTTTTTCGGCAAGTTCGACGGTGGCGGTTTTGGTGCGCACGAACATGATGATGCCGTCGAAAGGCTCCACTTCCAGAATACGGGTTAGGGCATCCAGTTTGTTGGTGCCGCTTACCATCCAGTAGGCCTGCTCGATGTTGCTGCCAGTGGTGCTTTCGCGGGCAATTTTAATTTCTTCGGGCGAGCGCAGGTAGGTGTTGGCAACACGGCGAATTTCTTTGGGCATGGTGGCCGAAAACAACGCGGTTTGGCGGGTCTCGGGGGTGTGCTCCATAATCCAGGTCACGTCGTCAATAAAGCCCATGCGCAGCATTTCGTCGGCTTCGTCCAGCACCATGGCTTTAAGGCCGGATAAATCCAGACTGCCGCGACGCAAATGGTCCATAACACGGCCGGGGGTGCCTACCACCACTTGAGCGCCACGCTTTAACTGGCGCAGCTGGCCGCGCATATCCTGACCGCCGTAAATGGGCAGTACGTGAAAGTTGTTCAGCTCGCTAGCATAGCTTTGAAAGGCTTCGGCGACCTGAATGGCCAGTTCGCGGGTCGGGGCCAACACCAGCACTTGGGTGTCGGTGCTCTTGGTGTCGATGCTCGACAGCAGGGGCAGGGCAAAAGCGGCGGTTTTACCGGTACCGGTTTGTGCCAGGCCGACAATATCTTTACCGTCCAGCAGCGCGGGAATGGCGCGTGCTTGAATCGGTGAGGGGGTTTCGTAGCCAATTTTAGAAATGGCGTTAAGAACGGGCTGAGACAGGTTCAGCTCGGAAAAAGCAATGTTTTCTGATGACATGAATACATCCAATTGTGGCGCGGGGCGCCGATTGCAAAATGGCGTAATGCGTACGCCGCGAGTCGGAGATTGACTCAAACAGACAGGTCAGGGCGCCAAAGCGCCGGTAACAATCACAGGTTTACCGCAGTGCCCGCAGGCCGCTGCTTTCAGGTATCTAATTCAGGCGGGAAATACATAACCGCTTGAGGCATACGCTGGAGTAAATCTCCATCAGTAGTTGCCTCATAGCACGGTGCGCAAATGGCGCGGGTCTCGAACGGAGCTCTTAGGGCTCTTGTGAGGCTTTCACTGAGGGCGCGGAGTATAGGGTATTGTTTAACCTTTGGCCAGTACTTTCGTGCTAATCTTGCACAAAAGTAATGGGCGGGCTTATGAGTAGGGACTCACAGCAAAAACATCTATCCACCACGGCGCTGGCGAAGGCGATTGGTAAAGACAGTAAAGAGCTGTTTATTTTGCTGGCCAACAGCGGTTGGATTATTAAGGTGGACGGTCACTGGCAGTTGACCGAGAAGGGGCGTTTTGAAGGCGGTACCTACGCCAACCACCCCAAGTATGGTGAGTATATTGTGTGGCCCGAAAGTTTGAAGAACCATCCGGTGATGGGGCTGTTACCCGAGGCGCCGTTGGGTGCGCGTAACTTGGCGTTAAAGCTCAGCCTGCCGGCGCGATTAATTAATGTGTTGCTGGCCGAGCGCGGCTGGATTGAAAAGCACGTGCACGGCTGGCTGGCGACCGAGGCGGGTAAAGCCCTGGGGGCGCAGCAGCACGTCAGCGAGAGCACCGCTATCCCTTTTGTAACCTGGCCCGAAACCTTGCTGGATAACCCAGCCTTGCAGCAGACCGTGGCGGCTTTAAAGCCCGATGCGGCACATTGCTTAGACGGCCACGAGCCTGCCGAGAGCGGCTTAAACCTGATTAACAATTGGCTGTATGTCACAGGCTTAACACACGCCCGACGTTATGCTTTGGCATTGACCTTGGGGCAATACCGTGATCAATCAGTGACGGTTGATTTTTATTTACCGCAGCAGCGGGTGGCCATTGTGTATTGGCCTGCCGAAGCCGCTCCGGGAAAGTTGGCCGCCACGCTTGAATTGCGCGAAAAACTCAAGGCCGCCCACTGTCCGGTAATTGAATTAGAGCAAGCGCAGCTGGATAATCTGGACGAAGTGTTAGCGCGCGAGCTGATGAAGCTCGGAGTTGCTGTTTATTAATTAAGGAGGCCACTATGGCAAGTGTATTCAGCAAAATCATTGCCGGTGAATTGCCGGGGCATTTTGTTTACGAGGATGATATCGCGGTGGCCATAATGACCATTGCGCCGCTAAAAGATGGCCATGTACTGGTGATTCCCCGCGAGGAAATCGACCACTGGTACGACCTGCCCGCCGAGACTCTGGCGCATCTGACTGTTATTAGCCAAAAGGTAGCCAAGGCGCTGCAAAAGGCTTTTCCGGCCACCCGCGTGGGTATGATGATCGCGGGGCTGGAAGTGCCCCACACCCACCTTCACTTGGTGCCTATGGATGAAATGAGCGAGCTGGATTTTGCCAATGCCAAGCCCGCTGAAGGTGATGTGCTGGCTGCTCAGGCAGAGAAGATTAAGGCGGAGTTGGAGTAAAGCTGTCGGACGACTGATGTCTGAGGTCTGACGCGTTAGCATCTGACTTCAGACATCCGACTTCAGGCTTTTTAATAAGCCTTATACTCCCGTACCTCGCCATAGGGAAGTTTGGGCAGTGATTCGGCAATCAGCTCCAGGGCTTCTACGTAAACTTTTTTTACATCCGGCTTTAACCCTACGCGCATGCGCCGTGACAGCATAGTCACTGGGAATAGGCACTCTTCGACGCTCATGGCGCACAGGGCGCGCGAGCGGCCCACTTTGTCTTCGTACACTTTCCAGGTTAGCTCTTGTTCGTCTTTGAGCATGACATCGCCCAGTACCACTCCCAGCGCCTGCTGGGTGATGGTGTCATCTTTTTTGACCAGCTCGCGGTCGATAATGCGTTGCAAGGTGCTCAGGTCTGATTTGTCGCCGCGAATCTGGCTGCCTAAGTTTTCCCGCGCTAACCGGTCGATACGTGCACGCTGTTGCGATAAAAAACTTTCATCGGTCCAGCTTAAATCGCTGATGGTGACCACATCTGGGTTGTCATTTTGCTGCGCCTGAACACTGCTGCAGACGACTAGTGCGATGAACGTCAGCCATTTAATTGATGCTTTCATGGGGTACCTCTTTGTTCGCTTTGCCGGCGCTGCTGGCGTGCGCCTGGTCCTGGTCGTCTATCAGAGTCACAGGCTCGGGGTGAAGTTCACTTAACGGCGCCGATAACCCAGATGCCATAACAATTTGCACATGGTCGCGGCGCAGTCCGCGCGGCTCCGCAACCCCGCAGGCGTGGGCAATCAGGCCTACGCCGTAGGTCATATTGCGTTGATAGTGGGCCACACGCTCGGCTTTGTCGGCCGGGACGAGGCCGCGCTGCAGTTTCGGGTCGTGGGTGGTGACCCCAGTGGGGCAGGTATTTTTGTGACACTGCATGGCCTGAATACAGCCCAGGGCGAACATAAAGCCCCGCGCGCTCACGGTAAAATCAGCGCCGCAGGCCAGGGCCCAGGCGACTTTAGAAGGGGTAACCAGCTTGCCCGAGGCGATCACTTTAATACGGCTTTTTAAGCCGTGCTGGGTTAGCAAGTCACACACCCAGGGCAGGCTCTCTTTGAGCGGCAGGCCCACATAATCTATCAACGGCTGGGGGGCGGCGCCGGTACCGCCGTCGCAGCTGTCAATGGTTATAAAGTCCGGTGCCCGGTCGATGCCGCGTTGTTTTATGGCAGCGACTAAATCTTCCAGCCATTGCTTGCTGCCAATGACCGCTTTAAAGCCCACGGGTTTGCCGGTGACTTCACGCACATGCTCAATCATATCCAGTAGATCATCCACCGAACGGATATCCGGGTGGCCGTTGGGGCTGATGGAGGCGTGACCTTCGGGAATGCCGCGAATAGCGGAAATTTCGGCCGAGACTTTTTCGGCGGGCAGAATACCGCCCTTGCCGGGTTTGGCTCCTTGGCTGAGCTTGATCTCAATCATTTTTACCTGTTCGTGCTCGCCCAGGTGCTTTAGCCGTTCATCGCTGAGGTGGCCTTCGTGGTTGCGCACGCCGTATTTGGCGGTGCCTATCTGGAACACGACATCGCAACCGCCTTCCAGGTGGTAGGGCGACAGGCCACCCTCGCCGGTATTGAGCCAGCAGCCCGCTTTGGCGGCGCCTGCGGAAAGCGCGCGTACGGCGGGCTTGGACAAGGCACCAAAGCTCATGCCGCTGATGTTAAAAATGGAACTGGTGGTGTAGGGCTTGCGGCAATAGGGGCCTACAATCACCTCTGAGGGCAGCGCGGCATCTTTTTCCAGCGTGGGAAAGGCGGAGTTTAGAAACATCACTTCGCCGGTTTTACTTAAATCGCGGGTTGAGCCGAAAGCGACATTGGCGTCCACATTTTTGGCCGAGCGATACACCCAGGCGCGCTCGGCGCGGTTAAAGGGCAGCTCTTCACGGTCCATGGCAAAAAAGTACTGGCGAAAAAATTCCCCCAAGTGTTCAAACAGGTAGCGAAAGCGGCCAATGACCGGGTAGTTGCGGCGAATGGTGTGAGCGCTTTGGTTGACATCGACCACATACATAATGACCACGGCGATAATGGTCAGGACAATGGCGCCGGTAAATAAGATGGCAATAATGCCCAGTAAATTCAGGGCGAGAGAGCTATCATTCATAAGAGCTTGTTTTCACGGTTGTGTTTTGTTGCTTAGTGCGCGTTATGATAGGCGTTTTTCAGCGTTGGCGCATTGCTTAGGAGAAGTGAATATGGGGTTTTTCGCGCGTTTACTACTGATTTTATTGGTTATTGCGGTGTCGGCGCAGGGCGCGGCACTGTACTGGGGTTATCAGCAACACATGCAGCTTAAGGCCCGGGTGGCCGAGCTGGAAAGCCAATCGGCGGATTTACAGGCGCGCGCCCAGGCGCTCAGCAACACAATTAAGAAAATGGAGCAGGATTCGGTTGGCGCTATGGTGAAAAAGGCCAACCAGGTGATCGTGCAGGGCTGGGATGCGATCATCAACTCGGTGGAAGCGGAGATGGATCGCGCCCGCGAAGCGCTTGAGCATTTAGATGACGAGCCTGCCACTGGCGGACAAGCTGCGCCGCAAACACAGCCAGCTCCTTAAAACTAATTTTCGGCAAAGGAATACCTATATGAAAGCGTTAAAAATCATTCTGATTATTTTACTGGTGCTGTTTTTGTTGATAGGCGGCGGTATTTATTATTTGGTTAAAAACTTAGACACCATAGTCGCGGGTGCGATTGAGCGTATTGGCACCGAGGTGCTGCAAACCGAAGTCAGCCTAGACTCCACTCACTTTGAGCTAAAGCAGGGGAGAGGCGAGCTGCACGGTTTGTCTATCGCCAACCTGGAAGGCTTTAATGAGCCCTACCTGTTTCAGTTAAATGAGGTTGCCCTGCAGGTTGAGCCGGCCACCTTGCGCGACCCGGTGATCGTTATCGATGAAATCCTGATCGATGGCGCGCAGTTAACGGTTGAGGACAAAGGTATTGCGCAAACCAATATTCAAGAGTTGATGCGCCGCTTGAATCAGGGAAGCTCGCAAGAAGAAGCACAGCCGGAGTCATCCTCAGGCGCCGCACCGCGCTTTATGGTGGAAAAACTGAGCTTTACCGATATTTCCATGGACTTGGTATCGCCGCAGTATAAAAATCGCACCGTGGCTCTGAGCGATATTACCCGAACCAATCTGGGCGATCGCGAAAACGGCTTAACCGGGCCCCAGCTGGCGAAAGCCATTGTTCAGCCATTGATCGATAAAGCGCGCGATCGTGCCGAGGCTGAACTTAAATCTCGTGCCCAAGACGCCGCGCAAAAGGCGATTGAAGAGAATTTGTCAGACGAAGATAAAGAGAAAGTGAATCAGTTGCGTGGGTTGTTGGGGCAGTAATACTTGTCACTTTTCTGCTTGTCCAGAAAAGTAACCAAAAGAAGACACCCCGGTTCGCGGCCCTGCGGGTGCCCTCACTCCAGCCTATTTTAGCGGGCCGTATCGACGCGCCGTCCATGGCGCGGCGATACTTGCGTGAGCGTCCTGCTCACTTACCCCCTAAAATAGGCCTCCGTTCGGCTCGCTCGCAGGGGGGCGGGTGTGCCAAAGTTAGATATGGGCAGTTTTTCGTTGTCTTTCTCGGCCACGAGCTTAATTTAGTCAAACTTGTTTGCGGCAATCATATTGTGAGGTCTTAGGGAGTGAAATTCAGAACTGACAAGGAGACGTTAAAGACAGTCGCTATTCTTGTGCTTTTGCCTTTGTTGGCTTTATCGATTGTTCGTGAGGTGTTTGTTAGCCGTTTTTTATTAGATATGACGACGGAAAGTATGGAAAATTTTACCGAGGGAAGACGTATAGAGCGTCAGGTCGATTTTTCCACGAGTCGAACTTACATCGATCGTTTGAGAGCAATAACACGCGAGAGGTTCTCTATAGCCTTTACAAGGCTGCAATGGACGATATTCAGTGCGTAGATGAAGCTGTATCGCAATGTATTGCTCCGGGAAACCGCGAAGAGTTTAACGCTAAGTACGAGGCCTTTATGGCTCGCGAGTGTGATAATAACTTTTACCCGGCCTGCCTGTCTTACGGTGATTTCCTATCTCAGCGTGATGATTTTGACCTTGCTAGCAAAGCTTATGTGAAAGCCGCGAACAATGGTAACGAGGCAGCCACCTCGCGCTTGTATTACTTGTACAGTAATCAACATTGGGACGGCCACTCTGATGAAAAATCCGAATATTGGCTGGATCGGTTGACTGCAGAGCAACCAAATTGATCTCGGGTGGGCGGGTTTACGCAGTAGCGGCTATATCTTTATCTGTAGTTTTCCTCGCTTTTGTTGTAATTGAGTGAAAATTATAAGTCCAATCTAAAATTTCCCTCTATTTCTTTAAGCAAACTTTTGGGTACGGCATGTTCGGTGGCGAGCGTTTTCCATTTACTTACGCTGTCGCAGGTTTGCTCTAACGTTTGGTCGATTTTCTTACGGGTGAATAGGGGGCTTATTTTGCTCAGGCTGTACAAGTCGTCGCGGGTGAACTGGTCGCGTTTACCGTTTAAGGTCATCCAGTGGCTGTTAACCCAGCGGCTGCCGGGTTTGTAGCTGTAGGCGATGTCGTAGGCCGGGGCCAGACGCCAGGTGTTGTCTTGCAGGGTGAAGGCGAAGTTTTTGGCGTGGTCGTCGTGGTTGCGCGCGACAACGTTAAACACCAAACGCTTTAGCAGTTGTTCGGCGTCTTCGGCTGGCAGTTTCAGCTGCCGCGCCACTTCAAATAATTCGGCGTAGGAAAAAGAGCCGGGCATTTTGTAGTTCACGTGAGCCAGGCCGTTTAGGGTTTGCACGTGTATTTTATCGTTGCCTGTGCGGTCAAAGCGCTGGGTGATAAAGTGGCGCCGCTCGCCCTCGTTGATTAAATGGCAGGGCATCATATTAATGTCGCAGATTTTGGCCATTAAGTAGTACACATATTCCATGGCGCCAAAACCCATGGGGTCGCCAAAGGTTTCGCGGTCGGCATTGTGTTCGCTGACGCCGTCGAATTTCATGATGTAGTGCTCAAAGCCTTCTGGCACCCGCGCCTGGCCAGAGCGCACCTGGGTAAAGTCTTTATTAAAGGCCAGCACGGCCTTAGGGCGTGCGCCGCCCGCGCTCATGCCCACAGAGAGTAACGCCAGCATGGCTTCGCGCTCGTCGCTGCCATCGCTTTGCAGGGAAACCTTAAATTCTTCGCGCTGGTCCAGAATTTCCTGCGCAATCGTCACCAGTTGTTCCACTTCAACCTGGGTGGACGCATTCAGACTTTTTAAGCGGGTGGCCGGATGGTATTCCAGCGCCCCCATGCCCCGACGGCCGGTGTATTGCAGTCTCTGCAAGGGGGTGATGTCGGCGGTCTGTTTGCCCTGGCTGGCGACCCAGGCGTTAAGTACCGCGTTGCCAAAGTCGTCGGGCAGCGAGTCGGCAATCATTCCCGGCAGGCCTTTAAAGGTGTGAAAGTCCAGCTCGGGGAAGGTGTAAATACGCCGCGCCAGCGGCATTTTCAAGGGCGACAGCTCGATGCCAGTTTTGATAAAGCTCTGGGTGTATTCAAACGCGCCCAGGCCTGTGGCAGTATCAAAGCTTACCGCACCCACCTCGTGTTCACCGTAGGTGACAGCCACCACTTCCATTACCATGCGCTGGGCTCCTCGTCGTGCTCATCTTTACGGCTGCCGGAGGCGCGCTTGCGCTTTTTGCCCTGTAGTTTGGCCAATTGCACCGGAGAGACGGGCGGGGGAGGCAAAAAGTTATCCAGCTGCGCGGCCTGATCAAGTGCGTGCATAATGGCAACAAACACCTCCAGAGTCGCTTGGCCCTTTTCGGCGTTTAACACCGCTTTGCGGGTAACACCCGCGCGCTCGGCGGTCTCCACCTGGGTCAGGTCGAGGTTAAGGCGCGCCTGCTTTAGGCGTTCGCCCAGATCGGCGGCGGTGATTGTGTCGTTGCTTTGTCTCATAAAGTGCTAAAAGTCGAATTTTGTTGCGGTATTCTATGTTTGTGTTCCTAATATAGCACTTTAAGTGGTGTTTTTGTAAGTCCTTTATAAGGGATTTATTGGCTGAAACACCAATTAAAGTTCCAAATATTGAACTTTATGGTGGGGTTCGTGCTTTTACTGGTCGTTAACCGTCTATTGGTCTGAGCTTTTTTTCGTGATGCGCATTTTGCCGACGGCTTCAGGTGAAGATTCCGCGCCCGTTTCACAGTTTTCAGCCTAAGCTCGGTGTTGGCCGTGGCTTGGGGCACCCTTGTTGTTTTTCATACTTCACCTGGGCGATCTTCCAGCCTTGGGCTGGGGGGCGCTGGTTTAATCTGCACAGCGACAAATGGTAAGGCGACTTTTCGGCTGTTGTCCCTCGGGGTGTGTGTTATTGCCAGCGATCTTCTATTTTAAAAAGCTCGGCAAAATGTCATTCCCTGGGTTCGTTATCGTTTAAAAATAGTCCTCGTCAAGCAGCAAGGTTCTTATGCTTGTCTTGCGACCTCTTCACTAAAGGTGTGATACTGAAAAGCACACTCAACTTCTTAGCACTCTATGTCCGAATCAAATCAAGCGCTAGCTAATATCATCGACGCTTGCCAACCCCAAACAATCGTTGTCCTAGGTGACACAAGTGAAGCCTTGGCACAGCGGTGGTCGGAGCATCATTCCTGTAAGGTTACTTGTCTTGCGCCGGGCGATACAAAAGAAGGCTTGGCGCTTTCCGAGATACAGGATCTTGCCTTGGTGACCGAGACACTTGAGCACATAGATCACATCCAGGGGCAAACGTTAATCGGCCTGCTGCGCAATTACGGTACTCGCCAGATTGCGGTACTCGTGAGTGAGAAAAGCGGTTGGAGTAAAAGCGATTTTATCGGCTTGGGTTTTAAAAGGCAGGCGCAGTTGGAAGAGGGTGGCGAGGCCTTGGCTCTCTACACCTATAATATCAGCAACTATAACCATAAACGCGCCTGGAATAACCCGCGCTTTTGGGCCAACCCGGAAATGTGGGATAAAGCTCGTTGGTAGGCGTGCTTAATACAATAATAATTATCACGGAGTTGTATGTCGCACCAATGCCCGAGCTGCTGGCACGTCTTTACAAGTCAGCAGGCGCTATGCGAAGAGTGGCGCAATCCAGAAAAATCCTTCGGGTGCCCTCATTGCGGTTACTATATCCGCAAAGACTTGAGTCCCAATATCCGTCAATCCGTTTGGGTGGGTGTTATGGCGGGGGGAGTTACAACACCCGCGCGAATGGCACGGTCAGAAACCTGGACGTGTGGTACCAGGCCTTTTCTGAGGGCCCGGACGATGCGCTGTATCTGCCAAGAGAACAGCGGATTAGCACATGGTAAGCATTTTTTTAAAAGGGTATAGTGCGTGACGATGAGCAATACGGCAGCTAAGCCTTTGGTGAGGGGGCTGGAGCGCCCCGGCGATGACTTCCCGTTTTATGCGGGCCAGCCCGTCACAATATCTACCCGCCAGTGGTTGATGGTATTGGCTGCAGTGGCCTTGGGTTTTACCTGCTTGACACTTAATGTTCCCGTACTGACCGGTGACCCGGGTATTTTAATTCGCACCCTGTTGTTTCCCGCTATTCCCCTTGCGGTTCTGCGATACGTCGCTGGCCCCCATTGGCGGAGTCTGTTTCGTAGGCTTCGCGCGGCAGATTTCGGTTGGATGCTGGCTTTTGCCCTGTTGAATTTGGTGGTGAGTTCGTTGGTGGGCGTGTTGGTGATCAAGCTTTTCGGCGCCGACCAGAATATTGCGGTGCAAACCTTGGCCGACCAAAGTCTGGCGCAGCGCGAATGGTTTTTTCTGCGCAGTATTCCCCAGCTTTTTGGGGAAGAGGTTCTGACGATACTGCCGCTGCTGGCTATTTTGTATTTAGGCCACCAGCGTTTGGGGTTGTCCCGTACCAAGGCGGTGTTACTGGCCTGGTTGCTTTCATCCGTTATCTTTGGTCTGGTTCATCTGCCATCTTACAACTGGAATTGGCTCCAGTGTGTGCTGGTGATTGGCACGGCTCGATTGGTGTTGACGCTCGCCTACATTAAAACCAAAAATATTCTGGTTTCTACCGGCGCTCACATTATTAACGATTGGGTGATTTTCGGTATCGTGCTGCTAGGGGCAACTAAGGGGTAATGAAAAAAGGCCGACACCACAGGGGTGTCGGCGCAAGGCTCACATTTCCACGCAAAAACTACTTTTCTAACAAGGCCTGGGCGGCGTGGGTCAAAAACAAATAGCGGCTGCCCATAGGAATCACATACTCATTCTGTCCCCAAAAGAAGGGCCAATTGCTTTTGTTTTCGGGTAAGTCCGGTGCCAATACCAGTACCCCGGGCACAACCCCGCCGGGAATATAGGAAAAGTCCGCGCGGTTGCTGCCGTAGGCAGCGGTTTGCGACTCGGCGCCGATACCCGAGGCAAAAGAGTAGTTAGAGTCCGGGTGGGTGCCGTAAATATAATTCAGGCTGCGGAATACCAAGTCTTTTTCTACGATCTCGGGGAAGGCTTTGTTCAGCCAGTAGTTGGTGATACCAAAACCCATAACGGTGCCGTTACCGGCCCAGCCACCGCGAGTAATGGGGACACCGTAGGGGTTATCTTTTTCGATTTCGCTAATGCCCTCGCGATATTCGCGCGCCAGGGTTTCCAGCTCGGTGGCGTAGGCGTCATCCATATAGGGCAGAGCGGCGACTAGCATGGTGACGTTTTCACCGTGAAAGTTTTCTTTTACCTGGGGCAGTAGCTCGCGCACCGCGTCCGCGTACTTTTGCTCTTGGGTGGCGAGCAATAATTCCACTGCCGCTTTCAGGTGCTCTTCTTCCAACTGGCCGCCGGTGGTATTGCCAAAGCGGTAGGTGTTGGGTTCGCGGCCCGCTTCGTAATCCCACACTTTTTTCGCCGTTTCCAGGCTTTCGGCGGCGAGATCTGCGTTTAGCGACCCCAATACTCGGCTGGCACCGGCCAGGGCGGCGGCCGAGCCATAGTTAAGGGCAGTGGTATTGCTGGTAAAGGCCCAACGGTCGTCAAAGCGGCCACTGTGAGTGCCGTTTTCGGGCATCAGGTCTTCACCGGCGGTGGGGTCTACAGTCGAGGGCTCGTACATATCGCCCACGGCGCGTTCATCGGCGTGGGGGTCCATGCTGGCGTCGTAAACCATATTGTCGGTTTTGGTGGAGCCATCGCCCAAGTGGGGGTACTGGTATAAACGCCCGGCGACAATACCCGGAATGGCGTGGCCAATGGCGCGATGCTGGGCAATCAGCGCCAGGGTGCCGTGTTCAATCTGCTGCAGAATATCCTGCTGGCCGTCCGGGCGATTTATTTGAGTGAATTTTTTCGCTTGGTCGACGGTGGTGTTGTCGCGCTCAATGCCAAATTCTTCCACCGCATGCACCAGCCCTTGCACTGTGTGGTATTGCGACTGAGTGCGAATGTCGTAGTCACCGGCGTCGTACCAGCCACCGTAGTTTAAGCCGTCAATATGTTCAAAGGGCGCAAAGTCTGTGTCCAGGTTTTCATCGTGGGCGTAGAGGTCAAAGTGCTCGTAGCTGGGTGGCGCCTGCAGGGCATCGTCCATGTGCGAGCGACCATGCCAGACGCGGTAGGCCTCGCGCACTAGCATATGGTCCATTTGCACCGGAAAGAAAAAGTCCAAGGTCGGCTGCCAGACTTTGGTCAGCACATCTTCACTGATGGGGAAGGCGTTACCGGTCTGCTTGCCGTAGCGCAATTGATACAGGCCGGGTTCATCAACCTCGGAGAAGTCGAAGGTGAGGTACTGATAGCGAAGATAATCGCCCCAGGGTTTGGGTTTGCCGCTTAGGGCCACTTCTGTGCTGCCGTCGGCGTTGACACGCAGAAGCTGGATGTTGCTTTCGGGGCTATCGTTAGGGTCCAGCTCAATCACCGCTTGCTTGGATTGCGCTGGGTGATAGCCTACCTGTGAATAGCCCACCACGGGTTCGCGCACCCAGTCAGGGATGGCGCTAATCTCTATGTCCCATTCCACCACTTTACCGCTAGCGCCGGCCGGAATCATATCGCGAACCACATACCAGCCGTTTTGTGCCTTGGTACGACCATCAAATAGCATCAACTCGCCATCACCCAGGCTTTCTTTAATGGTTACGCGGCGTTCGTCATCCTCGGGCGCCAGTACCAGGGTTTTACCCCGAGCAAAGGGCGTGGGTTCGGTTAAGCCGTCATCGTTTATTAACATGCCGTCGGTGGTGGAGGCAGAGCGTGGGAATTGGCCCGGCTTGCCGTCGGCCAAATAGGTTTTATCCCAGTATTCAGCGGGCACAAATTCCATATTAAAGCCGGCTTTGCCTTCCAATTCGGGCGGTAATGGCTGGTCTAAATGCACACTGACAGTCACACCCGTGGCGTTTGCGCTAGCCTGCACGCGGTAGCTAAAGTCGTGCTCGGGGTAGGCCAGTTCGGTGGTGATGGTGCCGGTTTGCGGGTCGACATCGCGGTCGACAAACTGCCCCATACCGTCCCACTGCTCGGGGGTGTGTAACAGACGAACATCACCGTTGGTGGCGGTGCGCTCGCCGTGTTGAACAATTTCAATACCCGCGGTTTTAGAATCAAAAAACAGGCCGCCCGGTTTGCTGGAAAAGGCAAAAACATCCACGGCGGCCGAGTCAAAATACTCTTTGTCGTTAATGCTAAAGACTGACTTCTGACTCGATGTGGGTTGGCTGGCGCAGGCGGCGAGCAGGGTGGTTCCGGCAATGGCGGCCGCCAATGGGCGCCAATTAAAACGGGTGTGGCTATACATGAGTGTCTCCTTGTTATTGTGCACTTTCTGTTGTTATGTTCAGTGTGACTATATGGAAATAAGATAGCGCAAATTTGAGACGATTGCGATAGCCAGAGATTCAGCGAAAGATTGGACGCCAGACTTTACGGGGCGGGGGCTGCGGAAGGTTTTAGGGGGATAAAGCCTAGGATAAGGTTTGTAAATTTTTACCTTTTCGCCCTAAGCGGGTAAGGCGCGAGCAAGGGGTCAGCTTGAGAGAAATACAAAGGGCAGGTTTGCCCCGGCAATCCCCGAGCCCGCCATGGCCCAGGAGATAGCCACCAGCACCGAGACAACAAAAAAGTAGAGCCCGGCGCACACCGTCATGCCATAGGTGTTCATGGGCACCTGGCGTTGATACTCCTTGCTGCCGCTGGCGAGTAAATCAACCGCGCCTAAAATGCCAAAAAACACCAGCAGAGTAAATCCGAAGGCGGCGGCTCCGGCCACCAGTACGGCGCTCAAGGCCAGCATAATAATATGACCGAGTTTGCCGGGTTTGCTGTAGGCAATGGCTTTAATCGCCTGACCGCCATCCAGTGGGACAATAGGCAACAAATTAAAAATATTTAATAGCAAGCTAACGGCGGCGAAAATCGCGAGAGTTTGGTTGCCGGTTAACAGCCAGGCAAGCCAGCCAGCAACAGCACCGGCGCCGCCCACAATCGGGCCTGCCATGGAAATTTTATAATCCTGCCAGCGGGTTTTGGCCTGTTCACTGACCGCCGCGCCGCCCAAAAAGGGAATAAGGTAAATACCTTTTACCTTTAACCCACACTGGCGCATGGCCATCACATGGCCAAACTCGTGAATAAACAGTGCGGCGATAATGCAAATGGCCACTTCCAGGTTAAACAGCCAGGCCCACCCGGCCAGAGCGGTACCGGCGAGCGCGGCTTTTAGCGCGCCCGCGCTTTTGATCAATTTAAAAAATAATCCGAATAGGGCAATGCCGTGATTTTTTACCGCGTCGGTGGCTTTACTTTCAACGTTGTGTGAGCTGGATTTTGATTCAGTCGCATTGAATGGATTTAGCTCTCCGGTGATAACTGATTGGCCTTCGGCTAACACCTGCTGGCCCGAAAGAATACGGTAGTTGCAGTTGCGGGCGGTGTTATCCAGGGAATACTCGAGGGTAACTGTGCCATGGCCCGGCAAGTGAAAGGCGTGCACGCCGTGCCATTCACGGCGCAGGTTTAAAGACACTACCTTGTCGTCCAGGCGCAGCTCATCCAGAGAACTCTGCAAGCGCCGCAGCTTTAATATATGGCCTTCAAGTTCAAGGTTTAGCAGCTCGGTCATTGGTTAACTTACGCCGGGTAGAGTGGGGCGAGCGTTTCGCTTTTGCCGTCGCGTTTGTTAACGCGCAGTTGTTGCAGCTCGGGTAATAATTTGCCCGGGGTAAAGTTATGCAGTTGGCCGCTGTAAATGGCTTTGTCTAGCTCGTGCAGTTGTTGGCGAATAGTGTCGCTGTTGGTAGTTTCTTTGCCGGCCAGTCGGCTCAGCTCGTCCAGTCCTTTTACGGGGCTGTGCCAATGCACGCTCGCCCACTGCAATAAATTTTGGCGCAGCTGGCCCCAGTTCTCATCGGCAGCGCTGCGTTTGACTTTTTTCCATAGGGCCTTGTCGCTGGAGTCACTTTCTTTATTGCGACTGTGTGTTGGCTTGGCTGTTTTGGGGGCGAAAAAATAAAGCGCGGCAAACAGGACCAGCAATAAAGCTGTGATTGCCTGGCTGATAATCAACCACAAAGGCGCCCGTTCGATTACTGTCACCTCGCCTGTGCCTCCACTGGTGTCAGGCTCGCTGGCGATACTTACAGCTTTGCCCGGTTTACTTGGCAAGGTGGCATTCACCTCCAATGCCGGCAGGCTTGCCGTTTCAAACTCACCTGTGGTGGTGTTAAACCAGCGCAGCTCTACCGGTGGCAAGGTGGCGCGCCCTGCGGCATTGGGTACCAGTGCCAGGGTTTCGGTGCGGGTACTGGTTACGCCCGAGCTGCTGCGGTTTTCATCGGTTTGGGCTTTGTCTTTGTAGCTGCTGTAGCCATCGATAGCGCCAAACTCAATAGGCGGGAGTTGGGTGGGCAGTAAACCCTCGGCCTCTATGGTGACGCGTCGGGTAACCGGTTCACCAGCCACTAGAGTTTCCGGATCATGACTAAAATGTTGCGTCAGCTTAATCCCTTTTGCCGGCAGCCAGGCGCTACTGCCATTGGCCGCAGGAATGGGTTGCACCTCAATATCCAAAGCCTGACTGCGACCGCGACGCACCGGGCCAGAGCTAAAACTCATGAGTGAACGGCCGCCGCTGCGTAACTGCGCGGCGTACTGCAGCGGAGGAATACGCAGGGTGCCACTTTTTTGCGGGTAAAGGGCAAACACCACTTCGTACACCAGGTGTTGCACACCATTAATGGTCGAGACGTACTCGTCTTCACTCACGGCTTCAACCAGGGCGTTGTCCAGTTCAAAACTACCCAGCTCGCGCCCGCTCCAGTTGTACTTTGAATACAGCTTGGCGGTAACCAGCACTTGCTCTTGCACATAAACCGAGTCTTTGTTCGCGGTGACTTCTAAAAAAGTTTCTGCATTGGTGTCGGCGGGTGAATCGGGTGCGTTAGTGACATTAATGGTAACGGGCTCGGAGCGCACGCCGCCGGCCTCTAAGCTGGGAATAATAATATCGCCGCGTACCTTGGGCGCTAACGCCAGCTGCCAGATAACCGAGGATTCGCTGCGGCCATTAATACTTATCGATTGCACCCGACGGCTGATGTCCAGAATATCAAAGTCGTCGCGCAGCACCGAAAAGTCTGGTTCATCGCTGGTGCTGGCGTCTTTTAAAGTGACATTCAAAGTCAGCTGATCGGTTATCGCCAGGGTATCGCGGCCGGGTTCAACCGTTAAACTGGCGGCCCATAAAGGGCTGACCGTTAACAGCAAAAAAAGCGCGATGAGGTAGCGGGTCATTGAATATTTTTGCGTGTTCATTTGCTTCACCAGCGTTGCTCCGTATTGCCCATATCGTTTAGCTGCTTAAGCTTTGATTCCAGGCGTTTTTGCTGATATTCGTACTGAAATTTATTGCGCAGCAGGCCCGATGGGTCGTCGGGTATTTGCCGTAGCCACTGCTCTTGGGCTTGTTGTTCTTCCAGCTCTTCAGGGGTAGGCTGGGCGCGCACCTCGGCTTCACTTTTTTCGCCCTCAGCCGTCGCGCTGGAATTTTGTGCCTGGCCCTGGCTAGACGATTGCGCAGCGCCATTTTGGGGTTCGTTTTCCTGGCTATTGCCACTGCTGGCGCTGGAGGACTGGCCCTGTTGGTTCTGCCCGTTTTGATTCTCGGGCGAGCTGCTTTGCCCCGCTTGAGCTTGCGAATTGTTGGGCGCGGCTGAACTTTGCTGTTGCTCGCTTTGCTCTTCACCTTGCTGGCCAGACGAGCTGTTTTGTTGCGACTGATTCTGCTGCTGATCCTGATTTTGTTCGCTGTTCTGCTGCTTGTCCCCGTCCTGATTTTGCTGTTGCTGCTCTTGTTGCTGTTGTTTTATTTGCTCGACAATTTCCTTATTGGCTTTGGCATCGGCAAAATTCGGGTCGCGCTTTAGCGCTTCGTCATAAGCTTTTAAAGCTTCGTCTAATTGATTGGCGCGCGCCAGCGAATTGCCGCGATTGTAGTGACCGAGCGCAGTGTCTACTTTGCTAAAGCTTTCGGCGGCCGCTTCGTAATTGCCGGCGCGATACTGTGCAGTGCCGCGCCAGGCGGGGTTGGTAAACGCTTCGGCCGCCGCTTCGGGCTGGTTTTGCTGCATCGCACGGGCGCCGCGCTGGTCGGGCGTCAATAGGGCATCAGGCAAAGCTTGCGCCTGCACAGGCGTGGGCAGCAAGCCTGCGGCGGGCACCAGCAACAGCGCCAGGATAACGCCGCGACGGAAGGTGTAGAGCGCAATGGGTAGCAGTATTAGTACCAGCCAGGGGCCGCGATCCAGCCAGATGTCCATGCTGGAGTCGGTTTGCTGGTGCCTGGCGCTAAGCGCGGACACGTTCTGGCTTAAGTAGTCCACATCGCGGGTGTCAAAGGTGCTGGTGATGTAGCGTCCGCCGCTTTGCTGGGCTAAACGCTGTAAATCTCCACTGCCAAGCTCGGTGGTGACAATATTATTTTGTCCGTCACGCAGAAAACCGCCCTGACCAGAGCGAATAGGCACGGGTT